>JANMZN010000039.1:0-46981 GCA_031383285.1 Segetibacter sp.
ACAAGTACATGCAAAATTATCTAAACGAGTTTTGCTACAAGTTCAACAGAAGGTACTTTGGCATAAAACTGTTTGATAGGCTAATTGTGGCGGCTACTTCCTGTTCCTGGTTCAAGCCTTGCACCTAATTGCGGATAATCAATCAATATCTTTAATAAGCTTTTGCCCGTGCCGGTGTTGAAGCGCAGCCATCGAAGGGTGTTATTACCTATGACTGAAAGGCGGGAAAAAGTAGTTTGCTTATTGAAACGCTTTAGCCCAAATAATGAGTTAGAAATCCAAAATCTTCTATTGTTTTTCTCAGAACTTTTTTCTCACTGTCGCTTTATTCATCACCAACAGCCTGCATAATGGGCAAGTCTTGCAGGTGAGGAACACCTGCAAGGGCAGAAAGCATATCATTTAACTTAGCGGCTACACAATTGTGCAACACAATCTGGCACAATAATTTACGTACTCCATAATACTAAATAACTAATCATGAAATATTTTACTTCAATCAGCATTCTTGCTTCAGTATTAATTTGTGCATTCAGTTGCAATACATCTAAAGTTAATGATAGTGTTACCATTGCCAATAAAAAAATGAAATTACGCCATCCGTAAATAAAGATGTGGCCGATTTTTTAGTAAAAATTGCAGATGCAAGAATTATGGGAAAAAAAGAAGGCGGGTTGGCAGTGCAGAAGGGTTCAACAGCCCAAATTGTTGATTACGGCAAATTGATGATGAAAGACCAGGAAATGTTATTAAGTAAAATTAAAAAACTTGCTGCCGACAGAAATATTACATTGCCCGCCAGAATTAGCAATAATAAACAGGATGGCTTTAATGGCTTAAATGAAAAAACCGGAAGAGATTTTGATGAAAAATTTATTAAGATGATGCGTATTGACCATGAAAAGGATTTAAAAGATTTTAAAAAGGCCGGTGAACTAGCGGATAAAGGAGTTACTGATTTTGCTGCAACATATATCAGCATGATACAAATACACCTTGACAAACTGAACGAAATAAAAGAGTAAGCTTTTTGCCGCCTTTAATACTAAAAAATCAATTTCATATTTTTTGCCCGTGCCAATGTTGCAACGCAGCCGTCGAAGGGTTTTATCACCTGCGACTAAAGGGCGGGAAAAAGTAGTTTGCTTATTGAAATGCTTTGGCCCAAATAATGAGTTAGAAATCCAAAATCATTCATTGCTAGTTCGTAAAACTTTTAAGCCACTGATGGTGTATTTATCCCCAACAGCCTATTTAGTAGGCAAATCTTGCAGGTGAGACACACCTTACAAATGCAGAAAACGGATATTGAAAAAGTGGATTGCCCAAACGACAATACAAGATGTACCACACTTAAAAATTGATCTTCAATACTAGCATTTTTTTCTATATTGTGTCTACTAACACAAATACAAACGTTAGCGGCATGCTTAAATGACCACAGTGGACCACCAACTTAGACATTTAATTTCTCTATACGAAGAAGAAAAAGTTCGACTTCAAAAACTTATCAACGAGTGTTTAATTGAGACTGAATATTTAATGGCTCATTATCATTCAGAAGCCCTATATCAACTAAATAGCAGACTTCAAACTTTAAAGAATTTAGACGGCAAACTATTTGACGAGAAAGATTTTAGACAAAGAAGAATTGACGGGCTACTAAAACATATTGAGACTGAAAGTTCAGACCATATGAGGGAATATTTTGTGAAAGACCTTCAACGTGCTATGGAAGAATTGGAAAAACTAAATCAAACTCCGAATCAATCGACACTTCCAGAGAACAATACTTTACTTGACGAAACCCTTAAAAAATTGGTGGACAAGAAAGTTAAAAATTTAAAGCTAATACTAAAAAAGGAAGACAATTTATTCTTAGGGTTTAGTTATTCAAAAAAAGTACTAAAAGTGACATTGCCTTATGTTAAAAAGCATACAAAAAAATTGATACTTCATGACGACAATATAAATTCTTTTAAAAATTTAGGTTTCAACTTAACTGAAAATGAAACTAAACTTAATTTGACACTTACAGGCGACAAAGAAAATATCTTGAATAGGTTGAAATTAATTTTATCAAAAATCATTTTTGAAATTTTTTATTTTAAAGAATTTGAGAATGAGAGCTACATTAAATTTACAGAAAAAGCCAGCCGCTAACACGAACTGTGCAAAAAACAAATAAATCAAGCAATATTATTTGCAATAATTTTGCCCGTGCCGGTATCGCAGCGCAGCCGTTGCAGTGTGTTATCACCTGCGATAAAGGGCGGGAAAAAGCGTTTCGCCTTTGCAGCTTCTTCACATGCAAACTTTATTACCCAACAAGCTGTTGGTAAAGACACAACAGCAGCATAAAACGCAAACTTCGCTTTTAAAATAAATAGCAATGGTTATATTTGTTTGATGACAATAGTTTTTTCACAGACTGTTGTTGGCTGCAAGCGATGCAAGACTTTAAAAACACAATATGGAAAGGCTAAGAACTGCTCTTGTTTATATAACCTTGGTGTGTATTACTGCTGCTTGCGCTACTTCGCGAATGAGCAGTAGTACAATAACAAAATTATATGTGCCGGTATCCCAAGACTTATATGACACTATTGCTCACATGGACAGCGTGTTATTTGATTCATTCAACAACAGAAACCTTGAAAAACTAAAAACGATATTCGCAACCGACCTTGAGTTTTATCATGACAATGGAGGTTTGACAAACTACAATCAGGTAATTGAAAATACCCGTCGGCTATTTGACCAAAACAATGGGCTAAGAAGAACGCTTATACCCGGAAGTCTTCAGGTATATCCTATCAAAGACTATGGAGCCATTGAAATAGGTACGCATCGGTTTTGTCACCAGGAAAACGGAAAGGACGATTGTGGAACATTTAAATTCGTACATATCTGGCAGAAAAGAATTGATGGTTGGCAACTAACAAGAGTAATTAGCTATGACCATTAAGCTTAATGGAATTTATGTCCGATTAGATACATGCAAACAGCCAACATTGCTTTCCGCACTTGCAGCTTCTTCAACTGCAAACTTTACTATCTTGCAGGCTGTTGGTGAAGCACCCAACAGCGGCAGAAAAAGAATAAAATGGAAGGTTATGTACCGGTACATTTTGTAGCGCATTCGGGATAGCAGTTACCCCAGGCGGGGTCCCTATCTAACTCAGGCACTACCGCCGAAAACTTCTACAGCATGTACACTTTGAAGACCGATGAAAACGATAATGGCCAACATTTTTAGGGAAGTGGCGGGGTTGAGATGACCAAATTAACAGCGGCGTAAATTTTGCATTTGAATAACCAATGGAAAAACTTACAGCAATTAAAAGAAAAAAATACATCTATTTAATACTCGCCATTATCGTGATAGGTGGCGTTGTTTTTTATAAAATAAAAAAAGGAGCTTTTTTAAGTAAAGGGTTGCCTGTACTTGTGGAAAATAAATCAAACCAACTTTACAAAATAAGTTATGAATCCATTGCTGTAAATGAAATAGCAGGCAATGTTTTTATTAAAAACCTTCGACTGAAAGGGGATACTGTAAGGCAACTAAATATGATAAACAGCGGCGATACCAACGCAGTGAAATTATTGTTGGACATCAGCATCCCATCCCTGGAGGTTAATAATTTTAAAACTACCAAGGCATTGATCAACAACCAAATGGAATGCGGCCAAATATTGATCACAAACCCGCAACTGATCATCTATGTTTTTGCTGCGCAAAGCAAACTTAAAAATTTTAGAAGCCAACAGGAACAACTGTACCGGCAAATATTGGGTAACTTTAAAAAGATAAAAGCAGACAGCGTTTCCATCATCAATGCATCGGTGACTACCATAGATTTTTATACCAAAGAGGTTAAATTTGAGACTTATAACACCACCATTGGCCTGCAGGATGTGGCTATAGACAGTATATCAAACAGGGATACTACTCGTACTTTATTTTGCAGAAAAATAGACTTGCAAACCCGCAAAGTTCATCTTGGTTCGGAGCGCAAAAGTGGCGAAATAACAGATTTGTCTTTCAGTACAGGTTCGCAATTGTTGTCATTGGGTAGAATAGATTATGATGCTTTTAAAAATGGGGGTTCATTCAAAAGTTTTGCCACAGGCATCACAATCAGCGGCATTAATTGGGCAGGCCCTGTGGAAAATTCATTTTTGAGCATAGATAGTGCAATTATTTCCAACGGTGAAATTGAAATGTCGCCAGCCGATAAAGGTAAAACGCAACATACAAATGCCAATCCAAAGCTTTTGTCAGGTTGGATCAAGCAATTCAGCATGAATCATTTAGTTGCCAAATCCATCACTGTCATTCAGCAGCCAAAAATGGATGATAAAAAGCCATTGATTGTTAAAGGCAATGCTTTTTTCTTACAGCACATTTATATAGACAGCACTGCAACAATGCAGTCCGGGCTATTGAAAAGCGCAAAGGAAGCAGAATTTAGTAACGAAGACATTCGTATAGAAAGTGGAGATGGGTTGTATGTTTACCGTGCCGGTGGTATTAAGATCAACACCCTTTCACGGACACTGAAAATAAAATCCTTCAAAGTCATTCCGCAATATGGGGAGGCAGCGTTTGCCAAAAAAGCCGGCCTTCAAAAGGATAGGTATGACATTACTTTCAGCAATTTTGTTTTCAAAAACCTGGATATTCAAAAACTGACTGAAGGAAAGTTTTTTGCAGAAATGGCCACCACGGTGAGCAACACCATTAAGGTGTACCACGACCTTACCTATCCAATAGACAGTGTAAAAAAAGAAGCAAGCCATGAAACATTTCCACAGCAGCTTTTGCAAAAGCTGAATATACCTGTCAAGATAGACCGGATGGTATTGGGCAGCACATACATAGAGTATAAGGAGCGGGAGATAGTATCGCGGAGAAATGGCATTGTTGCCCTGTACAATAGTACGATTGACATTACCAATATCTCCAACCTGCCGCACAAGCCCGGCGACAAAATAGTTGCCCGGTTCACTTCCAGGTTTTTAAATCAAATTCCGGCCACGGGCCATTTTATTTTTTACATGGACCAGTGGAAGGCTGGAAAATTTTCGGTTACCGTCAACACGAGTAAAGGTGGCAATGCAACGCTGCTTAATCAACTGATAGAGCCTATGAGCATGGCAAAGATTGAAAAAGGTATGATTGGCCCACTGTCTTTTACCATGACTGCCGACTCTGCCACATCGCACAGCACACTTGCGCTTCCATACGAGGACATGAAACTCTCTCTCCTGAAAATGAAAGACAATCAATATAAAAAGAAAGGCATTGTGAGCTTTGTGGCCAACCTGATAGTAAAGGATAACAACAGGGTAGGAGACAAGTTCCGCACATCAGACGTAACCGTACACCGCAACCTTTACAAGTCCTTTTTTAACTTCATTTGGCTCAACATCTTTCAGGGCTTAAAACAAGTCCTGGTCTTTAATCTTTGAAACAAATGTAGGCCGCTGTTGCTTCTTCGCCAACAGCCTACGTGTTGGGTAAATCTTGCAGGTGAGGAACCTAGGCGGAAATTTATTAGCATCATTTTAAAGCCATAAGTGACCACCCTTCCGTCTTTAAAAAGGGATTGTTGGCTGCTGATAATAATATCTTTCATTAAAAGGGTATTAAAATCGAAACAAATTATGTGTTAATTTAATTAACATTCCAATTTATGTATACATTGCATTTTTTTTCAAATACTTTAATTATTCATAATAAATTTTACCTTCTTGAATAAGCATTTTTTTACCTTCATTTCGAAGTTTATTTTGTTACTATTTGCTCTTTGTGTTTCCTACTACAGTTTGTATTCTCAATATAATTCATTGTACAATTATGAAGACCTTTCTCATATATATTATTTAAAACAAAAAGACTCGATAAAGAAAAACTGGACTTGTCCAGACTTGTACAAAATAAAAGAAAGGCAAAAAAAATATAAGGAAATATGGGATAGTAGAACAGACTTCATCACAAGTGCTTTTGAAACAAAAGATTATGTGTATGAAAAAGAACTTTTTGCTTACCTACAAACGATTATTGATGAAATTGTAGCTGGTAACCAAAGTTTAATACCTACAAAGCCAACATTATTATTAGATAGAAGCTCTGCTGCAAATGCCTATGCAATTGGCGGCAATGTATTAGCGGTTAATCTTGGCTTAATAACATTTGCCCGTTATAGAGAAGATTTAGCAATGGTAATTGCTCACGAATTGGGGCACAATATTTTAAATCATGCCGAAAATGCCATGAAAGATAAAGCGGAGTGGCTTACTTCTGATGATTATAAGCAGTCGTTAAATTCTATTTTGAATTCGAAATATGAGCGTTTAAGCAGGTTGAAAAAAGTGTTTGAGTCTTATTCATTTAATAGAAATAAGCACCAACGATATAAAGAAGGCGATGCAGATTCACTTGCCATTGAGCTTTTGAAAAATACAAAAATTCCCTTTAATGCGTCCTTCTTTTTAAAACTTGACAGTTCTGATATTCAATACAAACAGCCATTAAGCAAGCCCTTTAAAACTTACTTTGCAAAGTACGATGTTCCCTTTGAAGAAAGCTGGCTTTTAAAAAAATCAAAAGGACTTTCTACCAGGGTGTATAATTTTAAAGACACCACATCTATAGAAGATTCATTGAAGACACATCCTGACTGTAAAGACCGCTATGCAAAATCATTGAAGTATAGCAGTATCAATCAAATTTATACACCCATACCAACTAAGCTAAAGGAAAAAGCAAATAAGATGTTGATTTGGAATCTTTTTGACAACGAAGCTTTAACTGCTTGTCTTTATAGAATTCTTATAGAAAAAGATAGTGGAAACAAGGATGAATGGTATGATTTCATGGTGTATAATATATTTTCTGGATTGTATTATGCAGACAAAGAACTAAACCGATTTAATGCTATAGGAATAACACCAAAAGAATACATTTCAAAGGACTATTACGAATTGCAAAACATGTTTGAACAATTGCCAAGAGAGATTTTAGCAGATTATTGCAAAAAAATGTCAGAAAGTAGTTTTTGGCATGCCCTTCCTGGCGATACAAGAGCATTTAAAAGTTTTTTCTATGCACTAAATTTTAAACTCGAAGCCTCTTCTAAATCAAATGAAATGGCCGCAAAAGAATTTGAAACTAGTAATAGCAAAAGCATGTACCGAGAATTTTCTGACCATTTCAAGAAAAAATAATCTCCCCTCATTTTTTAAAATAAAAAAATAAAATAGACAGCAATTATGAAGAAATATTTAGCCACTACAGTTTGCATTTTTTTTGTAACAATCCTTTCCCAAGCACAATCAAAAGTTTTTAAAGAAGTAAATGATGAAGTAGCATCACAAGTAAAAAGCATACTTCAAGATGATGCATTAGTGGGATATTTAGTTTTTACTAAATTAGAAAAAGCAAGTGCAGATTCTTTCAATTATAAGATTACAATAATGGATGAAAATTTAAATGATATTGGTAAAATAACATTTAAAGAGCAATATTTATATTTAAAAGCTGTTTCTTTTAATCAGGATGTATTAAATATTGGTTATTTAAAAATAGCCAAGAAAGTAAAAAGTGGTGGAAATAATAAAAAATCTGATGGCAAATTTGATTTTATCGTATTTAACCAGTTTGTAAGTTTGGAAGGAAAAATTTTGAAAACTCATGAAGCTAAAGTTGCTATTAAAGAAAGAAGTTTAACATTTATAGATACAAAGTATGCTGAGAATAATGAAATGGCATCTGATGGATTAAAGCATAATATCCAAATCAAAAGTATTCCTCAAAAAGGGTTTTCAATGTTTTATGGTGATGATAAAAGTAATACTATAACTGTATTTAGTGCAAAAGGCGAACAGGTGTGGAAGAAAAATAATATTAAAGATGCGGATGGCGGATTTATTTTAAATACTTCCAAAGATTATGTTTATTTATTGTCAAAAAACTACCTAGTAAATACCCCAGAAGGTGGCTATGAAATACAAACATTTGGCATAGCAGATAGCAGCAGTTTAGATAAAATTGAACTTAAAGATATGAAGGGTAACTATTTGAAAATTTTATCTTTCCAAAATGATCCAATTACTGGCAATCCGTACATTGCCGGCAATATCATTAACCTGAAATTTAGTGATAGATTTTCTAAAAGTAGGTACATTGCCAAAGGTTGTTACTCGGGTGTTTTTACCATAAATTGCAATGGTCCAAAGAAAAAAGATTTTAAAGAAACATACACCTATTGGAACGATGGATCTTTAAAGCCGGGTATTTCAGAAACAGGCAAATTGGTTGATCAGGAATTGTTTGTAAAATATTTAGAAGCCATTAAAGACTTCAACGGGAACACCTATTTTATAGGATCTTCTTTTGTACGTAAAACCAAGTATGGCGCATTGGCTTCTTGTATACTTCTTTCACCTATTATATTACCGTCAATTTATATTGCAGGTTTTGGTTTTATAAAAGTGAGAACCCAAGATGTAATTGTTTTAAAACAAGATAACTCAGGAAAAGTTAGTGTTGACAATACACTTAAGTGCAACTACTCCAAATATGTTCCTTCTTCTATGAGTTTTAATTTTGACGCAACTCGAAAATTTTATGAAGCTAAAAATAGTGAGGCAAAATCCAACTATATCATTATTGACGATCAGAAAGATATATTTATCTACAACATAAACAACAAAAAAGTAGTGCGAACAATATCCCACAAAGATGGTAACAGCACAACAAATATTTATCCTGCAAAAGATGGTTATATAATGGTAGCCGAATACAATAGAAAAGAAAAATATTCTAGATTTTCCATTGAAGCTTTATAACTTTTTTTATGGATTGTAAAAGTAATGAGATAGAATTAATGGCAAATTAACGGAAGGAACAATACCGCAATCGAAGTAATAATACCTCTTTGATAGGCTTTCCATTTTATTGGAAGAAAAGGTGGCTTGGTTGCGTTAACTGTGTTAGTGCTCAATTAAGACAAACAAGGCAAAGCAACCCTCTCTACTTTGTTTGCCTGTGTTGGTGTTGCAGGGTGTGACGCTGCAGGTTCCTCACCTGCAAACTTACCTACCCAGCAGGCTGTTGGTGCAGCATACCTACAGCGGGAGTAAAATACACAACTATTGTAATCGAAGAAGGTGGCGAAGAAGATTCGCATCCATTTTTTTATCTGCAGAAAATATGGGAGACAAATGCACGCTGCCGATAAAACCGGCAGTGCTACCTATAACTTTTTTCAGGTTTAGTTTACCACTTTATTGGCGCAACTACTACTCGCAAAAGCTTCCGGTTTGGCTTTAAAGGCAAACCCCATCCCTAGTATATATCCCATCGCTTCCCGCAATGCATCATTACTCTTAAACTGTGGATTGGTATTGATGTCTGCATGTACTTCCATGTCCACATCGTACTCCGTAAATAAATTGCACAATTCATAGGCAATCTCTATACTTTTTGCTACCTCCACCAGCATTCTTTCTTTAATGGAAAACTTCTGTAGGGTCTTCTCGTTGTGGATGTACATAAACCCACCACGACCTTCGCGCAGAAAAACAATGACGGTGGCAAACTCGGTTTCTTTGCCTTTCACTTGACTGTCGGTTCCAATACAAACTTTAAGGTTGTTGCCGGCTGCCCTTTCGTTTTTAATGGCTGTTTCTACAGCATCTTTTATGGGAAGATAAAGGGGTTCCCCTGTGAATTTTCTCCAATGCATAGATAATAGGTTTGTGTAATCTACCTATTATTTTTAATCCGGTTGCAAAAAAGATGATTTTCTTTTTCCTTAATGAAAAGATAACCTTGCATCGTATGGTTTTTGCTCCATAAAATTATCTGAAACTGATAAGCGATGTCAACGGATAACGAAGTCCACGATAGCTCATCATATCTGCTTTTACAGAGCCAACCACAATGGGAGATTCTATTCGAAGGGGAATTTTATTGCGGTCATCGCTTACCCAAACTGTCATTTTTTCTCCTCCTTCAAACAAGGTACCTTTTACAAGCAGGGGTTTGAATTTGATAGCTTTGAATTTGCCATATTGTGTTTTTACGGTTTCCTTTCCCAGGTAGCGGATATACATGTTGTAGATCTCGTTGTCAATAAACATGCTGAAAGAAATTTTGTCGCCGGCTTTGTAATGATCGAAATCAATATTTCGGGCATAAAATACTGCACTGATTACATCCTGAATGCAAGGCGGCACTTTAAAAACGCCTTGGGTAGTTAATGCTGTATTAGTAGTGTGATTAAAAGTTACGTTCTCGTATTTCTTATAACTTCCCTCATTTACATTTCTTATAAATTTATAAGGTTTTAGCGTGGCAGTATCCAGAAAGGTTTCATAGCTGTCTCTTACTTTATAAATCCAGTCATAGCTACTATTTGTAACGCCTGTACCGGTTATATGATACACGGGTTTGTTTGCCAGTTTTTCTTGTGATACAATAAAGTTGGCGGTGCCTGCATTAATGTACAAACCCAATGCATTATAATAAACAATCAAAGTGATGTTTTCTCCGGCTTGAAAACTATGGTTCCTGATGGTACAAAATTCACTATCCTCTGTTCCTGCAGTTAATATTACTATTGTAAATATTAAACCTATAAGTAGTATCTTTTTTCTCATGCTATTTGTTTCTGAAAAGTTTGATACCAAGCAAAAACAAACTTCCTGCCAAAGCAGGAATAATAATGTTAATAAACCAAATAGCTAGTGCAGTAAACGTAATTCCCACGGCGTTCGTACTAAATACCCCAAATAATTGCAGGCTAACATAGCCCCTTACACCGATCTCTGCAAAAGTGAAACTAGGAACGATAGCTAGTACCAGAAACATTACAGAAATACACCAAAAAGAAGTCCATGGATCAATACCGGCATTAAACACCTGTAACAACAATATATATTGAAAAGCAAATACCGAATACCTACAGGTTGAAATGGAAAGTACTTTTAAAAGTTCTTTCCAGTTTAGCTCTTCCAGTTTCTGAATAAAGTAGGAGTACTTGGATACAAATGGAATTTTTTCAATCAGTTTGATTAGGTAGCTAATCTCAAAATAAATAATCAAAAGAAAAGTAGTTGCTAGTACACCAACGTAAGTGAGTGCATCCAGAAAAAGGACAGGAAGCTTAATGGTTTTATAAAGTGCATTAATGATTTGATCGTGCAATAAAAACAAGCCAAGCGTGCCTAATGCCATGGTTATAATTTGTTGGCTAATACTTCCTACTAACGTTAAAGTAACCGCCCTTATCCTGTTTCCTTCCTTTACATACATGATACGGCCAACATATTCTCCTGCACCGTTGGGCGTACTCATAGCTACAGATACGCCTAAACCAGAAAGTACTGCCCGAAAAGATTTGAAAAATGAAATTTGTTGAATGTGTTTTAATAATACACGCCATTTCATGGCTTCAAAGCTCCAGTTAACCAACATGAGGATGCAAACCAATAGTGCTTTCCATCCCTGTGGCCCTGAAATTGACTTTTTTATTTCTATTAGAGATTCTTGCCAATCTTTCTGATTAGTAATGTTTCTGTAAATAGAAATTGAAAGAATTATGAATAAGGCAGGGCCTAAAAAGTAGTTGAGAAATATTTTAAACTGCTTATTCAGGTGCATCAAAATTTCGTCAAACGTACAAAATAAATATTCTTATACATAACATTAGACCAATAACGGCTTAAATACTACTTTCACGCAATCAAAAATGAAGGTGAAAAACAATATTATTTTAGGAATAGATCCGGGTACCATCGTTATGGGGTATGCCATCATGGATACTTCTTCGGGTACGCCTGAGATGGTTTTGATGGATGTATTAAAGCTTGCCTCAACCAAAGATGCTTATGAGCGATTGCAAAAGATTCATACAAAAGTGTGCGAGTTGATTGGAAAGTACAATCCGACCACTTTCGCTATTGAAGCACCTTTTTTTGGTAAGAATGTACAAAGCATGCTAAAATTGGGCAGGGCTCAGGGAGTAGCTATTGCAGCAGCCATGCATTCAGGACTGCCGGTAACAGAATATTCTCCAAAAAAGATAAAGCAATCTATAACAGGAAATGGCAATGCAGATAAGGACCAGGTCTGGAAAATGCTGCAACAAATTCTGAAATTAGAGGAGAAACCTCAGTATTTTGATGCGACCGATGCCCTTGCTGTGGCCTTGTGTCACCACTACCAATCTACCTCAGTATTGGGTAAACTTGCAAATGGCGTTAAAGGCTGGGAAGCATTTATAGCCAAGAATCCGGGTAGAATAGTAAGAAAGTAAATTGTGTATATTTTACATAATAATTTCCCCCAAAAGGTTCTTTGGATAGATAATTTACTTACTTTCACCTCCCTGTTGCAAAAATATTGCAAATAAGTTAGTTGAATTGTTTGCTGGTGAAAGGAGGTTAAGTGCGACAGAAAAAGGAATTTAAATGAAAGCTATCATACCCGTTGCCGGAGCAGGTGCCAAACTTCGTCCTCATACCTATACTCAGCCTAAAGCTTTGATTCCCATAGCAGGAAAAACGATTTTGAGTCATATTGTTGATCAACTTCATGAAGCAGGTATTAAAGAGTTTATTTTTATTATCGGTTATTTGGGAGAAAAAATACAGGATTACGCTAAATCCACTTTTCCTCATCTTACTTGTCATTTTGTACAGCAAAACGAGCGATGGGGAACAGGTCATGCAATAGAATTGACCCAACAAATCGTAGGTAATGATGAAGTATTTGTTGCACTTGGAGACACTATTTGTGAGTTTGATGTAATGGAAATGATGAGCAGTCCTTTCAGTATGTTGGGTGTAAAAAAGGTGGACGACCCAAGAAATTTTGGTGTTGCAGAAATAAATGAAGATGGTTTTATTGAAAGAGTAGTAGAGAAACCAAACATTCCGAAAAGTAACATGGCGTTGGTTGGATTGTATAAAATAAAAGAGACCAATTTTTTATACGACTGCCTAAATCTACTCTTGAGAGACAATATTCAAACAAATGGAGAGTACAATCTTACGGATGCTTTAGACTGCATGATTCAAAGAGGTGCTAAATTTAAAGCACTCAAGGTGAAAAACTGGTTCGATTGTGGTAAAAAGGAAACATTGCTGGAGAGTAATGCCATCTTTTTGAAAAAATCAGGTGGCAATATTGATTTTCACCACAATTATAAGGACACCATCATTATTCCTCCGGTTAGTATAGCGCCTAACTGCATTATTAGCGACTCTATAATTGGTCCAAATGTAGCTATAGGAGCAAACACTACCATCCGTCAATCTATTATCAAAGAAAGCATCATAGGATCTTATACTACACTTGATGAAGTTGTGCTGGACTATTCCCTTATAGGCAGTGATGCATCTGTAAAAGGTATGAAACGTAGCCTAAATATTGGTGACAATACTGAAATAGAGTTTGGATAAGGGGCAAATGGCAGGCGGATTATTTCAATAATTAATAGTCGCGGCTCTATTTTTATTTTTTTATTATCGCAATAATATCACCATTTACTTATCATTTTCATGCTGTTTTTTAGAAGTTATTATTGCCCAGGCCCTTGCCTGCAATTATAAGAATTCCTTAATGAACGGAAGGATAGCAGTTTTCTATTCTTCATTTGTATATTTAATTTTTAACCAGGCAGCATGAACAACTATTCAAACAGCGTTACTCAACTATTCAAAATTCAATATCCCATCATTCAAGCAGGAATGATATGGGCAAGTGGTTGGAGATTGGCAAGTGCAGTAAGCAATGCCGGTGGGCTGGGATTATTGGGTGCAGGCAGTATGTATCCGGATGTATTGAAGGAGCACATTGCAAAATGTAAAGCAGCAACTGAACTTCCTTTTGGGGTAAACCTCCCACTTTTATATCCAGATATTGAACAGCATATCAATACGATTATTGAAGAAAAAATACCCATTGTATTTACAAGTGCGGGTAATCCAAAAACATGGACTGCCAAACTAAAAGATCATGGTATTACCGTAGTGCATGTCGTAAGCAGTAGTCTGTTCGCTCAAAAATCTGAAGCTGCCGGTTGCGATGCTGTGGTTGCGGAAGGCTTTGAAGCAGGCGGGCACAATGGACGTGAAGAAACCACAACGATGGTATTGATACCTGCCGTAAGAAATGCTGTTTCAATACCGGTTATCGCAGCCGGAGGCATAGCAACAGGCAGGCAAATGTTGGCAGCAATGGTACTTGGCGCCAATGCGGTGCAGATTGGCAGCAGGTTTGTTTGTACACCAGAAGCCTCGTCGCATAGCAAGTTTAAGCATGCCATCATAAATGCTGAAGAAGGAGATACCATGCTGAGTATGAAAGCAACGGTTCCGGTAAGGTTGTTGAAAAATCCTTTTTATCATCAGGTTAAAGAGGCTGAATTGAGTGGCGCAACCAAAGAGGAACTACTAAAATTACTTGGAAGAGGACGGGCTAAAAAAGGAATGTTTGAAGGCGAGATGGAAGAAGGTGAGTTAGAGATAGGGCAAGTGAGTGCTATAATAAATGCTATTAAACCTGCTGCTGAAGTTGTAAAGGAGATATGGCAGGATTTTAGTGATGCTTTGGTAAATCCATTATATTAAATGTTATGAAGAAAATGAAAATCGGTTTGTTTGCGGTAACCTTTTTACTTTTTGGTATTGTTTTTAGTCAGGAAAAAAAACTTGGAATGATTAGTGGTTTTATAAAAGATGCCCGCACCAAAAAACCTTTGATTGAAGCGGTTGTCACCATCAGTTCCGAAAAAATTGAAGGGCAGAAATTAGCACTTACAGATTCTTTGGGCTTGTACAGCATAAAAAATTTGCCTGCCGGTTATTATACTATTTCTTTTGAAATGGAAGGATTTCGCAAGTACACCAAAGACAGTATTTTATTAAAAGAAGGGATGTCTTTGGGAGCTAGCTTCGAAATGGCGCATAAATAAATCTCCATTCAAATCACAACTTATTTATCCTCCATCTAAGTATTTGCATCTAACACGATAGCTCATACATCATAGCTCATAGATCATACATCCTTCATTAGTTCTTCCTCATTGCCCACTTCCACATTTCTTTCCAGGTTGTCTTTTTGCCATACATCAAAATGCCAGTTCTGTAAATTTTTGCTGCCAGCCATGTAGTGCATAAAAAGCCAAGTACCAATAAAACCATGCTCGTTACTAATTCCCATACGGTTACTCCGCCGGGTACGCCAAATGCCACTCTTGCCATCATTACTATAGGAGAAGTCAGCGGAAATAAGCTGCCGAAAACAGATAAGCTACTATAAGGGGCATTCACCGCTTTGGTCATTATTACTATGCCAAAAATGATGGGCATCGTAATAGGCAGCATCAAGCTTTGCGCATCTTGCGGATCTTCATTAACAGCGCATCCGACTGTTGCAAAAAGTGAAGCATAAAGTAAGTACCCTCCCAAGAAATAAAATATAAAACAACCAATGATCAGCGGGAAATTGATGCTGCTCATGTTCTTCATTACTTCTGCAACCGCAGCATTCGTAGCGGCGTTGGAAGCACCTCCGGCCATGCCACCCGTTTGAGCTTGAATGGCCGATGCATCGGCTCCAGGAAAGATGAATAGAAGCAAGGTCTGCAACAATATCACTAAAACAATCCAGATCATAAACTGTATCAATCCTACAGCGCCAATTCCTAAAATTTTACCCATCATTAGCTGAAAAGGCTTCACGCTGCTTACGATGATTTCTGCTATCCTGTTTACCTTTTCTTCCATTACGCCCCGCATCACCATCGTACCATAGATAAACAGTACTATGTAGATCAAAAAACCTGAAATATATCCAACACCATAGCTTACACCTACATTGTCTTCATTGGTATCTTCTTCGCCAATTGTTGTGAATGAAAGGTGATTGTTGGCATTTTGAATACTATCTAATTGTGCTTTGGAAATATTTAAGCTCATCAACCTTCGCTCTTCCAATTTACTGTTGATTTCGTCTTCTATTTTACCACGGGTCATCAATCCCATTTTCTTACTGGAAACAAACCTAAGCGTATCAAAATTCTCTACAGTCGTTCCTTCAGGCACTATTACGTAAGCATCTATTTTTTCAGCTTCCAGCTCTTTTTTTAGAATGGTTTCTGAAGCATCATTTTTTAGCTTAAAAACGAGCTCGCCTTTGTTCTCAAGTTTGCCTTCAAACAAATTGGCTTTGTCTGCTACAGCTATTGTTATTCCATCGTCTCCTTTTACAGAAAAATAAATGATCATTGCATAAAAAACAAAGATCAAAAGCGGTAATAGAATAGTAGTGAGTAGAAAAGTTTTTTTCGAAATTCGAGTAAGGAGTTCCCTTTTGGCTATCAATAAAATCTTATTCATACAATAAAGTTGAAATTGTCAATTGGATTAGGCGGTTACAGTTTGAAACTTGCGTGAAGTATGAGTATCCTCTACCAGCTTAATAAATATTTCATTTAATGTCGGCAGTATTTCGTTGAAAGAAGAAACCGGCAACCCCTTGTGAATAAAGTACTGGAGTATGTCATTGTTACTATAACCTTCGGCACGCTTCAAAATAATTTCCTTGTCATCATGTTTTTTTACTTCAAATAGGTGAATGGCAAGATGCTCGGGTAAAATAGGGCCATCGAATCTTATCTTGAAAAGATTTTCTTTATAATCCTGTTTTACTTGTTGCACGGTACCATCCAGTATTTTTTTGCCATGATTGACCAATACGATTTGGTTGCAAATTTCTTCTACCTGCTCCATCCGGTGGGTACTAAAAATGATGGTACTGCCTTTCTTAGCTAGTTCATGTATTTCATCTTTAATCAAGTTTGCATTTACAGGGTCCAGTCCGCTGAATGGTTCGTCCAGAATGATTAGTTTGGGTTCGTGCAGTACAGTAATGACAAATTGCAATTTTTGGCTCATCCCCTTACTCAGGTCATCTACTTTTTTATTCCACCACGTTTCCATTCCTAGTCGCGTAAACCAGTATTTTATTTTTTCATTAGCTTCTTTGCTACTCAGGCCTTTCAGTTGGGCCAAATACATTGCCTGCTCGCCAATCTTCATTTTTTTATACAATCCTCTTTCTTCGGGCATATAACCAATCTGAATGGTATCGCGAAGTGGGTCAAACTTGTTATTATTGAAGATGATATCACCTGCATCAGGATAAAAGATGCCTGTAATCATTCGCAGTAGTGTTGTTTTGCCGGCACCATTGGGACCAAGCAGACCAAAAATGCTGCCTTCTTCTATTGAGAAGCTGATGTCGTCTACGGCTTTTTGCGTAGCGTAATACTTTTTAAGATTGCGAAGCTCTAGCAGTGGCATGATTAGACCTTTGATTTAAGGTGTAAATGTATGAATCTAAATGATGTGATAACGTAAATTACATGAATGGTAAAAAAGTATAAAAATTTATTGTGCTGCAATGTCTGCATCTTTTTGGTGCTGCCGCCTTGTAGAATGATGTGTGAACATGCGTTCGAGTTTTTTTATTTTTCTAAAGCAAAGAAATAGTGGAACAAAACCTATGATGCCAAATGAACAGTCTATTATGCGCCAGAAGAAAGGAATCTGCCTGATATGTCCTGCAATAAGCGCTAATGGAATGACCATTAAACAGGCGATCATACCAAACTCTATACACCAAATATTTCTTACTGGATGAGTTAAAAGACCTATAAATACAACAGCAATAACTAAATGGGCAAAAGCAAGCCAGTCTGTACCATAGGCAAGAAAAGGATATAACTTGTTGGTGTGTTGAATTGCCATATAAACTTTATCAAGCCAGATTCTGATGGATATAGGCAAAAAAGAATGGTTTTTGGTAAGCCAAGCAAGTTCTGTCTCAACAGCAAATGCAGTAATACCACTTAATATCAGAAATACAATAAAGAATAAGACCCAATTTTTAATTTGTTTTCTTAGGCGTTTTTCGTCAGCAATCATTTTTAAATGTAGAGAAAAATTTATTACTATTTAATGTCTGGAGTCTTTTTTATTTATTTTCTTCATTGGGGGGGTAAAAGGTTTTGTAATTAATATGGGGGCAAGATATAAGAGGAGCCTAATCTAGATCGATGGAATATAAAAAAGGAAAAAAATGTAAATGAGATTGATCAATAAAGTTTTGATTGAAAGAAATTCTCCAAAGAATGCATTTGTCATGCAAATATGGCCTTAGCAATTTTTTTCTGTGGTAAACAAAATTCCATTTCAATAATTAGTACCGTTAACGAATCTGACTGCTTATTTTTACAGTTTATAAGTTTATTTTATAAAAGGTATCTTATCAAATATCAAGTTTATTATGGGCAAGGTTTTTTCATCATTGCTAATTTGTTGTTTTTATTTCTTTACATATGCGCAAAGCACCGGAAAAATAAATGGAATCGTGGCAACGCATCAGCAAGCACTTGAATATGCAACAGTGTCGATTGTAAAATTGCCGGATACTACAAAAGTCTTGTATCGATCAACAACAGATTCCTTGGGTAATTTTTCATTTAGCAACCTAGCATTAGGCGACTATCTTTTAAAAATAACTTTAATCGGTTATCAAACAACAACGCAAGAATTTAGCTTAACAAGTGATAATAGCAACCTTAATTTTTATAACCTTTCACTTCTGGCTGAAACTAATACTTTGGCAACTGTGACGGTTTCTTCTCAAAAGAAGCTAATTCAAAAAACAACTACAGGGTTTATCGTGAACGCCGCTGCCAATATATCACAAATTGGTGGTACGGCTACGGATCTTCTCAAAAGTACACCAACAGTTTCAGTAGATGCTGAAGGAGGAATTACCCTTAGAGGAAAAGCACCTTTAATTCTTATCAACGGTAGAAATTCAGTATTCTCGAGCATTGACCAAATACCTGCGAGCAATATTGAAAGCATTGAAATTATTAACAATGCTTCAGCAAAATATGACGCCAATGCGCAAAGTGGTATCATCAATATAGTACTCAAAAAAAATAGATTAAGTGGTACAAACGGCGCAGTTTCATTGGGTGCAGGTGTTGGTTCCAGAGGCCGCACTGCCAACGCAATTATATTGAACCACAAAACAGTAAAACTGAATGTTGGTTTTGGTTATGACAATCGATTTGCCGGCCGTACAAAACACAATGTAACCAATAGAACCAACTATAATTTGTCAGATATTTATTTAATAAATCAAGAAAGAAAAGATGAAAGGGTAGAGCAACTGCAAAACCTAAAATTAAATATTGATTTCACACCAAATGACAAAAGCGCTTTTTCATTTGAAGCAATAGGAAATGTAGTCGGGCAAGACAATGATGAAACTTTAAATAGCAAACTATCCAAACAGGATAAAACGTTTAATACCAGCAATAGGCGTCATTCATTGGAAATAATACGAGAGAAGCTAGCAGAATTTGCATTGGGTTATAACCGAAAATTCAGGAATCCAAAGAAAACTCTTTCTGCCAATCTTACATCTTCATTTGAAAAGGGAAGAGAGAATACCTCCATAAATACTCAAAACCTGTATGAAAATGAAAGTTACTTTGGAGACCCATTTTTTCAAAACACCCACAACTACGAAGATTCTTATGTTCACAATGCAATCGTTGATTATGCGATGCCTATTTTTAGAAAAGGCATATTAGAAACCGGTTACAAGGCTACCTCTAGAAATGTAAAAAATGATTTCGAAGCTGCTGATAAAATAGGTAACGCTTACATTATTAACCCGGCTTCAACCAATACGTTCAAGTTTAACGAACAAGTACATGCAGCTTATTTGCTCTTTCATTCTTATATAGGCAAGGAAGAGAGCCCAAGGTGGAAATATGAAGTCGGCATAAGGGCAGAGCAAGTAAACAATAAAGGTGAAACCCAAAATAACAGTACTAAGTTTACCAACCAGTATTTCAAATTTTTCCCTACTAGTAATTTAAGCTATTTTATTGCCAACAGCCAGTTTCTAAAAATAAGTTATGCCAAAAGGATCAATCGACCAGATTTGGATGACTTAAATCCATTTGTGGACATAACAGATGCGCTTAATATTCATAGTGGCAATCCTTACTTAAAGCCTGAAATAATTCAAGCATTTGAAATAGGTTACAATTACGAATGGAAAAACTTAACGCTTTCTTCTAGCCTTTTTTATCGCAATACAAAAAATACAATTAGAAATTTTTCTCAATTCCAACCTAATGGAATAGTACTGCGTTCACCAGTAAATATTGGCAATGCAAACAGTTATGGTATTGAAAATATTATCACTTTAAATCCAACGCGGATTTATGAATTAAATGCAAGCTTCACATTGTTTCAGCAAGCGTTTAACAGTAGTAATATAGCAGTTGAGGCTATTCAAAACTCCTTTAATTGGTATGGAAAACTTATCAATAATTTTGCTATTGACAGCCGCCGGAAACTTCAAATAATTGGTAATTATAATTCTGCTCAAACTACACCTCAAGGAAATCAAATACCTGTTTATAATTTTGATCTTGGTTTTCAGCAAAAACTGGGAAAGGGAAATTCAAGATTGGGTTTAGTAATAGT
This sequence comes from Segetibacter sp., assembly GCA_031383285.1. Taxonomy (GTDB): domain Bacteria; phylum Bacteroidota; class Bacteroidia; order Chitinophagales; family Chitinophagaceae; genus Segetibacter. Next base: position 20,605 of record JANMZN010000039.1, read on the forward strand.
GGACGTTTTAAATACCTTAAAAAGTGGCAGCAACACCTTTTCAAATGATTTTAAAAGTATTAGAACCCAAAAAGCTGATACCCGTTTCATTATGTTGACCTTTGCTTATTCATTCAAATCAACATTCAAAGAAAAATTATTGGAAAATAAGTTTTCGAAAGAATTTTAGCATTTTGGTAGCGGGGAAATTCATATGGATTTTTATTCAATTTATAGAAGTGAAATAAAAACATTTGATACTTAGAAAGGTGCCTTTTGCCAATTGTTGTAATTTGCCGTTTTAAAGTGTGTATGAAAAATGATTTAAGGAGAGAAGAGGCATTGCAATATCACTCTTTGGGGCGTCCGGGGAAAATAGAAGTTGTGCCAACAAAGGAAGCCAAAACCCAACGCGATTTGTCGCTGGCTTACAGCCCGGGGGTGGCCGAACCATGTAAAGAAATAGCTGCAAATAAAGAAGAAGCGTATAACTACACTGCAAAAGGCAATCTGGTAGGCGTTATAACCAACGGTACTGCAGTATTGGGCTTGGGGGATATAGGGCCAGAAGCTAGTAAACCGGTTATGGAAGGTAAAGGCGTATTATTCAAAATATTTGCTGACATAGACGTTTTTGACATAGAAATCAATGAGAAAGATCCCAAGAAGTTTGTAGATATCGTAGCAGCATTGGAACCTACTTTTGGTGGTATCAACCTGGAAGACATCAAAGCACCTGAGTGTTTTGAAATAGAAACCATGCTACGTGAACGGTTGAAAATACCTGTCATGCACGATGACCAACACGGAACAGCTATCATCAGCAGTGCTGCGCTTATCAATGCGCTTGAGCTGCAACGCAAAAAAATAGATAAGGTAAAGTTTGTGGTGAATGGTGCAGGTGCGGCGGCTATGGCCTGTGTCAGGTTGTATGTATCGCTTGGTGCCCGTTACGAAAATTTCATACTTTTTGATAAGGATGGGGTTTTGCACCAAGGGCGTACTGATCTGGACCATGAGAAAAGAAAGTTTGCAATAAAAGAAGGAGAGCAGACATTGACCAAAGCCATGAAGGATGCCGATGTATTTCTTGGTCTGAGTGTGGGCAATGTGGTAACAGCGGACATGGTAAAAAGTATGGCCCGCTATCCCATCGTTTTTGCAATGGCCAACCCCGATCCTGAAATACCTTATGAACTAGCAATTGCTACCCGCAAAGACCTGATCATGGCGACTGGAAGAACTGATTATCCAAACCAGGTTAATAATGTATTGGGATTTCCATACATTTTCAGAGGCGCTTTGGATGTAAGGGCAACACAAATTAACGAATCGATGAAACTAGCGGCTGTGATGGCACTTGCAGAAATGGCTAAGTCACCGGTACCAGATATTGTAAACCTTGCTTACAATCAAAAAAATATTGTCTTTGGACCTGAATATATCATCCCAAAGCCGCTTGATCCGCGATTGTTGAGTACGGTAGCACCGGCAGTAGCCAAAGCTGCCATGGAAAGCGGAGTAGCGCAAAAACCTATTACTGATTGGGATGCCTATGTATTGAGCCTTAATAAGCGACTGGGGCTTGATAATCAGTTGTTGAGAGTAATAGGTTCTAAAGCAAGGGGCAATCCTAAACGTCTTGTATTTGGCGAAGCCGATAATATTAAAATATTGAAAGCGGCTCAGATTTGCTATGATGAAGGAATTGCTTATCCAATATTACTTGGCAATGAGAAGAAAATAAGAGCCATTGCAGATGCGAATCAAATAGATCTGGAAGGTTTACCAATTATAGATCCGCTGAATGAAGACACAGAAGATAAGCGGAACTTTTATGGTGAAATATTTTTCCAGAAAAGGAAGCGAAAAGGGGTGAACCTTTACGAGGCTAAAAAGCTCATGCGGGTAAGGAGTTATTACGGCACTATGATGGTAGAAACCGGTGATGCTGATGCAATGATTTCCGGTCTGTCTAAAAATTATGCAGAAACAATTCGGCCTGCATTGCAGGTTATTGGTACAGAAGAAGGCGTAAAGAAGATAGCCGGGATGTACATCATTGATATAAAAAAAGGTCCATTGTTTTTGGCTGATACAACTGTTAATTTTAATCCAACTTCGGAAGAATTAGCAGATATCACCTTGATGGTGGCTAAAGAAGTTAGGCAGTTTAATATTACTCCACGGATTGCAATGCTCAGTTATTCAAATTTTGGAAGTAGCAATTCCCCTGAAGCCAGAAAGGTAGCCGAGGCAACTCAAATTGTGAAACAGCGAAATCCTCATTTAATAGTAGATGGAGAAATGCAGGCAAGTATTGCATTCAATAAAGAGATACTAAAAGACAATTATCCTTTTAGTGAATTGGCTAATTGTGAGGTAAATACCTTAATTTTTCCAAATCTTGCGGCTGGCAACGTAGCTTACAATTTATTAAAGGAAGTAGGAGGGGCAGATGCCATTGGTCCGATTTTGTTAGGATTGAAAAAACCTGTGCATGTGTTGCAGTTGGGTAGTAGCGTAAGAAACATCATCAATATGGCTACCATAGCAGTCATAGATGCGCAGTTGAAATCGAAAATTGATACTGTTCACGAAGTAAACAGGGCACCTTGGTGGAAACGAAAAAAAGCGACAAACTAAAATAGATAACAAATAAACCTATGCGGTTCTTTACAAAATTTGGCCAATACCTTTTGCTGCTCAAAGGCATGTTTACCAAGCCGGAAAATTATAAGATGTATTGGAAAGAATTTATGCACCAATGTGTTGAAATAGGAATTGGTTCTTTGCCAATTGTCATTATCATATCTTTATTTCTTGGTGCTGTTACAACTGTGCAGACAGCCTACCAATTAGTCAGTCCATTGGTACCATCAAGCACCATAGGGATGATTGTAAGAGACAGCATGATATTAGAACTTTCCCCAACTGTAGTAAGTATTGTATTGGCTGGAGTAGTTGGAAGTAAAATAGCCAGCGAATTGGGTAATATGAGAATTAGCGAGCAGATAGATGCACTCGAAATAATGGGCATTAATACAAAAGCCTATTTAGTCTTGCCAAAAATTGCCGCGGCATTATTAATGATTCCGTGCCTGATTGTACTTTCTGCATTTTTAGGTATTTGGGGTGGCAGAATGGCTGCTGACTTTTCCGGAATAGTAGCAAGTGATATTTTTGACATTGGACTTCGGTCCAAATTCTCGCCATTTAATGTTGGATTTGCCATGAGCAAAGCTTACACGTTTGCATTCATAGTAAGCAGCATTCCAGCTTATTATGGTTACTTTGTAAGCGGAGGAGCTTTAGAAATAGGTAGGAACAGCACAACATCAGTGGTTGTTAGCTGTATTTTAATTTTAATTGCTGATTATGCCCTTGCTGCATTGTTGCTGTAAATAATAACGACGAATGATTGAAGTAAAAAATGTAAAGAAGCGTTTTGGAGATCGTACTATTCTCGAAGACATCAGTGTAGTGATGGAAACGGGTAAGTGCAACCTCATTATTGGCTCAAGTGGAAGTGGCAAGACTGTATTATTGAAATGTATGGTAGGATTGTTCAATCCAGACCAGGGAGAAGTGATTTTTGATGAAAAAAAAATGGGCAGCTTAACAGTAGAACAACGAAAAGAATTGCGGCAGCAGATTGGAATGTTGTTTCAAGGATCAGCTCTTTTTGATAGTATGACTGTAGAGCAGAATATTAAATTTCCGCTCGATATGTTTACAAATCTTAATCATAGGGATAAGAAAAAGAAAGTAAATGAGGTGTTGGCAAGGGTAAACATGGAAGGGGCAAATACTAAATTTCCTGCTGAGATAAGTGGAGGAATGAAAAAAAGGGTAGGAATAGCCCGGTCTATTGTTCTTAACCCCAAGTATCTTTTTTGCGATGAACCCAATTCGGGCCTCGACCCCCAAACATCTTTGGTTATAGATAAACTTATTCAGGATTTAACACTTGAATTTAATATTACAACTGTTGTGGTGACACATGATATGAACAGTGTGATGGAAATTGGCGATCATATTTTTTATATGTATCAAGGCATGAAACAGTGGGAGGGGACAAACAAAGATATCATTCATAGTAAAGATAAATTGCTAAATGAATTTATATTTGCCTCCGAATTTTTGCAGGATGCTAAGCAAATGAGGATGATAGATGAATTGGAACACAAAAAAAGAACCCCGATAACTTAACACCACAAGGCAGCATTCCTGATTTAATTCGTATCATCTTTTTAGGAAATTTTTTGAAAATGATAAAACAAAACTTTTCTACCCAACCGTGTTAATCATTCAAACGTATATAAGACCACATAGGGTTCATTTATAATAATTATTCTAAAACGCTGTTCAAATGAAAATTTTTTATCTGTTTTTGGTTGCATTGTTCACCTCCTTTATAAGTATTGGACAGGTAAACTATAGTGTTTATGTACAAGGTTATGTAACCAACCCCAATGGCGGGGCAGTTAATAACCAGCCTGTTTACATTTATACAGATAGTTCCAATGGATCTACAGGTTGCTTGCAGAACCATGTAAAATATACCATTCCCAATGGTTTTTATAATGATACGTTGTATTGCACAGGTGGTGCTATCTCCATTTTAAAAATATCAACGCCCAATTGTAATGGAACTGTTTTAACCAACACAGTTACAGTTCCTCCTACCCGTTTTGTAGAAAGCAATTTTATGCTTTGCTCTCCAACACCAACTTGCTTGGCAAATTTTAGTTTTCAAATATCTGGCAACACGGCTTATTTTGTTAATCAAAGTACAGCTTCAGGTTCTGCTGTTGCTCAATATCTCTGGAGTTTTGGAGATGGCTCATCTTCAAGTCTTGTTTCTCCTGTTCATACCTATTCAAATGGTGGTGTTTATACGGTTATGCTTACCATGGTATCCGGTAATGGTTGTAGGGATTCTGTAATTCGAGCAGTTTCAATAACAGGACAGCAAGCGTGCCATGCCAGTTTCCTCGATTCTGTTTTCAATAACAAAGTTTATTTCTTTAGTGGAGCATCATCAGTAGCTCAAGGTGATTCGATCATCAGCAGAACCTGGTATTTTGGTGATCCCAATAGTAATACCAATGTTTTAACCGGTAACGCAGTAAATGCTTACCACATTTATCCAAATAGCAGCCTTTTCAATACTTATAATGTTTGCCTTGTGATTAGAACGGCTTCCGGATGCAAAGACAGCATTTGTAAAGCTGTAGTTATTAATCCGGTCACTAGTCAATGTGTAGCCAGGTTTACCACTACGACTAATCCTTCAGCAGGTAATGTCATTAATTTCAATAGTAGTACATCTGAGGCTTCTACAGGAGATTCTATTACTATGCGGTATTGGACTTTTGGGGATGGTTCCTCTGGGTCAGGCGTTTCTCCTGTTCATACTTATGCCAATATTGGAAATTATACTGTTTGCCTATACATTGGTTCTGCAAGTGGATGTAGGGATACTGTTTGTTCTGTAGTACAGGTTTCGAATCAACAATGCCAGTCGTATTTTGTCATTACACCTTCTACATCAAACAACCGTCTTTTCCAATTCAATAGTTCAAGTTCAACGCCTACATCTATCACTTCCAGAATATGGAGTTTTGGTGATGGAGATTCTCTTGGTGGAAATGTAATTTCTCCTTCTCACACCTATACCAATGCAGGAACCTACAATGTTTGTTTGAAAATACTGAGCTCAAATGGGTGTACAAATACATTTTGCAAAACTTTGGTTGTTACCAATCCCACTACACAATGTTTAGCATCATTTACATCAACAATTGTATCTACTTCTCCATATGCTTTTACATTCAATAGCAGCGGTTCTCAGACAGCATTCGGAGATTCAATTAATGAGCGATATTGGACATTTGGTGATGGATTATCAGGTGTAGGTGTAGTGAATACGCATACCTATACCACAGGAGGGTCATATATTGTTTGCCTGTATATTATTTCTCAAAGCGGTTGCAGGGATACTATTTGCCAAGTAATTCAAGTGCCAAATTCAACTTGCCAATCGTATTTTGTTATTACGCCTTCTACAGCTAACAACCGTCTTTTCCAATTCAATAGTGCCAGTTCTTCGCCATCTTCAAGTATAATATCCAGAGTATGGTCTTTTGGTGATGGTGAAACGCTTGGTGGAAATGTAATTGATCCGACACATACCTACCTTAATGCAGGTACTTACACCATCTGTTTAAAAATCACAACTGCCAATAACTGCACAAATACTTTGTGTAAAACAATTACGATAGCCAATCCGACCAACTGCACTGCCTACTTTAATTACCTTAACAATGGATCGGTTTATACATTACATAGCTATCCTCAAACAGGGGCCGGAGATTCGGTTATACGGCATATTTGGTATTTTGGTGATGGAGATACCCTTGCTGGAAATAATGCAATACCAACACATACCTACTCAGTTGGAACCTATCAGGTATGTTTGAAAATAATAACAGCAAGTGGCTGTACCAGCAATTACTGCAGATCTTTGGTTGTTGCAACTGATAGCACCTGCAAAGCAGTTTTCACCTTTAGCAGTTCTTCTCCAACCGATAGACTTATTAATTTTTTCAGCGGCACCTCTTCAACTACACCAGGTACAGCCATTACTACCCGAATATGGTCATTTGGCGATGGAGATTCCTTATCAGGCAATCTAATTAATGTTCAACATGTTTACAGTGGAGCGGGTACCTACAATGTTTGCCTTACTATTATTTCGCCTAATGGGTGTACCAACAAAGTCTGTAAAACAGTAACCATCAGCAAATTTTGTAAAGCAAAGTTCACGGTGTCTCCTTCACCCACAGTACCTCCAATAGGCAACGATGCATTGTTCAATAGTAGTACGTCAGAAGTTGCAACGGGTGACTCTATTATTAGCCGCACCTGGTTGTTTGGCGATGGCACATCACTCGGGGGCAATGTTGTTAGTCCTATTCATAATTTCGTAAATAGCGGCACTTATACAGTATGCCTAATTATTGGGTCTGCAAAAGGTTGTGGAGATAGTACCTGTAAAACTGTTGTTGTTCCTTTTCAAAATGCATGCGTTTCATATTTTACGGCAAGTCCTTCTATTCTCAATGCAAAACTATTTTACTTCAATAGTGCCAACTCATCTTCTAGTTCTGGTACTGTTATCACAACTCGCATTTGGTCTTTTGGCGATGGCGATTCATTGAGCGGTAATGTGGTAGATCCACAGCACTTGTATGTCAACGCAGGTACCTACAATGTTTGCCTGAGAATTATTTCTGCCAATGGCACTTGCGAGGATACTTTCTGTAAAACAATTACCATAGCGCCTACGCATTGTCAGGCAAAGCTGACAGTAACGGGTGGTAGTGCTACACCCATCGGATATCAAGTGCAGTTCAACAGCAATGTATCTATGGCTGTGTCGGGTGATTCTATAGTAGAGCGAACCTGGAAATTTGGAGATGGCACCGGACTAACAGGCAATGTGGTTGCCCCTTCTCATACATATACTGCTTCTGGCAACTATTATGCTTGCCTGATTATTCGTACTGCTTCAGGTTGCAAAGACAGCGCTTGTATTGTAGTAGCAGCAACTGTTCCTGTGCAATATCCTTGTGCTGCTAACTTCTCTTTCAGTACCAGTGGTAATACAGTGAGGCTGATGAGCAATGCTGCTGAAGCTTCCACCGGGGATTCAATAACAACCAGGTTGTGGTCTTTTGGAGATAGTACTTACCTACAGGGAAATGTTGCCAATCCATCTCATACCTATCGGGTTGCAGGTACTTATGTGGTTTGCCTTAAAATAATAACTGCTAAAGGTTGTAATAACACCACTTGCAAAACAATTGTCGTTACCAATGTAAATACATCTTGTGTAGCCTACTTTACTGCTGAAAAATTGAACAATACCTTGCTTTCCATGAGGTTTAATAGCATGCCTAGTTTGGTTTCGGCTGGTGATTCCATAGTAACAAGAACATGGAATTTTGGCGATGGATCTCCTGTTGTTACTGGAAATATTGCCAACATTGCGCACAACTATTTAAATTCTGGCACTTACAATGTTTGCCTGCGCATCAGCACCCGGTTTGGTTGTGTCAACGAGGTTTGCTTGCCTGTAAAGGTGGGAGATTCTACCATTGTTGTAGATACTACAGATCCGATCCGCATTCTACTATTGGCACCTAATCCGGTTGGTCAGCAGTTTAGTACTGTTGTTTGGAGCAGGTTCAACAATGTAAATGCTGAATATGCTATTTATGATATTTATGGGGTCAGAAAATGGAGTATGAGGAAAGTACTTCAGCAAGGAAACAATATTTCTACGTTGCCTTCTTACTTCCTGTTGCCTGGTCCTTACTTCTTAAGAGTAACGACCATTTATGGCATCAGAACAAGGAAATTCTTTAAAATGTAAATAATTTTCTTTTGATATTTAAAAAACGCTGGCAATTAGCCGGCGTTTTTTTATAAATAATGCATGGTTTCAAATTCTTTGCAATACAAAATCTGTATAAATGTTTCCTTATTGTCGGTAAATCCTATTTTTGCGCAAATTTTAAAAACATACAAACCTCCACTATGAGTGTACTGGTCAATAAAAATTCCAAAATAATTGTGCAGGGCTTTACAGGTACCGAGGGTACTTTTCATGCCTCTCAAATGATAGCGTATGGTACCAATGTAGTAGGTGGTGTTACGCCTGGCAAAGGTGGCAGCATGCACCTTGACAAACCGGTATTCAACACAGTAGCCAAAGCTGTAGCAGCTACCGGTGCAGATGTAAGTATCATATTTGTGCCACCTGCTTTTGCCGGCGATGCCATTATGGAAGCTGCAGAGGCTGGTATTAAACTGGTGGTTTGCATTACAGAAGGTATTCCGGTTCAGGATATGGTGAAGGTGAAAAACTATTTGCAATCAACTACTACAAGGTTGATAGGTCCCAATTGTCCGGGAGTGATTACTGCTGATGAAGCTAAAGTGGGCATTATGCCGGGCTTCATCTTTAAGAAAGGCAATATTGGTATTGTTTCAAAATCTGGAACGCTAACTTACGAAGCTGCTGATCAGGCAGTAAAGGCAGGATTGGGCGTAACAACTGCTATTGGTATTGGTGGCGATCCCATTATTGGTACTACCACCAAAGAAGCAGTAGAATTGCTGATGAATGATCCTGAAACGAAGGGCATCATTATGATAGGTGAAATAGGCGGCGGCATGGAAGCAGAAGCTGCGCTTTGGATAAAGGAAAATGGCACCAAGCCTGTTGTGGGCTTCATAGCCGGACAAACTGCTCCTCCGGGCCGCAGAATGGGGCATGCAGGTGCTATCATTGGCGGTGCTGATGATACTGCTGAAGCAAAAATGAAAATCATGAGGGAGTGTGGCATTCACGTAGTAGACAGCCCGGCTGATATTGGTAAGACAATGGCTGAGGCATTGAAATAGAAAGCTAGAAGGATGTATGATGGATGATGTCTGATATGGGATGCATGATTTCGGATAGTTAGCTATCAATTTTTATATTATTTAACCGCTGCAAGTATATGCTTGTGGCGGTTTTTTTTGGGTTGCAATATTTTGAAAGGGGAATCAGAACACGGAAGGAACGGATGGGATAGATACTCTATTCCTGGTTGTTAGGATGCTCGTTGCTCATTTGCTTTTTTTCCCCGCCCCCAATGTTTGTATCGTCACAACCAACAAAATCAATAATATTTTACACGGTTTCTTAACATAACTTTTGGCTCCGTTAATGATTAAGGAGCATTATTGTTTTACCAACTTTTCAATCATGATGTTTGCGGGTGTTTTTAGTTTCACCAAATAAGTTCCTTTTGCAAAGTTGCTTATATCAATATACCTTTCATTTTTCCCTGATGCTGTATTAATGCGCTGCTGAATGATGGATATTCCTTTCATATCTGAAATCATCAATTCGGCTTGTTGATTTTCTTTTGAATTGAATCTCAATCGGATCATGCCAGTAGTGGGATTTGGTAATATGGTCATGTTTGCTAGTTCTGTATTTTCATCTCGCATTAGGCAATTGATCGTTACAAGTTTACCTGCCGAAGTTTTTGTACAGCCGTTAGTATTGGTCACAACAACTTTATAGGTTCCGGCAACAGTAGCGGTATAATTGGGGAGGGTGGCTCCGGAAATTTTTGTTGACCCTTTTAGCCATTGATAATTTATTCCGGCTCCAATAGGAGCACTCAGTACAACACTACCCCCTGCACAAAAGGTAGTTGGGCCTTGTGGTGTTATTGTAGCTGTGGGAAGTGCATTGACAGTTACAACAATCGCAGTTGGACTTGTTTTAGCGCAACCTGTAATGGTGTTGGTAACAATGGTTTTGTAATTGGCAGATGCCGTGGCAGTGTAGCTTGGTAAATTAGCTCCTGCTATCTCATTGCTCCCTTTTTTCCATTGATACGTTCTGTTTGCTGCAGTTATTGCATTTAATACAACACTTCCTCCGTCACAAAATGTAGTAGCACCTGCAGCATTTATGTTGGCATTGGGCAACGGATTTACAGTCACATTTAAAGAGGAAATGTTGCCATCACCATGTAGGTTGTTTCCCTTTACAGTTATTTTTCCAGAAGCTGCATTCCTTCCGTAGTTAACCGTAATGCTGTTGGTGTTACTTATACCGGTGGCACCACTTGGCAGTGTCCATACATAGGAGGTTGCATTGGCAACAGGTGTTACGGTATAGATTACACTTTTTTGACTTTGGCAAACAGTTGTGGCCCCTGTAATTATTCCTCCACAACCGGGTACATGATTTACAAGAACTCTGTGAAGTAACAAAGTTATTCCATCCATTCCGGCAGGCTAGGAGTTAACCAATCCGCATACTACTGCTCCCATACAGGGGTCATATATCATCCTGCTTTTGTAGCCCCAAGTGCTGCCCCCATGTCCATATGTATAATGCCCCCACCAAACTTGACTTTCCAGTCCCAAGCCGTAGGTATAGGGTGGTCCATAGGTATTGATAAAGTTGGTCAATTCTGCAAAAGAAGCAGGGCTTAACAATTGACCTGTAAAGAGTGCATTGTACCATTTTGCCATATTGCCGGTGGTCGAAAACAATGATCCTGCACTTCCGCCTGCACTATTTAAGCCAACTCGCGAAGTGTCGTTGTAATCAATGTTATTATACCAACGGTGTGCAACGGTGCCCACTGCAGGTTCTTTTACATCATAAAAAGTCTTTGTCAAATTCAATGGTGTGAGAATGCTGTCGCGTATGATTTTGGATATATGAAAACCGGTAACACTCTCTGCAACCATACCTGCCAATATATAATTCACGTTGGAATAGCCCCAGCTAGTGCCTGCAGCAAATACCGGCGTACCAACCCAACTCAATACTTCATTGGGTGTAAATACTCGATTAGGGTATTTCATAATCGAATCCATCCATGGTGAGAGAAAAATGGGATCTTGTACACCGCTGGTATGATTGAGAAGCTGACGAATGGTAATATTGGGGTTGATATTCTTGTAAGTTGGAAGCCATTTTTTCAATGAATCATTAAGGCTGATTTTCTTGCCATCTACAAGTTTTAGCATGGCTGCTGATATAAATAGTTTCGTATTACTGGCTATGCCAAATCCCATATCCGGAGTGATGGGCTGCCCTGCATAGGATACACCTGCTGTACCTTGCCAGGTGCCCTGGCCGGGTAAATATACACTGGCAGACATTCCCTTAATATTGGAAATAGCAGAAACATAATAGTTCAAAGTATCCTGAAGCATGGCAGCCAATTGAGGATTGAATGGTTGCGCTTTGGCATGGTTGCGTGCAAACAATAATAATGAGACCAATGCTACTGCGTTGAGTATAATTTTTTTCATTTGTTGCCGGTTTTACCTTGGTAGAAGTTCTGGTGACAATAGATTTTATAATACAATATACTATTATAAACTGATTGATTTGGTATTTATTGCGCTCAATAATTTTAAACTTAATTAATTATTATGTGATGGGTTAGCCTATAATTTTAAAGGCGCATTTATAAACAACCACTTATAGTGCAGATTAATAACCTATTTTATCAACCATTTCCTAAAATTCTGCTTCTTATACAAGATTTTATGCAAAAAGACTGGTTTTGTAATCCTGTGGAAGTAATATCGTATTTTACATCAAACCTTTTCTCATGATCAAGTTTTATTGTTTGTTTTTTCTCATGATATCAACCCTTTCCGCTAAGGCACAAAAGAAGGATACCCTATACCAAAAAGAATGGAAGGAAGTGGAAAATTTGGTTTTTATCCAAGGTCTTAATCGGTCTGCATTGGACAAGGTAAATGCTATTTATAAAATGGCTAAAGCCAAAGGCCAACAAGCTCAGGTAATAAAAACCTTACTTTATCGCTCAAACCTTGAAATTCAACACGAAGAGAAAAGCATTAACAAAGAAATTGCTTTTTTAAAAAAGGAAGCAACCAATACAAATGATGCTGTGGCCAAAAGCATTTTGTATAGTTTGATAGCACAAAAGTATTGGGAACATTTTAATAACTACAGGTGGCAATTATACAATCGTAGCAATACGGTTAATTTTAAGAAAGAGGATATTGAAACCTGGAGCACAAATGATTTTCATAAAGAGATAACTTATTGGTATGAACAATCGCTAACTGAAGCAACCGCGTTGAAGCAAACACAAATAGATGAATACAACAGCATCCTTACGGTTTACAATACCAAAGAACAGCGGCCTACTATTTACGACCTATTGGCGCAGCGGGCTTTGGGTTATTTTATGAGCGATGAAACCTATATAGACCAACCAGCGTATGCATTTACAATAGTAGATAAAGCTGCCTTGGGAACTATTGAAAATTTTTCCTCACATTCATTTACTACAAAAGATTCGCTCAGTAACAAATGGAAAGCCTTACTGCTGTTTCAGGATTTGGTTCGTTTTCACAAAGAGAGAAATGACGAAGCAGCGCTAATTGATGTAAATCTGCAAAGAATAGAATATGCCAGAAACAATGGAACTATAGCCAACGAAGACACATTATACTACGATGCTGTTAAAGAAAATACTACGTTCTATAAAAACAGTCGCTATGCTGCACAGGCCTGGTACTTGATGGCTGCATGGCACAATGCAAAAGCAGGACAATATAAGCCTGGATCTGATACAGCTTATAGATGGGAAAATGTAAAAGCCCTGGAAATATGTAACCAATTTCTACCGCTCAAAGACAGTACAGAAGGTCATTATAATTTGTACAATTTATTTCAAACCATCAATGCAAAAAATATCAACCTGACCAATGAGCAGGTAAATGTTCCCAATCTTCCATTTAGGACATTGGTGCAGTACAATAATGTTTCTACACTTCACTATAGAATAATTAAATCTACCAAAGCCACAGAAGAAGCATTTGCAAAAGGTGCCAACAATGATCCTTATGAAACAGAATTAGCGATAGCGACGAGGCTGCCTTACCTGAAGCAAGGAGAAATAAATTTGCCTATTGTTGGTGATTATCAACAACACAGTATTGAAATAAAAATGGAAGCCCTGCTGCCCGGAAAATATTATTTGTTGGCGTCATCTGCTGCTTCATTCGGGCAGGATACAAAGCTTGCCTTATCAACGATTTTTGTTTCCAATATCAGCTATGTAAACAATGGCCCCCATTATTTTGTGTTGGACAGAACGACTGGTCAGCCACTGAAAAATGCGATTGTAAAAGTTTGGCAAAATATATATAATCAACAAACCCGTGCTTATGAAATAATTAAAACTGAAGAATATACTACAGATAATAATGGATATTTTAAATTGGCTGCAAGCAATAGCAATTATAGAAACATCCGGCTTCAGATTCAATACGTCAATGATGAATTGTTTATGGAGAACGAACAGTATATCGTTCCGCTTACTTTTTCTTCTAATGACGGTTTGGAAGATAAAACCCAAGAAATGTATGAAGCACTAAATTCCCGTGCTTACTTCTTTACAGACAGAAGTATTTACCGACCCGGGCAAACCGTTTACTTTAAAATGTTGGCTGCTACAAAAGATAAAACTACAAAGAAACGAAAGTTGATTACTCAACTTCCCAAAGAGGATTATTATATCCATCTGAATGATGTGAATGGGAAGCCGCTGGATTCAGTGTTAATCAAACTGAATGAGTACGGAACATTTGCCGGAAGTTTTAAATTGCCGCTGAATTCACTCACCGGAAATTTTACTTTATTGGCAGATTATTTTAATTCACCTGTAGGTAACAATTTTTCAGTAGAAGAATACAAACGACCAACTTTTTATGTGCAAGTAGATAAGCCAAAAGGCACTTACCGATTGAATGATTCAGTTACAGTAACCGGAACTGCCAAAGCCTACTCAGGTGCCAATGTGGATGGAGCAAAAATTAAGTACATCATAACACGAAAAGGCCGTTTTATTTATCCATGGTTGTGTAGCCGATGGTATTTTCCTTCTTCGCCACAAACGACGATTACTTTTGGAGAAGCCGTTACAGATGCTAATGGAAAGTTTACTGTTGTATTTAAAACGCAACCCGATGAATCTATTTCAAAAGAGGTCTTGCCCATTTTTGATTTTGAAGTAAGTGTAGATGTGACAGACAGAGCCGGAGAGACAAGAAGCAGTAGTACCAATGTATCGGTAGGTTATCATTCGCTTAATTTGAACCTTGACGTAAAAGAAACAGCTGAAGCTGATAGTTTGAAAATGATGACAGTTAGTACCACCAATATTGCCGGTGATAAAGAACCTGCACTGGTAAAGGTCACAATTTATCCGTTAAAAATACCTAAGCAATTGGTAAGGAAAAGGTATTGGCAACAGCCTGATCAGTTTCTTTATTCAGCCGAAGCATACAAGAAATTATTCCCTAACGATGAGTATAAAGACGAAAGCGATAAAGCCTCATGGGCCAAAGGCGAGTCTGTATTTTCTGATACGGTAAATACGAAAGAGACCGATACACTTTCAGTTCCCAAAGGCTTATTGAAAACGGGTTGGTATTTTGTAGAAGCTACTACAAAAGATAAAGATGGCAGAGAAATAAAAGCAGAAAAGTATGTTCAACTATATAGCCGTAATGATGGCAAGTTTGAAGGAACGGATTATTTGTTTACCATCAATGAAAACCGAATTGCGCAGCCTAATCAACCCATCAATATTTTACTTGGCAGTAGTGCAGAAGATATTCACCTTATACAAGAGATACAACACAAACCAAAACCCAATGCAAAAGAAATTGAAAGCGTATTTTTCTTTCATGATCTGAATAAGGAGGTAAGAGATTTTACAATAACTCCTACCATAGAAGACATGGGTGGAATGGGTGTAAATTTTATTTTTGTAAAAGACAACAGGGTGTTTGTTTACAACCAAAATATACAGGTAAAGGAAGAAGTAAAAAATCTGAATGTAGAAGTACTCACTTATAGAGATAAGCTGGAACCTGGTAACCAAGAGAAGTGGACGTTGAAAATAACCGGCAGAAATAAAGAAGCGGTTGCAGCAGAAGTATTGACTTCCATGTATGATGCATCGCTCGATCAGTTTAAGCCACATGCCTGGCCAATGCCTATAGATTTTTCGTCATCTTTTTATGGTAATGGATGGGATAACAACCAAGCATTTGTTGCCGTCAATAGCAGAGAAAATTATATTGAATTGTTAGCGAAGTATTTTGAGAAGCAGTATCCGGAAATCAATGTGTATGGTCTAAATGGGGAGTATGGAATGGGTGGTGGAGGCGGAAGGATGATGACTGCCTCTAATATGGCAGGTGCACCGGGTGCAGTTCCTGAAATGATGGATAGGAAGGAAGAAATGCCAATCTTGGCTCAAAAAAATATGAAGTCTTCTTTAACGAACGAAAATAAGAAGTTTGAAGTGGCAACTAAAGATGGCTCGGTTAATACCGATGATAAAGTTGAAAAGAAAGAACCAACATCCCCCTTTAAACTCCGAACCAACTTCAACGAAACTGCATTTTTCTTCCCCCAACTCAATACCGATAAAGATGGCAGCCTGTCGTTTACTTTCACCATGCCCGATGCGCTCACCCAATGGAAATGGCAGATATTGGCGCACGACAAACAGGCAACATTTGGCATGGCGCAAAAGTTAATCACCACCCAAAAAACTTTGATGGTACAGGCCAATGCGCCTCGTTTTATGAGAGAAGGTGATGCCATGGAGTTTAGTGGAAAAATTAGCAACCTAAGCGACAAAGAACTTAGCGGAAACGCAACACTTGAATTGTTAGATGCCATTACGCTTCAGCCTGTAAATATTGAGTTGAGTAATACCAATGCTTCCAAAACGTTTGCTGCGCAAGCCAATCAAAGTACAGCTGTTTTCTTTCGCATTGCTATTCCCAAAAATTTCATTCGACCAATAACCTGGAGAATAATTGCCAAAGCTGGGCAGTATGCTGATGGCGAAGAAAACACCTTGCCTGTTTTGTCCAATAGAATGTTGGTAACAGAAAGTTTGCCCTTGTACGTCCGAAATTCACCTTTCAAACGTTTTGAATTTACCAAACTAAAAAATGAACAGAGTACCACTTTGCAACATCAATCGCTTACGGTAGAATATACTTCCAAT
The DNA here is from genome assembly GCA_031383285.1 of Segetibacter sp. Lineage (GTDB taxonomy): Bacteria > Bacteroidota > Bacteroidia > Chitinophagales > Chitinophagaceae > Segetibacter. The sequence goes on from JANMZN010000039.1 coordinate 37,251, forward strand.
CCGGTTTGGTATGCCTTGCAGTCGCTTCCATATTTACTGGAGTATCCGTATGATTGTTCAGAGCAAATGTTCAATCGCTTTTTTGCCAATGCCTTGGCTTCTTCTATTATGAACAGCAACCCAAAAATTAAACAAGTATTTGAGCAATGGAAGAAAGACACCTCAGCCTTGAAAAGCAATTTGCAAAAAAACGAAGAATTAAAAAGCATCATTCTGCAAGAAACACCTTGGTTGCTGCAAGCAGAAAGTGAAGAGCAACAAAAGAAGAATTTGGCTTTGCTTTTGGATGCTGCATCTATTGAACAATCTTCTGCAAGCACCATCAAAAAACTACAGCAGATGCAAATGCCAAGCGGTGGATTTCCATGGTTTACCGGTGGCAGAGAAGATAGGTATATTACGCAGTACATCATAACCGGTATTGGCAGATTGCAAAATATGCAAGCCATACCTACATCGCTGCAAACAGATTTGCAAAGTTTAGTAGTAAAGGCTATGCAATACCTGGACGAAGAGATGAGTAACGATTACAAAAACCTTAAAAAGTATCGAGCTGATTTGAAAGTGGGTAATACAGGTTCTTTTCAGTTTCAATATTTGTATATGCGTAGTTTCTTTAAAAATCTTGAAGCTGCTAAGGATAAAGAAGCTTACAATTATTTCTATGGTCAATCAAAGAAATATTGGGTAAAGCAAAGCAATTATTTTAAAGCCATGATTGGCGAATTTCTATATCGGAATAATGATGCGGCTTTTGTCAATAAAAATATCCTTCCTTCACTAATGGAAAGTGCAGTGATTAATGAAGATGCCGGCATGTACTGGAAAGAAAATGCTTATGGATGGTATTGGTACCAGGCACCTGTAGAGCAACAGGCATTGATGATAGAGTTTGTAAGTGAAGTGTACAAGCAAGAAAAGAATGACTATTTATTGAGTAAGATCAATGATATGAAGACCTGGCTATTGCGCCAAAAACAAACCACGCATTGGAGTACTACCAAATCTACTGCCGATGCTTGTTATGCACTGCTGATGAATGGCGGCGCATGGTTAGATGCAGATAGAAAAGCAGAAATAAAGTTGGGGGATATAGTATTAAGTGAATCAGCTCCCCTCTCTTCAGGAGAGGGGTCGGGGGTGAGGTCAGAAGCCGGTACAGGTTATTTTAAAACACGAATAGCTGGAGAAAATGTCACCAAATCTATGAGCGAAGTGTCGGTATCGCTGAGCAATGCTTCAGGCTCAAAATCTACCTCACCTTCATGGGGCGCAGTCTATTGGCAATACTTTGAAGACCTGGATAAAATAACTCCAGCAGCTACGCCTTTGCTCATCAATAAAAAATTGTTTACAGAAATAAATACAGATAGAGGAACCGTTTTGCAACCTATAAATGATGGTGACAGTTTGAAAGTGGGTGACAAGGTAAAAATAAGAATTGAAATAAAAGTGGACAGAAATATGGAGTATGTGCATTTGAAAGATATGCGAGCAGCTTCTATGGAACCGGTGAATGTATTGAGTAACTACAAATGGCAGGATGGATTGGGGTATTATGAGAACACAAAAGATGCATCTACCAATTTCTTCATCAGCTATTTACCAAAGGGAGTTTATGTTTTTGAGTACCCGGTAACCATTACACACAATGGCAATTTTTCTGTAGGAATAACTACCGCTCAATGTATGTATGCGCCGGAGTTTAACAGTCATAGTGAGGGGATAAGGATAAATGTTGGGGAGTGAGGAAGAGGAGTCATGAGAAGAAGGTCATAAGGGAGAGTCATTAGAAAGAAGTCATGAAAAAGAAGGGTCATTAGAGGAAGGTTATTATGGAAGAGTCATGAAGGAGAGAGGTCATAGGAAGGAGGGCCATTTGAGGAAGGTCATAAAGGTTAAAAGGGAATAAATTTGATATGGAAAATTGTTTTGTAAGTGAAAATTGATTTTTTTATAAAAATTGAAAACCATTTTGTGGTATGTATATCAAGTTGGAAGATTTGGAAGTATATAAGTTAGCAATGGAGATAGCAGAAGAAATATGGGGTGTTGTAAATAAGTGGGATGCATTTGAAAAGTATAGCTTGGGAAATCAAATCACTAGGTCAGCGGATTCTATGGGGTTGAATTTAGCAGAGGGATATGGTAGGTTTCATTACAAAGAAAATAAAAACTTTTGCTTCTATGCCCGTGGTTCAGCTTTCGAAACTAAAACAGCACTCACAAAAGCCTACAACAGAAAATTAATAACTGAAGAAACATACAATGCCTTAATTGTAAAAATGGAAAGATTTCTCTACATCCTCAATCAGTACATCAAAAGCATCGGCACCACCAAATGACTTTAATGACCCTATTGACCATCATGAATTCCATGACCCCAATGACTTCTTTAATGACCGAAATGACCAATTTGACCCTTATGATTCCAATGACCAAAATGACTTTCATGACCCTTATGACTCCCTTTCTGACCTTCATGACTTCTTTAATGACTATTCATCTTCATGACTTACAATGACTCTTATGAATCCCACTTCCCTCCAATACCTCATCATCGGACAAGGTCTCTGCGGCACATGGTTAAGTTACTATCTCATAAAAGCAGGAAAGAACGTAATCGTTATAGATCAACCTCAACCACACTCCGCATCCAAAGTAGCTAGCGGAATCATCAACCCGGTGACGGGCAGAAGAATAGTAAGAACCTGGCGTATTGAAGAACTACTTCCGTTTGCTATTGATGCATACAATGAATTGGGAAATCAGCTTGGCGAATCTTTGGTTCAACAGACTGCTGTACTGGATTTTCATCCTACCTTGCAAATGAAAGAGGCTTTCGAAAAACGACTGCCAGAAGAGACCCAATATTTACATGCCTTCCATGATGAACCTTATAAACAATACTTCAATTATCATTATGGTGCAGGGGAAATTTCACCTTGTTTGTTGGTTGATTTGCATACTCTGATCAACGGCTGGAGAGAGAAATTAAAAAAGAAGGAAGCATTGTTAGAAGAGCAATTTGATTGGACAAACTGTACTATTCATAGTGACCATGTTCAGTACAAAGATGTTATTGCTGAAAAGATTATTTGCTGCGAAGGTGTTGCTGGATTTGATAATCCTTATTTCAAAAATCTTCCTTATAGCCATATGAAAGGAGAAGCCATCATTGCCGCTATTGACGGACTTCTCAATGACCGGATATACAAGCACGGTTTTTCTATTGTGCCTTGGCGAGACAATCTTTTTTGGATAGGCTCCAGCTACGAATGGAAGTTTGATGATGTACAACCAACCGCTATGTTCAGGCAAAAAGCAGAAGCTTTTCTGCGCCAATTTGTAAAGCTCCCCTACACCATTGTAGATCACATAGCAGCAGATCGGTCTGCAAATATGGAACGGCGGCCTTTTGTGGGTTTGCACCCCAATCATCCACAGGTTGGTATCTTGAATGGCATGGGTACCAAAGGCTGTTCTTTGGCACCTTTTTTTGCTCAGCAACTTGCTAACAATTTAATTGATGGAACAAGTATTTATCCTGATGCTGATGTGAAGAGGTTTGAAAAAATGCTCCTGAGGGATATGAAGTAACCTTTCCAAACTACATTTGAGTATAAATTCATCAGTATTATGAAGGAAAATCAAGTCACCTATACTATACCGTCCCGGTATAGAAAAATGGAAAACCTGCACATTGTTTTCTGGTTGATAAAAGATCTTAGTTGGGCCATGTTATGGAAGCCTTTGGGTATCATCATGATTATTCCCACGATTACGGCAGCCATTATTATTAGTTGGCAAACGAGAAAAATAAAAAGTGAATTGCTCCATAATTTGGCAGTCGTTTGTTGGATTGTTGCCAACTGCTATTGGATGTTGACTGAGTTTTTTTCAACCAATGATAGCCTTCGCTATTATGCAGTTATTCCATTTTCTGTAGGTATTGGCATTATTGTCTATTATTATTCAATTGTTTTGCCCAAAGAAAATCGCATGTCAAAATTGAATGAAACAAGCGGATAATTATAGGTTCATAGTTTTTTTGTTTTGTCCCACTTGCCGCTTCTATGGCCTACAAACCATTCATCAACTATTGGCACAAAAGAAATAAGGTCACTTTGTTATTCAAGACCAATAAATATCTTTACTCAAATTTATACACCATGAGAACAAACCACGAAATAGACTACCGCATTATCGGCGAAGAAATGCAGTACGTTGAAATAGAATTGGATCCCAATGAAACGGCTATTGCAGAAAGCGGAAGCTTTATGATGATGGACGACGGCATTACCATGCAGACCATCTTTGGGGATGGTAGCCAACAAAGCCAAGGTGGCGGCATATTGGGTAAATTACTAGGCGCAGGTAAAAGATTATTGGTAGGAGAGAGCCTTTTTATGACAGCCTATACCAATGTTGGGAATGGAAAAAAACAAGTAAGCTTTGCATCACCTTATCCGGGCAAAATTATTCCGTTGGATTTGCAATTGCTCGGGGGAAAAGTAATTGCCCAGAAGGATGCATTTTTGTGTGCTGCCAAAGGAGTGAGTGTTGGCATCGACTTTCAAAGAAAACTGGGGACAGGTATTTTTGGCGGAGAAGGTTTTATCATGCAAAAACTGGAAGGCGATGGAATGGCTTTTGTACATGCAGGCGGTCATGTTTTTTCGAGAGAATTGGCACCGGGCGAAATGATTAAGATTGACACAGGTTGTTTGGTTGCCCTTACACAAACGGTTGACTACGATATCCAATTTGTTGGCGGTATCCGCAATACAATTTTTGGGGGCGAAGGATTGTTTTTTGCCACCCTTCGCGGTCCGGGCAAAGTATGGATTCAAACCCTACCGGTTAGTCGCCTTGCCAGTAGAATATTGTCTTACAGCACAGGTTCTAGAAAAGAGGAGGGCAGCATATTAGGCGGGCTAGGCAATTTGCTAGATGGTGATGGCCGATAAGGTTAACAGAACAATAGTTTGATTAGGCATTGAAGGCTTTTGCAATTGCAGGGGCCTTTTTATTTTGACAGCTAAACTGCCTTCGTGATTGAAAAATAGGAGTACCTTTAACTAACTATTAAATGGTGTATGAAACGGATCGTAACATTTTTTGTCTTTATTATTTTCTTGGGTTCCTCTTTAAATGCGCAAAGCAACCAAGCAAAATGTGGTTGACGCATAAACGAGCAGCCTATTCTATTTTCAATAAATGATAACAACTTATCGGAGGATAATCTTAGAGCCTCATCGGTAAATAATTCTACACTTTATACTTTGCCTGTTGTTGTTCACGTCATTCATACAGGAATAGCAGTTGGTGCTATAGATAATCCGACGACAGCTATGATAAACGCTATGATTGCAAACCTGAATAGTGCTTTTAGAAGAAAAACCGGTTTGTTTGGTGGCGTAGATATGAAAATTCAATTCAAGTTGGCAGTAAGAGCGCCGGGGTGTATTGCAGCAAGTGGTATAGTAAGAGTAAGCGGAAGTTCCATTACCAATTATGCAACCGGTGGAATCACTAATTATAATGTAGCTGGAAGTGCAGATGAAAATGTTGTAAAAAATCTTAGCCGATGGTCCAATACTGATTATATCAATATCTGGATTGTTAATAAAATCAATGGCAACTCAACCTATCCGGGCGGCTATGCCTATTTTCCTGAATACAATTCCGCACTTACAGATGGTCTTGTTTTGCAAGCTAGTGTAGTGGATGGTACCAATAAAACCATTGTACATGAAATGGGACATTTTTTTGGTCTGTACCATACTTTTTATGATGACGCAAACGAAACGGGATGTGCAGCCAATACAGATTGTAACAACCAAGGCGATAGAGTTTGTGATACAGAGGTGCATATAAATGTAGCATGCAGTACCGCTAACAACAGTTGTAATGGCAATTTGCCATTTCTTATTACAGATGTTGTAAAGCAATACTCAGTCTTAAACAATTATATGGGCTATTCTGACTGCCAATGGATGTTTTCAGCAGGACAAAAGACCAGGGTAAGAACAGCTCTCCTAAATTACCGCAATGGACTCATTACTTCTAAAGGCTTAACAGTAGCAAATAACTTAGCGCCGGCAAGTGCCTGCATACCAACTGCTACTTATGGTTTGTCTCCTTATTATGGTATAGAGAAAGTCGAATTGAATACACTGAAAGTTTATTCAAACAGCAGCATGGCAGATGGCAGTTTTTATGTTGACAGGTCCTGCAACCAATCTACAAACCTCACTCAAGGGCTTGCTTACTCACTTGTCATTACAGGAAGCTATAAGAACCCGCATAGAATAAAAGCATTTATTGATTACAATAATGATGGAGACTTTTTAGATATCAATGAGACTTTGTTATCCAGCTACTCCGGTAAGGTGACAAAGAACATTATCATACCGCTTACAGGTGTGATGGTTGGTTTGCCATTACGAATGCGTATTGTTGCCGATAATCCTGCATTGCATGGTCCTACCAGTTGTTTGCTGAATGGTACCGCTACAGAAGGGGTAGGGCAGGTAGAAGATTTTTCGGTTATTATTGATCCTCCACCGGTAGTCATTTCAAAAGAGTAATATCCAAAAGATCTCAAGTATTAATGGAAGAAAGGCGATGCTTTTTTTATCCTTATTTTCAATCTCTCTTTTTATGGAAAAGGAAAGGCAAAGAGCCTACTTGTACTTTATAAACAATTTCTTATTTGCAATTTTTATTAACCATATAGTTACCCAAATTCTCTACAAAAAAAGAACGTATTATAAAAACAAAAGAATTGGTCTGAGAAAAGCATTAGCTATTTGTGCAATCGGATATTATTTTATTGGTTGAAAGTGTAAATATCTTTTAAAAGATATACTCACCAAATTTGAAGAAGCGCCTTGGTGTGGTAAATAACACCCCTAAACTTACCTTATACAGTATTCGATTTGTCATTTGCTACTAGCGGGCATGATAGTTGAATTTGAGTAGGTATTATGAAAATTAACTTGATTGGATGTTTGGTCATTGCATTACTGAGTGTAATGATGGTAAGTTGTAAAACAACGGTACCTTCCCAGCCCACAGCAGTAGTTGAAGTAAGGCCTGCTTCTCCAGGTACAAACTATGTTTGGCGAGATGGCGATTGGCGTGCACAAAACAGAACTTATTCGTACAGGCAAGGCTACTGGACCCCGGCGCGAAGTAATCGTACTTATTCATCTGGCAGTTGGAGACAAAATCGCCGCGGATACTATTGGAGAAGTGGTCGTTGGCACAGATAAGAATTTTAATACAATTTTTTACCCAATTTTACTTTGCATACTGTCGGTTCAAATAGCAGATAGTGTGTGAAGTATTTGGGTTTATAACTGGGGTATAAAATGAAAAAATAGACGATGTAACCTTGGTATTTAATTTCAGGTAGTTGGTACTATGCGGCTAAAATAAAATATACTGAAATTACAAATGAGTAGCAGCGAAAAAATACAGGTAGTAAAGAAAATAATCAACAATTGAAAGCCTCAATATTTTCAAGAAATGAGTTTCAAAAAATTTGGGGAAATAAATTATTACTGATCTATTATGTCCTCTGTTTAAGAATAACTTATTAGTACCGGTTAAATTCAAAGTATAACAAAAAAGGGGGTGGTTTGATTTTTGAATAATTACTTTTATATCAAACTCCACAAAATGAAATATTACTTTAAAAGGCTTATCCCACTTTTTCTGATAATTGCAATTGCAATGTCAGCTTGCAATGGCGATAATACAATTACAGAAGAGCAAATTGTAATAAATACAATGGATTCTACCGCTACTGCAGTAAAAGACAGCACAGAAAAACTTCAGGATCAGACTAAACTGGTTGAGGAATCTATCGACAACCTTGACGCTTCATTTAACACTAAAAAGTAAACAATCTTATGAAAACGCAATTTAAAAATTTGATTCTTCTTTTATGTTTGGTCACCTTTTCAAATCATATGGTCAAAGCCCAACCTTATGATAAAAAGCATGATAAGAAAGAACACCGTGATAATGGTAAGGACAAGGACAAGGATAAGAAAGATAAAAATAGAAGAGAAGAAGACAAGGATGACGATAAGCACAATGATAGATACAAGGAGAATATGAATAGAAAATATGAAACTGAGCTTGAAAGCAAATCGAATGTTTATTTGTGGAATGGATATATTTGGGATAGGAATTCTTTTAAAAATAGGATAAAGATTAAAAACCAGGAGATGGTTACGGTATGTCATAAGTTTAGCAAAGTTGGTGAGTCCAATGCTACAATAAGAGTTTCCGCTCATGCAGCTAAAGCACACCTGCGTCATGGTGATGTAATGGGCGAGTGTCCTGCTTTTGCCAAAAATAAATACAGTACGCTCTATATAAGACAAAGAAATAATTACTACAACACCATCGAAAATAGTGGTGAGCAGGTTGCCTACAGCAAATCAATTTTAGATTATGCCCGTGCTAGACTTGCTCAATCACAATTGGAATTGGCAATACTGCAAAAGCAAAGAGATCGGCAAGCAGAAGTAGCACGTAAACAAGCTGCTGTAATCCAACTTGAACAAAATACATCCTTGCTTGAAACGATGATTGGTGTGACGGCCAATTTATTGGTAAATAAAATGTAAGTTGGGGTAAATCTAATAAACAATATTTCTGGTCAAATGATCTGTTGTTATTTAAGCAAAAATAGTTGTAATTAAACGAGATATTTTATATAGATCTGTTATTGTAGTATTTTTGGACGTCTTAGTTTAGATCCTGCAACTTACATTTCCGTACCCATGCATGTTGTTTGAAATTACGACTGTCAAAGAGCTTGCGGCAACATTGGTATTTATAAAAGTGTCCATAATAATACGGAAGCAAGCTGGTAAAATTCTAAAAGAAGAATGCTCAACTCCCTATCATCCTACTTCCACCACCACATCATCCTGCTCTACAAAACTTCCTTCAGCCAATACAATCGTTAGTACTTTACCTGATTTATTAGCTACAATAGTTGACTCCATCTTCATTGCTTCGATAGTAAATAATGGTGTATTTTTTTCTACACCATCTCCAACCTTTATTAGTATGCTCGATAACTTTCCTTGTAATGGTGCGCCTATTTCATTTGGGCTCGATACCTTTTTATTAACTTTCTTAGTACTCTTATAGCTTTTGTCTTTTACTACAATGGACCTTGTCTGCCCATTCAGTTTAAAGAAAACATTTTTGTTCCCATCTTCATCTGTTGAACTAATGTACATCATCCGTACGAGTATGCTTTTGCCAGGTGCCAATTCAACTATTGTTTCTTCATTGGTTTTTAGACCATAGAAAAAAGCAGGGGAGGGTATATAGTATAAATCACCATACTGCTGTCTGTATGCATGGTACTCCGAAAATACTTTCGGGTAAAAGAGATAAGACAGCAAATCTGTAAAATAATAACCTTCTCCAAACTTTACTTTAAATGCATCCCATGCATTGTCGAAGTCAACGGGCTGCATATGGGCATTGGGCCTATCGTTATAAGCAGGTACAGCTTTTAATATTACTTTAGACAAATCCGAAGGCCATCCACCCGGTGTTTGCCCAAGATCTCCTTTGAATAAACCTATAACAGAATCGGGAAACGAAATGGTGTCACCTTTTTCCAGGATATCCATTGCTGTATAACCATTAGCTGTCATAAACAAAGCCATATCTCCAACCACCTTAGATGA
>JANMZN010000040.1:0-2903 GCA_031383285.1 Segetibacter sp.
AACAAGTTCTGGTTTAATTGAAATGCCCGAAGATTGTGGTGTCCAACTTTGAGTTGAAAGATTTCCCGTTTTTAAAATATCAAGCGTAAGAATTGGGTCTTCGTCAGGATTTAGTAAAACTTCAAAATCAATGTCAATATAAAATGCTTCTTTGTTTTCTCCACTCCAATGTCTGTCAGCAAATGGTGTTGTTGTAGCAAAACCTGCTGCAACAATTCCTTTTGGTTCTGTACCAACTTTTACAAGAAATACTCTGTCGCCTGGCTTTATAGATTTGGTATTTCCACAACTCCAACGTTCTGAACATTTCCCTGTTTTGTCAACTTGCTCAATGCTTTGTTCGATGTCGTCCCACGTCCAACGCTTAGGGTTCCATACAAATAAATATGTGTTCATAGTGGTGGTCGTTTAGCCTTGCAGGCAACGTTCGGCGGCTTTATGCTGTGCCTCACAAACTACAAATTAAAGCATTTATCAGGCATAGCATAAAACCGTTTGTTATGTGATGTGCCATTCCCTCCAAAACCAGTAAGCCTGTTCCTGCCTGGATTTATACTTCTGTTCACAGCAATAAAACATTTTAAATTAAAACGATTTTCTTGAACTAATGCCTGGCTCTGCGCCTGCGGCGGTATAGCACATAACTCTTAAATAGTCGCATGTTTTTGCTGTTTCAAATATAAACGAAATTTGTATAACACACTTAAAAATAATGACAATGAAAAACACGCAAGTGTAAAAAATATTATGTGAGTTGCGGCAATACAGTTTTGGCTAATCACGTTTTTTTCGTAAAATTTTATCTATTGGACTCTCTATTTTGCCTAATTCCTTTTTACTTACATGCGTGTACCTCAAAGTTGTTTTTATATCATTATGGCCTAACAACTCTTGTATGTATTTTATGTCAGTTCCATTTTCTAATAAGTGTGTTGCGTAACTATGTCGCAAACTATGAAAGCTAATACTTGGTGGAAGACCTAATGATTTAAATACTTTATTAAATACAGTTTGTGCACTTCTGCTGCTATAGTGTTCGGATGCATATTGCCCTTCAAATAAATATTGTTTTGGTTTGTATAACCTTGCATATTCCCTCAATATTAGCAACGTAGCCTCACCTAACGTTGCCATCCTGTCCTTTTTTCCTTTTGCAGCTTCTATTCGTATTTGCATCCTGTCGCTGTTTATATCTGTTACTTTTAACTTTACTACTTCGCTTACTCTTAGTCCTGCACTATATGCAGTAAACAATATAGCTTTATGCTTCAGATTATTAATATTAAGTAAACCCTTAATTATCTTCTCTTCACTTATCACTTTTGGCAATATTATTCGCTTCTTCGGCCTCGGTATCTCCCAAAACAGTTTTTCATTCTTCAACACCTGCTCGTAATAAAATTTCAATGCATTCATTCTGCTGTGCAGCGTATTCTCAGACAACTTTAGTTCGGTAAGACAGTATTGCAGGTAATCCTTTAGCCGCTGTGTAGTAAAATCTGTTGCCTTATTGGCCCCAATCGTTTGCAGGAAGGCACCCATTTCATTCAGATATGTTTTTATAGTACTTGCACTATAGGCTTTTAACTGTAGTTGCTGCTTCATAGCAGGCAGTACGTGGGCATTGTTTGCATGAATAGATACAAAATGGGCACTTGCCTTATCAAAAACGATGGGCGCAGCTTCCAACTTTTCTGCTTTTTTGTGTGCCTTGGAAATGGGCACGTTGGCCTCAGCCGGTTTTTCTTTTTGCAATCTTTTTGGCCATTGCTGCTTTACTACTGTAGTGTCTATGGTGGCAATGTCTTTAGTTGCTGCTATCAGTTGTACTACACTTTCTTTTTCTAACGGCAAATGCCAGTTCTTTTTGGTACGACTATATTTGGCACCTGGTATTTTCCTTACAAGTTTGTTCAGCGGTTCATGATAGCCGTATTGAACAAAAATTCTATTTTCCTCGTAATGCTGCAGTATTTGCAGGGCTACTTTTATCTTTTCTTTCATCTGCGTCCTGTTTTATACCAAAAATTTGCTTTCCCTTCCAATGTTTATGGCAGTTGATTTCAGTAAAAACCCACTCCATTTATTTTCTACACTGATGCCTTTGTGGTATTTAATATAGCAATTCTCATTTCTTTTCACAGCTTCGCTACAGTCAGTCACATCGTTTGCACAGCGGCTGCACTCATCTTACCTGTGGCTTTATAGCATTTTCTTAATTAATTCCATTGCTTGTATATACATAGATAATTTGTTATTAATCTTAGCAAAAGCAGGCAGAAAATGCAAAAACGGTATAATTTTATAAAAATATGTAATTCGCATTACAAAATATAAAAAAGCAATATTATTTTTTTTAAGGTTTAGTTTTTTTAGCAGAAGCCATTTTTAGGCAATAGAAATCTTGGCTATCAAATGCTAAAAAGTCTATAAAAAGGTGCGTTGAATTGGGGCAACGGTCAAGTTCATTTTTTATGAGCGGCCTTTTATTATAGTAAAATTCCAAAAGGGGAGGAGCGCTTGTTGTTCACCAACAGTACTGTTATTTTATTTGCTTAATGGAAACCTACGCTTACAAAAATGTGTTTTGCAAATAGCTATTTCCTTGTAAACGACAATTGCGTTATTCACCGAACTTAGCAGGGTTTGACTTTTTTGTGAGGCAGGAGGTAATAATGGATAAACTTTTGTTGAATAATACATAAACAGTTGAAGTGTGCGACGCAAGAATCTATCATCATAAGCCCCAAATAGAAAACCTGCATAAAATGGTGCAACAGTTATACAATGGCAAAGACCTTACGGTACTGCCCGGTATAACCTCTTACAGTTTGCTGAAGTTTTTTTCAGTAACGGGAAATGATTTAACAAGCTGGCAAACAGAAAATCATTTTACTGCGTGG
>JANMZN010000099.1:0-2332 GCA_031383285.1 Segetibacter sp.
TGGGTTTGCAGTTGCTCTTGTCCACCCAGTTTGCAATTGAAGGTAAAGGGTGCGCCACAAATTCATATCAATACGGTTACTGTCAGTAAGTGTACCATTAAAAGTTGCAGCAGATAACATGGGGCAGCCATACTCTTCTAAATAACCCGTTGGTATTTGGTTTTTATCCAAAGGCTGCATGATATACTGCAATAATTTTTGAGTAGTGCTTGTGTCTATTTGTGCAGTTGATTTTGTGCAATACGTTAGCATTGCAAAACATAAGAATGTTTTAATAAAATTTTTCATTTGTTATGATGTTTAAAGTTGATTAAAATTTCATGTCGAAGCGACCATCGGTAATTTTTGCTTCGACACAACCTGCTTTAGTTAGTGTTGCTGTAAATGTTCCTGAAATGATACGATTTGTTCTATCTAGTTTTGTAATTGTTAAACTACCACTTCGATTTACTGAACTATCAAAATAGTCAATTGTGCAAATATCATCTGCGAAAGCAGCTCCATACAACGTTCCATTTCCTAAAATATAGGTTTTTGGTATAGATATTAAATTAAGGCTGTCATTTATGCCAAGTCCAAATCTTTGCCTACTGGTGGAATTAATTATTTTATAAGCACTAATGCTAAAAATTCCATTATTAATTCCAGCATCAAAGTCAATACTAAGGTTTGCTGTTCCGTTGTTTCCTTGTGGCTTCCACGGTTGCCCATTGAGTAAAAAACCGAAAGTGTTTTTACCTTCTTCTGTAGCAGGTGGTAGGCCGTTGCTATCTATGTTGCTTTTTTTGCAATGTGCAAAGCAGAAAACAAATAATATTGAAAAGGCTGTGATTATTTTTTTCATGAAATTAATTTTACTTGTATGAAGATACGTTTCATCCGTGTGGTTGCAATGTTATGTTTTTGTTTTTGCCTTTGTTGGTTTTGCAGCGCAGCCGTCGCATGGTGTTATCACCTGCGACTGAAGAGTGGGTAAAAGGCATTGCTCAACTGTCGATATTTGTCAATGAAAGACTACATTATTTCCGTCACTTTAACTGAAAAGCACTTGTAGTGCAAAAAAGGACGTGCTTTTTTTTAGCAAACCGTTTTTCATTGAAATTAGAATTGCAACATCGGTAGCAAATCGTTTTTTGTCATTTTATCATTTGCTACTGCGGTAGCAAATCTTTTTTTCCATTTGTGCTTAAGTCTGCTTCGCAAAAACTTAAACAAGAAAAACCTATAATTAAGGTAGTTGGGGAGGCTTTGGCATTCATTTTTACCAATATATTTTTATATACTGAAAAATGGTATTTTTATAGCATGGCAAAACAGGAAATCGATAACAAAGGATAGGCACAGCCAAAACGTGAAAAGCGAGGCAACTACGATGATAAGTTAGTGGTAACTGGCTTTTTCTTTGACGTTATGAAAGCATCAGTAAATGATGCGGATAATAAAACTTCAACAAAAAAAGATGAATAGGAGGACGAAGATATTTTGCTGGATAATATTGGCCATTTCAGCTACTGTTAATTGCGTCGCCGTTTATTATGATGACATTGACGAAACACATCCTCCGGGTTATTTCTTCTCAAATATTCCAAATATGACATGGTCAGAAGTTTGGCCTGCAATTGTTAGTTTTACTGTTTTTACTTTAGTCTTTTCATTTTTTATCGGTGCAATAATGTACACTATTTTAGGAAGCTTTCTTAACCGTCCACAAAAACACTGAGCGGGTAATTAAGTATAACTACCAAATTTTTCTTTAAGAATTTTAAAACAACCGGAAACCATATAAAACCCATTACTGTAGGTAGGTTAATTTATCCCATCAACAACAGCTTCCTTAAATATTTTACTAACCAACCCTTGCAAAACTTTTCCGGGACCTACTTCTGTAAAATGCGTTGCACCATCAGCTACCATTGCCTGTACTAATTGTGTCCAGCGAACAGCACCCGTGAGTTGATTGATTAAGTTGGTCTTTATAGTGGAGGGATCTGATACGGCGGTAGCAACTACATTTTGATAAACGGGGCAAATAGGTATTGAAAAAGTAGTGGCTTCAATAGCTGCGGCAAGGTCATCTTTAGCAGGCTGCATCAATGGGCTGTGAAAGGCACCGCCTACGGGTAAAATCAATGCTCTTTTTGCACCTGCTGCTTTCATCCTTTCACAAGCTATCTCTACACCTTTGAGGCTTCCGCTTATTACAAGTTGTCCGGGACAATTAAAATTTGCTGCTACAACTATTTCACCCGTTTCAGCTTGTACTTCGGCACAAACCTGTTCTACTTTTGCATCGTCCAATGCCAATACTGCTGCCATTGTGGAAGGCTCAAGT
>JANMZN010000070.1:0-10645 GCA_031383285.1 Segetibacter sp.
TGTTTCTAACATGATACAACAACAATAAAAATACAATATTAAAAAGTAAAAAATGGGAAATTTCTTAAACTGGATAGCAATACATCAACAAATGATTTATAGCATTGTCCTCATGATTTTTGTTGGGATAGAAGTAATAAACAAAGTACCTAGCGTATTGCATACACCACTGATGAGTGGTGCAAATGCCATCCATGGTGTTGTTCTATTAGGTGCCATTATTGTGATTGGAAAAGTAGAACCGACCAACTATTTTGGATTAATCATAGGTCTGTTAGCCGTTATTTTAGGAACATTAAACGTAGTAGGTGGATTTGTTGTTACAGATAGGATGCTCGCTATGTTCAGCAAAAAAAAGAAAATCAACAAGTAATTATTTACAAACAATAAGCTATGAACTTACTACCCCTTTTATACCTCATCAGTTCCGTTACATTCATTCTGGGGCTGAATATGCTTTCACATCCAAAGTCTGCTAAGAAAGGAAATCTGCTGGCAGCCATTGGTATGACTATAGCCATATTTGGGACCATTTTTTTGTACGAATCAGATGGAAAACCGCTAGGCAATTATGCATGGATTTTTGCAGGCTTACTCATTGGAACCATCATTGGCACCCTAGCTGCAGGCAAAGTAAAAATGACTGCTATGCCAGAAATGGTTAGCCTGTTTAACGGAATGGGCGGCGCCTGCGCTATGCTGATTGCCATTATGGAATTTCAACACCTTTATAAGGTAAACAGTAGCAACAGCACTGATGTACTTTACAACCTAGTACCAGCAGATTTGTTTATAATTATTGGAGCCAGCCTGGTTATCGGCAGCATTTCGTTTGCCGGTAGTGTAATAGCCTGGGGCAAATTAAGCGGAAGGGTTAAAGACCTTTCTTTTAATAAACAGCAGCTCATCAACTTTTCCATTCTCACCATCATTCTTATCCTTGTAATCGTTGCGTTGACTTCAAATATTCATACAGGTTTTATTTGCTTTTACTGCACCCTTATTTTAGCACTAATTTATGGGGTATTTTTTGTATTGCCAATTGGTGGAGCTGATATGCCTGTTGTTATTTCTTTGCTTAATTCCTTTACAGGTGTAGCCGCCGCTTGTGGTGGTTTTCTATATGATAACCAAGTAATGCTGACCGGAGGAATTCTTGTTGGTGCCGCAGGTACACTCCTAACCATTCAAATGTGCAAAGCTATGAACCGATCTTTGACAAATGTGCTATTAGGAAGCTTCGGTAAAAAAGCTAAAGGAGGCGTTGAAGGTGCTGGTTCAGAGATTATCATCAAAGAAATAGGAGCAGATGAAAGTGCTTTTCTTTTTGATACTGCATCTTCTGTTATCATTGTACCGGGTTATGGGATGGCAGTTGCGCAGGCACAGCATGTGGTAAGAGAACTGACTGACTTACTTGAAAAAAGGGGAACTACAGTAAAATTTGCTATTCATCCTGTTGCCGGACGAATGCCCGGTCACATGAACGTATTACTTGCAGAAGCCAACATTCCTTATGATAAATTGGTGGAAATGGATGACATTAACGATGAATTTGCCAATACAGATATCGCATTGATTATAGGGGCAAATGATGTGGTAAACCCTGCCGCAAGAAGCAATCCCCAAAGCCCTATTTACGGCATGCCTATTTTGAATGCTGATAAATCAAGAACAGTTATCGTGTGTAAACGAAGCATGAATGCTGGATATGCAGGTATAGAAAATGAGCTGTTTGGATACCCCAATTGCCTAATGCTTTTTGGCGATGCAAAAGCTACAATGACCAAAGTGGTAGCGGACTTAAAAGAAATGTAATTAGTCCTCAATACCTGTTGCCTGGGCTTCTTCGTGCTTATAATGCTCATGAGTTATCACCGGTGCGGCTTTCTTGGCCATCCTAATCTGCAACACATTTACAAGCAATGCAAACCCCATTGAGAAGTATATGTACCCTTTAGGAATGTGCATGTCTAATCCTTCGCCTATCAAAGAAACGCCTATCAACATTAAGAAGCTAAGGGCCAACATTTTAAAAGCAGGATGTTTATTGACAAACTTGCTGATGGGTTCTGATGCAAACAGCATAATGCCAACAGTAACTACAACCGCTGTGTACATGATCCATAACTCCTGCACCATTCCAACTGCAGTTATGATAGAATCGATAGAAAAAACTATATCTAGAATGAGTATCTGAAAAATCACCCCTTGAAAAGTAACGACCTTAATATCTTTTGTTGCATCTCCATCCTCGCCTTCCATTTTATGGTGGATCTCGGTAGCGCTCTTGTAAATCAGAAACAACCCTCCAAAAATCAATATCAGATCTTTGCCGGAAATATCGTTGCCTATTATTGTAAATAAATTACCTTCTAATTTTAAGATAAAAGATATAATACCAAGCAATCCCAACCTGATAAACATAGCTAAAATGAGACCTAATCTCCTAGCCTTCGGCTGTTGGCTTTCTGGCAACTTGCCTGCAACGATAGAAATAAAAATTACATTGTCCAATCCAAGTACAACTTCCAACAAGATCAATGTTATTAAAGGAATAATCCATTCCATAGTTTTTATTTTTTGAGGCTAAAATGTTGAGCCGGAGCGCAATTTGCTCATTTTTTTCTATCTGACCGCACAGAATACCAAGTTTATCTGTGAATAAGCATTCAATAACTGAAGCTGAGATTTAATAAATTTATTCTAACTATCAACAGGCAATCAAGTATTTATCCATTTTTCAAATTGGAAATAAACACCTATTTGAACATTAATTACCTTTAATCAATAATAATCTATAATTCATCAACCCAAATATTAAAACTCAAATGAAAACAGTATCATTATTTCTCCTTTTAGCACTATTTTCTATTTCCTGCAATTGGGCAAAAGAAAAAGCAAAAGAAACGGTGAATAAAACCGGAGAGATTGTGGCCAAAACGGGATCAGAATTTGTAAATGGGGTGGATAAAGGTGTACAGAAAACGTTCAGCAATCAATTGCAATTATCAGATGCATTAATAAAAGCTGGCATTAAAACCGGAAGAAATAATATTTCAAGTTCCGATAGTGCTACGGATAATATCATCAGTGTTTATTTGATGTTCGAAAATGACTTCAATCAAAAAATAATCGTAAAAGTGGTTGATGAAAATAATCTGGAATACGGCAGAGTCACTCAAATGGTAATTGGAAAAAAAGGGGAAGGAAAGTATTTTGAATTTACATTTGACAAGAGAACAAATATTGACAGCAAAGGAAAAATAATCTTTGAATGATCTCGCTAAAGGAAAAACTAATTCCCGGATTTAGGTAGATCATTTTCCCATTCTCCTTCGTACTGTTTTTTCCCATTAGACAAATAAATAGCCCCCTGACCTTGCCTTTTATCGTTTACCCAATTGCCAACATACTTATGACCCGCTGCCCAAACATAAGTGCCCTGCCCATTCTTTTTGTAATCAACAAAACTACCGGTATACACATCTCCTCTGGGGGTTGTTAATTTACCTTCTCCATTGGGTTTATCATTTTTAAATGAGCCTTCAAAGGTATTTCCATCTTTCACCAACTTGCCAATGCCACTAAATACACCGTTCTCAAACTGACCTGTATAAATAGCTCCGCTTTTATAAGTAAATGTTCCCTGCCCGTGATACTTCCCTTTTTTAAATTCTCCGGTATAACTACCATTTGGAAGCTTAGCTGTGCCTTTGCCACTCTCACAGTCGCCCGACTCACATATTTGAGCATTTACTACCAATACTAAAAACTGAAGTGCAAACCAACAGGCATAAAACTTGCGCATAATTTTTAATTTTTGCGCCTGCAAATTAAACTTTTTAATAGAAACTGGAAATTCATAATTGCAAGGGTAAAGAAACGGAACATGTATATATTTACAGATTATTAAAACCCAAAACAAAATATTATGAAAAAATTACTGGTATTTTCAACTATTTTAGCTGTAGCTTCCTGCAACAATGGAACAGAAACAAAAAGTACAAACGAAGATGCTACCAAATTGAACACTGAAGTGACCTACGCTTATCCCATCAACTATTCTTCAAAATTTGAAATGGGAGACCCGAAAAAATCACAGAAAGTAAGTGAACTTTGGAAAGCTTTTGATGACAATAAGCTTATGGATACTAAGGACGATTTCGCTGATAGTGTTAGTATGGAGTTTTCCGGTATGGTAATGTCCGGTAATAGAGACACTATTCTAGCACACATGTCAGGATATAGAAGCAGCTTGGCATCTGTTGTGAGTAAAATAGATGTAATATTTAGCACACGTAGTATTGACAAGGACAGTGATGGCAATTGGATTTGCGTTTGGGGATCAGAGAAAACAACCTCGATGGACAATAAAATTGACTCAGCAAAAATTCATGAGATTTGGCATTTTAATAAGGAAGGTAAAATAGATCAAATGTCGCAGTACAAGCAGGAATATCCAATGGCTAAATAATTAAGGCAGAGGAATTATATAAACAAAATATTTAGATAATGGCATAACCAAACAAAATTTTGAAAATGTGTCCGAAACAGAAGCGGCTGTCTCAAAAGTATTGAGTCAGCCGCTTCTGCTTTTTGCAGTAGAATGTTTCATAGCTCTACCTGAAAATTTGCTATCGTATGGTATCTGTTGATAGCCTCCTGTAGAATGGTGCGCACCATTTATAATTAAGCGATGCCTTATATTTCCAATCTTCAAGTCATTCCATCCACGCTGTTTCTGCTTGTGACTTTAATACTGTTGGCAAACAATAAATAATATTTATATCAATACTATAAATCGAGGAACGGCTATTCATTCTTGTTATTCATGAAAATAAATAAAAAACTAAAAAATCTTTCTTGTCTAAGCGAATGAAAATAAAAAAATATAATAATCAACAAAAAATAAAATTATAGAAAATTACAAAAAAAATTATTAAAAATTCGAACCAAAATAGCAAATGTTCGTTTAATTATTTACGATAATTCTTAAACAAAATAATTGTTTAAGGACTGATTTTTAAACAACCATTTCTTTAATCAAAAACTTTAACCATGTTTCAAAATTTCTTGCAAATTCATTCGGTAGCAACCGACAACTATGTGGCATTTACCTTTTTTGTTGGCACCATGGCCATGATGGCAGCCAGTGTTTTCTTCTTTTTTGAATTGTCAAATGTTGACCAAAAATGGAGAACATCTATTCTTGTTTCCGGGCTCATAACTTTTATTGCAGCTGTGCACTACTATTATATGCGTAGCTACAATTTGGAAACAGGAGAATCCCCGGTTTTCTTTCGTTATGTAGATTGGATTCTTACAGTTCCATTAATGTGTGTTGAATTCTACTTAATCACAAAAAAAGCTGGTGGAAAAGCCGGGCTTCTGTGGAAATTAATTTTTGCATCAGTAGTAATGCTTGTAACCGGTTATATCGGCGAAGCAATTTATGGTAAAGAAACACAAAGTTGGATTTGGGGATTAATCAGCGGTATCGCTTACTTCTACATCGTATATCTAGTATGGTTTGGTGAAGTAGCAACGCTAGCTAATACTGCGGGTCCTGCAGTTCAAAAAGCAGTACGCACCCTAGGTTGGTTTGTACTAGTAGGTTGGGCTATCTATCCTATCGGTTACATAGCTGGTACAGAAGGTGGATTTTTTGGAATGAAAATGTTCCAAGGCCTCTCAATGGATATTGTATATAATATTGGAGATGCCATCAATAAAATAGGTTTTGGTCTTGTGATCTATGCGCTAGCACAGTCAGATAAGACTGCTTCTCAAAAAGCATAAATGAATTTAAAAAGGTGTGATAAACTTTTATCACACCTTTTTACTTTTTCAACACATACTCCTTTGGAATGATAAAGATTGTACTACTCGTTCTAGGTTTTATTTTACTTTTTATACAGCATTATTCTGTAGCAATAGGAATAAACACTCAATTTATCATTTTTATCATTGGGATCTTATTACTAGGCGTACCACATGGAGCCGCAGATTTTCTTGTAGCCACACGAAATGCAGATACATCAGAAAAAAACTTTTCTCAAAAAAAATTCTTTTTAATCTATTTAGGTAGATTAATATTATTTGGAATCATCCTGATTCTTTTCCCAATTGCAGGCAATATCCTATTCATCCTCTTTGCAGCTTTTCACTTTGGAGAAACAGATTTGTACCAATTTAAAACCAATACTATTCTTGGGAAAATATTTGTTATTACCTATGGATTAGTAATTCTAAGCGTCATTACACTACATCATTTCGATGAAGTAATACCTATATTTGAACTTTTCGAATCAGGCAAAGAAAACCAACCCATTATCAATTGGATAAGCCAAAATAAATACCTTATACTCTCTGTCAATAGTATCCTTTTTTTCATCTCCACATTTATTTATTTTCTGAGGAATAGTCAATTCGATAATAGTGATAAAGGACAATTTTTGGTTCGGTTCGCACTCATTCTATTTATCCTTTTCAACTTACCTATGCTTTTAGGTTTTACTTTTTATTTTGTCTTATGGCACTCAGTTCTGTCACTTAACAACATTGTACATTACCTCAGAAAGAACAATACAATTTCTTATAAACTCATTTCAAAGCAAATTCTATTTTATAGTGCTATCGCAATTACAGGTATAGTATTATTTGGCCTTACAGGTTTCATGTTTATAAACAAAAATGCAGTTGCCGGATACATTTTTTTAGGACTTGCTGTTCTTACTGCACCTCATATGGAGGTCATGTATGACATGTATGGAGCCATAAGGAAAAAACGTGGGGAAGCAGTTAATTAAAATGAACTTTATAAGGTGCAACTTTCTAATCATTCTTAGAAAATAGAAATAATGATCCCCTTCTTTTTGAATTAAAAAATAAGGACAATATCACAGTTTTATTTGATGTTACATACAAGGCAATCCTAGTCGTTTGTCCTGATATGGTTCTACTTTCAAAGCTATGTGTGCCAGACAGAGAGCCCGGCTAAGGTAAATGCTATCAGGAAAGTTCTACTAATTGAATCAGTACAAAATCATCCATTTTATTCCTTCGTTATTACGAGTTGTTCCGATAAGATATAATGGCTACAAATTATCTCACAATAGCATTTTCCCTTTATAGCGCAAGGTCCTTTTCAGGAGTCCCTCACTCTTACAAAAAAGCTATATCGAAGTTGTGTTTAGATTATACCTCGTCCTTTTCTAATTTGGAATACTCCTCAAATTTATTGTGAATAATGAGGATCAAAAGTCCAAAAATAATAGCTGAAACAATAAGCAATGTATTTAAAAGTCCGCTTACTGAAAACGATAGCCGAATTAAGATTGTAGAAATGATGAACCCAGAATTTTTAATAACCTTGTGAAATTTATCGGTATGAAAAAATGAAAATAATAACAGTATTACATCTACTATAATCAAGATGGTGAAAAACTGTTCGAAAAAGATATTATTAATATTTTTAAAAGAAACACCAGTTTTTGCAGTTGAATTAATGACGCCAAATAGCCAATGCTGAAATGAATAAATAGCTACAAAAATAATAACGAGTACTAAAAAGGTTGCCAATACTTTCTTCAATTTTATAAACCTTGCAATGCCTTCATTGTTTGGCTCATTTTTTTCGCCTATTAAGATTGCATTTTTTCGCTGCTTTAAGAAGAGGTAAATAAGAAAGAAAAGCAGAATTGATGCTATGATATCATAAGTAAACTGCAAATCATATTTTATGTTGAACCAATCATCTGATAATGACAAAGATGAAAGGTCTTTAAACAAACGCCTGATAATAATAAGGGTTATAATTTCATACTGCTTACTAATGTACGTAGTAATGGATTTGGGGAGATAATATGTAAGTAGATAAACTTCATACACAAGAATAAACGAAAAGGGTGTATAGATGGCCGCTATTGGATTTTTTAGTAATTCTGATGGTGCATTCAAAGAAATAAAACCAAAATCGACCAAGTATATAATAGCAAGATGAATAATGAAACTTGCAATTGCAATGATCAGTATAATTGTTTCACTTCTTTTTTTGGTTTCTTCAGAAAGTAGTTTCTGATAAAGAATTTCAAATTTTTTATTCATTTTTTCCTGAAGTCTATTCATTTGTTTGTAAAAAAAAAGTTGCTTCCCAGTTTTAGGAAACAACTTTTTAAGAAGAAAAAAGAAATTTACTACTTAGGTAATAACACTGCATCAATTACGTGAACTACACCGTTTCCTGCAACTAGATCAGCAGCAATTACGTTTGCTCCTCCAATCATTACTTTACCATCTTTAATGGTTACTTTTAGTTCTTTACCATTTATTGTTTTTACCATTTGACCATCTGTTAAATCAGCGGCTTTAACACTTCCTGCTACCACGTGGTAAGTAAGAATACCAGTTAAATCAGCCTTCTTTTCAGGAGTCAATAAACTTTCAACAGTTCCTTTAGGCAGTTTTTCAAATGCAGCATTTGTTGGAGCAAAAACTGTAAATGGACCCGCTCCACTCAATGTTTCAACCAAACCTGCGGCTTTTACAGCAGCAACTAAAGTTGTATGGTCTGCAGAACCTACAGCAATGTCAACAACAGTTGCAGGAGTACTTACAGCTGCAGCTGTAGGATCTACAGTAGTTACTACGGGTGCTACAGTATCTTCTATAGCTTCAGCTGATTGCTCACCGCCGCCGCATGAGGTCATAACGATTGCTGTAGTAAACATTACAGCCATCAACGAGAATATCTTCTTTATCATGTTTTTAATTTTTGATTATAACAGGATGTTCAGAAAATAGTTTACCGAAACGTAGCTTTATTTTTCTTGTATAATTTATTGAATTGGCATTCGCTAATTATTTCAACAACATAAGCATTAGATTTATTTTCTTGTTAAATAAATTAACATACAGATGAACCGAACTGACGGGTCAAATAATACACTCTTTAATTCATATACCTTTAAAATATTCTTCGGATATTATTTGGATGTTTCTATTTGAATCAATAATAATTGTCCTTTTAAATTATTGTTGATCTACTCAAAAGCCTGACTCAAGTAGTTCATTTAATAAAAACGAAATGTTGTCTTTCAAATTTCTAAAAGAAACCTGAACAGCTTTGAAGCCCAATTACCCCTCTCAAAAAACAATTCCTCTTATCTATTGTTTAATCAAATAAATTTACCATAAAACTGGGAGGCTTGGTACTTTATTATAAATGAAGAAAGCAATTATCATAGGATCAGGCATTGCAGGCATTGCTAGTGCACTCCGGCTAAAACATATAGGATATGATGTAACTATTTTCGAGGCAAATGCCTATGCAGGTGGAAAGCTACATGCCATCAATCTAAATGGCTTCCGTTTCGATTTAGGGCCTTCACTATTCACTATGCCTCATTTGGTTGATGAGCTATTTCAATTGTATAATATTGATCCGCGGGTCCATTTCAATTATGTCCAAAAAAAAGTAGTTTGTAATTATTTTTGGATCGATGGTACCACTTTCTCTGTGTCGGCTGACAAAGAATCGT
Organism: Segetibacter sp.; assembly: GCA_031383285.1. Taxonomy (GTDB): domain Bacteria; phylum Bacteroidota; class Bacteroidia; order Chitinophagales; family Chitinophagaceae; genus Segetibacter. Next base: position 9,543 of record JANMZN010000070.1, read on the forward strand.
TTATTCAAAATGCTGCTGAAAAATTTGAAATTTCGACCCAAACGCTAAAAAAATACCTCGACAGAAATAAAGAGAAATATGATCTCACAGCAGACATTTTTTTAAATAAATCGCTACACAGATGGAGTACTTATTTTTCTTTGAATACTATTAAATCTTTGCTGCAATCGGGTAAACTAGATATTGATAAAACACTAAACGAAGTAAATGAGCAGTATTTTTCTCATCCAAAATTAGTACAGCTTTTCAATCGATATGCTACCTATAATGGTTCCTCACCTTATGCTACTCCTGGTATCATGTCTATGATTCCACATTTGGAAATGTACTTTGGGACTTTTTACCCAAAAGGTGGGATGCATGAAATCTCTCAAAGCCTGTTTAGGCTTGCTGAAAAAGTAGGCGTTCAATTTCATTTTGAAGAAGCCGTTTCAACTATAAACCACAAGCAAAACCATGTATCAGGTGTTACAACTTCAAAAGATACCTACACTGCTGATGTGGTCATATCCAACATGGATGTATTTTCTACCTACAATCATTTATTAAAATCAGCCAAGCAGCCAAAAAAAATATTAAGACAGGAGCGGTCAAGCTCAGCATTAATATTTTATTGGGGAATCAACAAACAATTCCCTCAGTTGGATTTGCACAACATTCTATTCTCCGATCATTACATGGAAGAATTTACAGAAATATTTAAAAAAAAGAGCCTTCATGCTGACCCTACCATCTATATCAACATCACGAGCAAAGAAGATGCTACTGATGCTCCGGAAAATTGCGAAAATTGGTTTGTAATGATCAATGCCCCGGGCAATGTTGGGCAAGATTGGTCTGAACTAATCAAGGAAGCAAGAAAAAACATTATCAATAAAATCAATCAAGTGCTCCATACAGACATTGAAAAATTCATCTTAACTGAATATACATTAGATCCCATCCAAATTGAAATGCAAACCAAATCTCACCAGGGATCACTTTATGGAACATCAAGCAATTCAAAGTTTGCAGCCTTTCTACGGCACCCGAATTTTTCGAGCCAATTCAAAAACCTTTTTTTCTGCGGAGGGTCTGTCCACCCAGGAGGTGGCATTCCGTTG
>JANMZN010000077.1:0-10014 GCA_031383285.1 Segetibacter sp.
GCCCGTTACCCCTAGAAACAGTAGTGATTTTAGTTCGCTTGGTATCATAAAAGCCGCAGTATTAGGTCTTACTGACAGTAGATATAATGGTAATAAAAATCTACAGTTTATCCCTAACATGGATGGCTTTCCTAATGGAAGAAGACTAGAAGATGACGTAACTACCATAGAACTTCAAGCCGTAGCTGGTGTAGCATTGGCTGCTATTGGTTTATGGTATGATGATTATGATCCGAACAACTCACCTAGTCCTGTAACTCAACAGTTAGTAAATGTACTATCATTTGACGCAGGAGTTACAAAAAATGATACCACTTTCAAAGAGAGTTTCCCTTTTGTGCAGGCTCCTTGGAGAGGTTTTATTGGCGCTTCTTTAGCTAGAGAACAACTCCTTGATCCAAAAGGTGCTGACAAAACAATAGCAAGAAAATTGGATCAGGACTCAAAGTCAAATAGAGTTATTAGCAAGTCTGTTATAAACATTGCTCCAAACCCTGCTACTGATTTTATTAGAATTAGCACATCTGCAGAGAGAATTACCCTTTCGCTTTTTGATGGCGAGGGTAGAAAACTTGCAGCAAAAGTAATGACTAGAGGTAGTGGTGAGTTTAATCTTGCTCCGTTACCAAAGGGTACTTATTTTATAGTGGTTGAAAAAGATGGCATGAAACTAGAAACGAAAAAGTTTATCAAACTGTAATTTTTTTTAACTAAAGGTTTAACCCGGCTATTAGCCGGGTTTTTTTATTTAGGGAATAGCCTTATTATTTATTAAAAAACGGGGGAGGATAAAAAACCCTATTTTTTATCCAATTTTCCAATAAAAAAAGACTTTGGATAAATGAATTAGAACGCAGAATTCTACAACATTAAATTAGGCAATTTTCCTCTATTTTTTTGGCTATAAAAATTGTTTGTTTGATTGATATGTTATAACTTTAAAGCAACTAAAACTTAACATCATGAAAAAGCTAATTATTCTAACAGTTGTGCTGATTTTTGCAGTATCCTGTAAAAAAGAAATTAATGAAACTCAACAAGGTCGTCTGAATAGTGTGCCCGATATGGAAGACTTGATTGGGATTAATGTTTTCCAAGGAGTTCAAATCGGCACTCAAATTTGGATGAAAAAAAATTTAAATGTTAGGCTGTACAGAAATGGTGACGAAATTCCATTAGTTTACAATAGTACAAAATGGTGTAACAAAAAAGTGGGAGCTATGTGCTATTATGATAATAACTACAACAACACGGAAACATATGGCAAACTGTATAATTGGTATGCTGTAAATGATCCTAGAGGATTAGCACCTATAGGATGGCATATACCTAGTGTAGACGAATGGAAAACCCTCATAGATTTTGTGGGTGGAAGTGATTTTGCAGGTGGTTATTTGAAAGATACTACTATTTGGGCTGATCCAAATTCAGGTGCTACCAATAATACAAGGTTTGCTGCTTTACCTGGCGGAAAGCGTGTTTTTCCTAATGGTAGATTTGATCAGAATTATTTCAAGGGCTATTGGTGGACCTCAACAGGTGATGCATTTGGAGATGCAGCTTTGGTCAGAATGGAGTTTGACAGCAAAGATGCTGATATCATCAATTTAAATAAATTATCGGGACTATCAGTTCGTTGTATTAAGGATTGATAAATTGTATGATTTGTAATGCAAAAATAAGCTGTCATTAGTGGGCAGCTTATTTGTATATTAGTAAAAAAACCATTTGCAACAATTCGTATTGCACAAAGGGTAATAACAATAATAATACTATGAATGAAGTTTTTAAGCTTTGATATTGAATTGTAGATAAGTACTTAAAATTTGTAATTAAATATTATTTCCTTTTTCTCCTATGATAAACTGAAAATTATCTTAAAAAACATATTTTTACGGCGTAAAGTTTTAAGAGCCTAATCCAATTTTCCTTCGAAACCTTTTGCTTGTTTTTTTAAATTAATGAAACACTAAACGTTCTTTATGAAAAAAGTATACCTATCATTGGTCACTTGTTTATCTTTTTTTGCATCTGTAAATGCGCAGATTGATATCGTTATCGGAACCGGTACAGTTGGTAATGGCAGTACAACCTATCCGGCCCCTCTACAGGATTTCTATGAAGGTAGTAGGGTGCAGTTTTTATATACGGCAGCAGAATTATCTGCAGCAGGTATGGCACCCGGCATCATTTCTGGGATAAAATTTGAAGTGACTGCTCTCAATGGAACGACCATTATAGAGCAAATGAAAATGGGCATTGATGGAACCGCAGCAACTTCTTTAGGTACTACCACATGGGAGACCGTTGGAAATAATGTTTATGGACCTTTTGATTACCAACCATTGTTAGGAGTTAATACCTTTGCTTTTACTACTCCATATATTTGGAATGGTACAGATAACATTGTAATTGAGATTTGCAATGGAGATCCTAACAATGCCGGCAGTATTACCTATACCAATAATGCTACTACTCCATGGACAACAGGATTGGCTTTTAATGGTTCTCACAATTACAGAGCGGATAACCTTGGAAATCTTTGTGGTTCAACAACCACTACAAATACCGGTACACAAACGACCCGTCCAAACATAACATTTGAATGGACCCCCGGAACTGCTTGTTCAGGTGTACCTACTGCCGGAGTTGCTTCTGTATCCGATACATTGGCTTGCGCTACTCAAAATTTCACACTTTCCCTTACAGGTTCTACTATAGCAAGTGGTATTTCCGTTCAATGGCAATCTTCGCCCGATAACACAGTTTTTACAAATGTTACAGGAGGTACTATTAGGAATTTTGTAACTTCTCAATTGGCTACATCATACTATCGAGCTATTGTAAAGTGTGTTAGTGATTCTGTGTTTTCTAATTCAGTTAAAGTTTCATCCCCCGCATTGATTGCAGGAAATACTTATTCGATCAACAGTACGCTTCCAACAAGCGGATCAAATTTTAATACTTTTGGAGATGCCATAAATTATATTAAGTGTGGTATCAGCGGTCCGGTTGTATTTAATGTAGCACCAGGAAGCGGTCCTTACAATGAACAAGTCATTATTCCTTCCATACCAAATGCGTCCACTACCAATACTATTTCTATTAATGGAAATGGTTCAAGCCTTTCTTTTGGTAGTACAGATGCTAACAACAGGTCCGTTATCCAACTAAACGGAGCAAAATATGTATATGTACGGGATTTGATTATTGAAGCAAATGCAAGTGGTGCAACTTACGGTTGGGGTATTCATCTTACCAAAAATGCAGCATTTGATAGCATTGTAAATTGTACGATAACTACTGATATTTCAACTACCACGACTAACTTTGCTGGAATCGTTATTAGCGGTTCAACTTCAAGTGCAACAATTGCTGATAATTCTGCAAATAACATAGTAATTAAAGGGAATACAATCACTGGAGGATATTATGGCATCATTGACTATGGTAATAGCGTTGCTCCTTACACTGATAATGTTCAAATTTTGAACAACACCATTAATGATTTTTATTATTATGGGATTAACTTGAGTGGAACGAACACTACTGTAGTTGCGGCAAACAATTTATTAAGGCCAACCAGAAGTAATGTAGGATTTTCTTACGCTATTTATGCTGCAACAACTGCACTTTCTACTGCAATAGTAGGTAACAAGATTACAAACATGTATGACCAGGCAACAGCTTCAACCAGCACTTTTTATGCTATTTATGTTGCTGGAGATGGATCGCCTACTGCACCAACTACTGTAGTTAATAATCTGGTAGCCGATATAAATCATAATGGATCTATTTATGGCTTGTACAATACAGGCGCAGCTAATATGCTGGCCTACCACAATACTTTCTCAATGGACAATGCAAATGCAACTGCGGGTCTGGTTTATGGCTTCTACCAGATTACTTCAGATACGGGCATTGTATTTAGAAATAATATAATTTCTATAACAAGAGGTGGTGCTGGTGCTAAATATGGTATTTATAAAGCTACAAATGCAACACCGTTAATCAGCAGTAATAATAACGTTTACTTAAATAGTGCTGGTTCAGGATTGCAATATTTTGGTTATGCAAATTCAGCCATATCTACATTGGCAGCCTGGCAAACAGCTACCGGACAGGATCTGAATAGCCAAGTTATAGATCCGGTTTATGCTAGTATTAATACTGACTATACGCCTACAGCGGTCCAACTCAACGATAAAGGAGCTCCAGTTGGAGTCCCATTTGATATCACTGGTGCAACAAGAAGTACCATAAGACCGGATGTTGGAGCATATGAATTTACGGTTCCTGTTTGTTCTTCTCCTCCAACAGCAGGGGATGCCACTGCAGTAAATGCTACTGTTTGCGCAAACACAGGAATAAGCTTGAGCCTTGCTAATAACTCAGCAGGTCTTACGCAGACTTATCAATGGGAAACTTCTACTACAGGCGCTGCACCATGGACTCCTGTTGGCACTTTATCATCCTCGCCGGATACCATTATTACTGCTACGGTTAGCTTATATTACCGTGCAGCTGTTACCTGCGGTTCTTCAACGACTTATTCTACACCGGTTCAAATTTTTGTATCTCCTGCTTTACCTGCGGGTACCTATACAATTAATTCAGCACAATCGACGGGTGGTACTAACTACCAATCATTTGGAGATGCTATTAACGCTTTAAAATGCGGAATTACAGGTCCAGTTGTTTTAAATGTAGATGCAAATAGTACATTTACTGAACAAGTATCCATTCCTGCTATACCTGGTGCATCTTCTACAAACAGGGTTACATTTAATGGTAATGGTGCATCATTATCATTTGCAAGTGCAGATGCCAACTTAAGGCATGTGTTGCAATTGAATGGCGCGGATTTCATAACAATTAAGAATTTGGTAGTAATCGCTACTGGCGGTACCTATGGATGGGGCTTACATCTTACCAATCAAGCTGATAATGATAGCATTGTAAATTGTACTATTACGACAGATGCAACTTCTACTTTAACGAATTTTGCTGGTTTGGTCATTAGTGGAAGTAATATATCGGCCACTCAAAGTGGTAACAATGCCAACAATGTAGTGGTAATGGATAACACCATTACCGGAGGATATTATGGAATTAGTAATTATGGTAATGCTACTCCTGCTGTTACCAATAATAATCAATTCATCAATAATACGATTAACGATTATTATTATTATGGTATCTACAATTACAATTCAGTCAATGCAAAATTGGTAAGTAATAGAGTTCAGCGACCATCAAGAACAACGGTTGGTTTTACTTATGGCATTTATGCTTCAGGTGATGAGTCTGGATTATTAATTGATAAAAACAGAGTAACCAATTTGTTTGATGCAGCTACTACTTCAACAAGCACGGTTTATGCTATGTATCTTAGTGGAGATGCTATTTCGGCTAACCCTGCATTGGTTAGCAATAACCTTGTTGCTGATATGAACCACAATGGTTCTGTATATGGCGTTTACGATGTTTCGTCTCGTTACACAAGATATTATCACAATACGATAGTTGTAAATAGTGCCAATGCAACAACAGGTGCAACGTATGGTATTTACCATAGTGGTCCTGATACAGGAATAGTTTTTCGAAATAATCTGATTGACATTAATAGAGGTGGTACTGGATTGAGGTATGGTATTTATTACGGGGCTGTTGATGCTCTATCTGTTAGTAATAACAATGATGTTAATGTAAGTAGTCCTGGCGGTGGAGTTGCCGCTTATGGTTATTATAATGCTACAGCTCAATTAACTATAGCAGATTGGCAGACTGCAAGTACGCAAGATGCAAACAGCCTTGCTGTGGATCCTTCTTTTGTAACGCAAGGTCCTGATTATATACCTACCAATGGTGTACTCAATGACCGAGGTGCAGGAGTAGGAGTCCTTACCGATATTACTGGTGCAGCTAGAAGTAATACACCTGATATTGGTGCTTTTGAATTTTCTGTTTCTGCTTGTACTTCTCCTCCAACAGCAGGTACAACGGCTGCCAATGACAGTTTGGTTTGTGCCGGAGCAAATGTCAATTTAACTCTTGTCGGAAATTCATATGGACTAACACAGACTTATAGATGGGAAACTAGTTCTTCGGCCTCTGGTCCGTGGACGCCAATTGGGTTAGCAATTCCTTTCCCTGATTCTTCAGTTAATGTAACGGTTACTACTTATTATCGTGCTGCGGTAACTTGTGGAACTTCAACAACATACTCTACTCCGCTACAAATAAACGTTAAGCCCATTTTGGCAGCAGGTGCTTACACAATTAATAATGCACTACCAACCAGCGGTACCAATTTCCAATCTTTTGCGGATGCAATGATAGCTTCCGAATGTGGTATTGCAGGTGCTGTTACATTTAATGTTGCTCCCGGCAGTGGACCATATGCTGAGCGTTTGGTTTTAAACAACATTAGTGGAACTTCTGTTTCTAATAGGTTGACCATTAATGGTAATGGTGCTACATTGGCATTTGGTAGCAATGATAATAATAACAGGTCTGTTGTACAACTCAACGGTTCCGACTTTGTTACCATTAAAGACCTGAATATTGATGCTACTGGTGGTACATATGGATGGGGAATTCATTTAACCAATCAAGCGGAAAATGATAGTATTGTGAATTGTACCATAACTACAGATCCAGCTTCAACCTCCAGCAATTTTGCAGGTATTGTTATTAGTGGATCTAATTCTTCAGCTACTACTTCAGGAAACAATGCCAATAACCTGGTTATTTGGGGTAATACCGTTAACAATGGCTATTATGGAATTGTGAATTATGGTAATTCATCTCTACCTGCTACAGATAACGTAAAGATTGTAAATAACAACGTGAATGATTTTTACACTTATGGTATTTATACAGCTTATTCTACCAATCCGGTCATTTCCGGAAATAAGGTAGAAAGGACTACCAGAACAACCGTAACTACGGCTTATGGCGTTTATGCAACAGCTGGAACAACAGGTGCCTTAATAGAAAAGAATAAAGTTGGAAACTTATTTGAGGGAGCACTTACTTCTACCAGTACAGCATACGCTATTTATCTGGTTGCTGATGCTACTGCATCTACAGTTAACAATGTAGTCAATAACGTTGTATATGGCATTAATCATGAAGGGGCTATTTATGGTCTTTACAATGGTGGTTCTCGCTATTCTAATTTTTATCACAACACAGTATCGCTTGATGCAGTAAATGCCACTGCTGGTACTACCTATGGTTATTACCAGTCATCATCAGATACTGCCATCATGGTAATGAATAATCTAATTACAATTGGTAGGGGAGGTTCCGGAGTTAAATACGGTCTTTATCTTTCTTCTACGCTAACACCTACAGTAATGAGTAATTACAACAATGTTTACTTAAACAGTGCAGGTACAGGTGCTCAGAATTTTGGATATTATGGTGCTGCTAAGTTAACCTTAAGCGATTGGCAAACTTCTACTGCCCAGGATATTAACAGCGTAACATTAGATCCAATTTACACTGCACCTTCATCAGGGGATTTCCTTCCAACACAGGCAACGATGGATAACCTTGGTTCTCCTGTTGGGGTTTTGTTTGACATTAGAGATAGTTCAAGAAGTCTGGTAAGTCCTGATATGGGTGCTTATGAATTTGGTCTGAAGATTGTTCCGGTTACATTGAAATCAATTGCTGCTACGATAGTTAAGCAGGATGTTTCAGTTATTTGGAAGACAGCTTCAGAAATAAACTTTAGCTACTTTGAAGTGCAGCGTTCTACAGACGGATCTAATTTTGAATACGTTGGAAGGGTTGCCGGAATAGCCTCTGGTAGCATGTACAAATTCAATGATTTGGAGATTGTAAACAGGGTGAAAGCAGGTTCAGTTATCTACTACCGATTGAAAATGGTGGATGTGGATGGCAGATTTAAATATTCTCCTGTTGTTAATGTTAGGATTAACAATGTAAACACGATTGTATCTGTATATCCTAATCCGTTTAAAGATCAATTGTATTTGAGGTTAAATGCTTCAGCTAGCGCCATGGGAACCGTTACCATATCTGATGTAACAGGCCGCTTGGCTACTCGTCCTCAACAAGTGATGGTTAAGGAAGGTGACAATGTGATTCAGGTAAATAATTTGCAGGGTTTACCTAAAGGAATGTATATCGTGAAACTAGTTTATGGATCAAGCAATTTGGTTTATGAAGTAGTTAAAGAATAATTTTTCAGTTACTAAATTTGAAAGCCGGAACCTAAAAAGTTCCGGCTTTTTTTTATGATTTGGTTGGATTTGATGGCTGATAACGTGACTTAATCGAAAAGTTGTAAAAACCAACGCGAACAACAAACTTAAGCTTGGACAGGTCTAACCCGCTAATTGTAATAGTCATTGTTTGATTGTTTTTTAATGAGAAATTGTTAGTCATTAATGATTTCTAACCTTTCTTACTCCCGAAACCGTCTTTCAACCCCGCATGGAGCTCTCGGGAACACCCGAAACCGTGATGCGACCCTGCACGGAGCCTTCGGGAACACCCGAAACCGTGATGCGACCCTGCACGGAGCTTTCGGGAACACCCAAAACCGTCATGCGACCCTGCACGGAGCTTTCGTGTAAGCAAGTGGTGGACTGTGTTTGTGAAGCGGTACAAAATGGCGGAAATTTGGTTTATTGACCTCACCCCGGCCCTCCCGAATATTCGGGACAGGTCCTCCGAAGGAGAGGGTGTCGTTATAGGGGATGTTTTTTTGGGTGGTGTGTTTTTAGGTGGGGTGTTTCAGTTTGTGAAGCATATTGCTTCGTCGTGCCTCCTCGCAATGACGGGGAGTGGGAATGCGAGCTATGACGGGGAAAATGATATTTTTTAATAGAAGCTGACAACTGGAAATCGCTTCGGGCAGTTACATACCATTGAAAGGTGCTATGTTATGAAGGGGGTAAGCGAGCTTCCGGCTTTTAGTCATTTTTAGTAATGATGCCCTTGCTTTGGTGGCGGTTTTTTTTATTGGGATGAAATGGGGAATTTTTGGGTTAAAAAAGGGGGTGTTTTTGTCCACATGGTATGTCACTTTCTTTGTCTTGAAACAAAGAAAGTAACCAAAGAAAATTCAAGCAACGGATGATAACAGCCCATCCGTTGCGTTGTTCCTTGATTGGGCTTTTGTGCTACTGTGGTGAAGGGCATTTGTTTTTCAACCGTATTTCTTTTTGGCAGGTTGAGGGTTTGGTTTTATTGATTGTTTCTGGTTTCTCGTTTTTTTCGTTTCTCATTGTGTTATTCGTGTAATATTGTAATTACAATGACTATTGAACAATATATCCAAAACGGTAACAATGGCGATTAGAAACTACATACCGGACAAACAAGTATTAACGGATGTGAAACAGATTGATTGAAATGTTAATCTTAGATAATAATACCCTTATCTTAGCCCAGATTATGATTGTTTTATTTGTTTTTAAAAATTGTAATTAACCTTCATCAATAGCTCAATGGTTAACGAACCTGAAATAGAATATGGCTTTCTCGGTAAACTAACCGATCTGAAATATACCTACCGGTCTGACATACGGAATCGCCAAACGCTTGAAAACAATTTCAGAAAAAAGTTTGAGACCCTTAATAGGGTGAACTTGAGTGATGCGGAATTTGCACGTTTGCGGGATGAAATTATTAATCCTGATGTGTTCCAGGCTTCTAAGTTATTGCGACAACGCAATACTTTTAAAAGGGAAGATGATACGCCTTTGCACTATACTTTGGTAAACATCACAGACTGGTGCAAGAATGACTATGAAGTCATTAACCAATTGCGAATGAATACGGATAACAGTCATCACCGGTACGATGTTATCTTGTTGATTAACGGGCTGCCTGTGGTGCAGATAGAGTTAAAAACACTGGAGGTAAATCCACGCAAAGCCATGCAGCAGATTGTGGATTATAAAAATGATCCGGGCAATGGTTACACCAACTCACTGCTTTGTTTTATGCAGTTGTTTATAGTGAGCAACC
>JANMZN010000093.1:0-8412 GCA_031383285.1 Segetibacter sp.
ACAGAAGAAAATTGATCTTAATAAATTTATGCAGGATTTACCTGACTTAGATACGGTGTTTGAGGAAACACCCTATTCAACTTGAATAAACACCACCATTAAATTACCATTACTTAAATGCATAAAAAAAGAACAAATCAACCTTCCTCAAACACCGTATCTAAGTCAGGTAAATCCTGCATAAATTTATTAAGATCAATTTTCTTCTGTCGTTTCTCATTAATCCTTGACAACAACTCCACCATTTGCGTCTTAGTAATTTTTGGAGCACCCAACAGAGAAGGATCAAATACAGCCTCAATAGTATGACCTTCAAATAATGGATAATCAGCAGTTTCCTCATCTGGTAACAATTTCAGCAATAAAGCCCTATTCTTTTCAAGCGCTGCGTACGCCTTCATATCCGACACTTCCTCAGCCTTGCGCAGCATCCGACGATTGTTTTCTAATTGTAGGTGCAATTCAAACCTTTTATTGAAATTAACATCAAAAGCAAAAACCTCTTTAGTAGAACGCAAATCCTCATATGCCTGGCTAATATCCACCCGGTAAGTATTAACCACCATATTCACAACCTCGGTATTAGTAAATCGCTGAGAAACCATCTGGTTATAAATAAACTGATATTTCTCCAGCTTCTTTTTTTGTGTACCTGTAAGAGTTATAGTACCCGATTTAGCAGACAAATACTTTTGTATCATTTGCCAATCGCGGGTTTTTGCCAATATCGTTTCACAAGCTGTCTCGACTTCTTTAACACGTTGATTAATTAGCTGCATGATCTTTTTTTTCATTGAAGATGAAATGTCAACTACAACAATAACATATTAAGTGAGGGCACAAAAGGACAAAACGAATGCAGAAAAAAGAATACATTTCTACAATGAAACAGCCTGCTTACGCAATTGCTGAATAAGCCAATTGGAAGCTTGTTCTAAAGAACTATTTAATTCCACCGGGTCATTGCCCCAGCTATCCAGTACATCAATTTTAAAACCTGCAGCATTCGGCGTCGCAATAACCTTAGCCACAAATCTTGGCTCCAATAAATGGACTAAAAAAGGCCCTTCACTTTTAGTGTCAGCGGGATTACTGAATATAAATCGAGGATAAAGTCTAGGCATAAAATTAAACCCATTTTAATCAGGTGGTGCTCCTGTGGTTTGATCAATTGGTTGAGAATTATCAAAAGAAAGGAAAAAATAAATACGGGAATTGTTTAGGAATATTTTTTACCAAATAAAAAGGGTAAACGGTGTAATTCAATTTTTATGTTGGTGAACGATAAAAATAAAGTGTTTTAACAAACAATTTTGGAAATGTTTACCCTATGTTTACCCCGAAATTAAAAAAGCCTCGTAAATCATTGATTTACAAGGCTTTTTGTTTTTTTGCTGTGATCCCGCTGGGACTCGAACCCAGGGCCCATACATTAAAAGTGTATTGCTCTACCAACTGAGCTACAAGATCATTATCACTTTCGTGAATACCCTATTTGATTTGGGAGTGCAAAAATAGGCTCATCTACTATACCACCCAAATTTTTGAAAAACAATTTTAAAGATGTATAGATATTCCATACACTTTTATATGTTAATCCACTCACTTACATTTGCCATAATCAACCTTCAGTCATGTCCTTTTTCTCAGGTAAAGTAGTCATCGTAACAGGTGGAAGTGATGGTATAGGTAAGGGTTTGGTAGAATTGCTGCTAAAAGAAGGGGCTAAAGTGGCTACCTGCGGACGCAACTATGAAAAACTATATGAACTTCAGAAAATTAATGCGGGAAGACCTTTGCTGATAGAGTCTGCAGATGTAAGTAAAGAAGAAGACTGTCAAAAATTTATAAAAATCGTTGTAAAAGAATTTGGCACCATTGACATTTTGATTAACAATGCCGGAATATCTATGCGGGCATTGTTCAAAGATGTGGAATTGCAGACTTTGCACTCATTAATGAATGTAAATTTTTGGGGTACTGTGTACTGTACCAAATTTGCTCTGCCTGAGATAAAAAAGAATAAAGGAACAATTGTGGGTATATCTTCTATTGCAGGCATCAGAGGCTTGCCGGGTAGAACAGGCTATAGTGCCAGTAAATTTGCAGTTACAGGGTTTTTGGAAGCATTAAGGTCGGAAATGATTGAAGATGAAGTAAACATCATGTGGGTTAGTCCGGGTTTTACATCGAGCAATATTAGAAATGTAGCTTTGGATAAAAACGCAAGGCCACAAAAAGAAAACCCGATGGATGAAGATAAAATGATGAGTGCTCAGGAATGTGCCACATACATTTTGAAAGCCATAGAAAAACGGAGGCGGACAAAAGTGATGACGGTATTGGGACTAAGAACTGCATTGCTTAGTAAATTTTTTCCTTCGCTGACCGATAAACTCATTCGGAAATTTTATTTTAAAAACGGAGAACTGATAAAATAATTTCTACCATACTATATTTCTAATAAAAAATTGGATACCAAAAGAACAGAACATCAACCATGGCCATTATAACTTTAACGACTGATATTGGACAGCAGGACTACCTTGTCGCAGCTGTAAAAGGACAGTTGTTGAGTGTAAATGAATCGATCAACATTGTAGACATTACACACCAGCTTTCATCATTCAACTATCCACAAGCTGCTTACTTCTGCGACAGTTCATTCAGGTATTTTCCCAAAGGAACATTTCATATTGTATTGGTCAATCTTTTTGATGAACAACCAAATCACATGCTTTTGGCTTATCACAATGGACAATACATAGCCTGTGCAGACAATGGATTGCTAACGATGATTATTGATGGGCATCCAGATAAAGTAGTTAGTTTACCGCTTCCAGAAAATGAAAATCCAACTACATTGGTGTGTACTCAAGTTATTGTAAACGCTATCTACAAAATAATATCCGGCAAAGAAATGATAACCATTGGTGATCCCAAAGTTGATATTGTAGAAAAAATCAGGCTTAAATATGTAAACAGCCCAACTACAATGGAAGGGCAGATTTTGTATATAGACAATTTTGAAAACGTTATTGTAAACATTACCAAAACAGATTTTGAAAGAGAACGAATTGGCAGAAAATTCAAAATAGTATTCAAGCGAGATGAAGTGATAGATGCCATCAGCAAAACGTATGCTTGTGTTCCACATGGCGAAAAAGTGGCTTTCTTTAATTCTTCCGGCTATCTAGAAATTGCTATAAACAAAGGCAATGCTGCAGGATTATTTGGTCTAAAAGGCTATTCAGATATTATGCAGAAGCAAACCATTGGTTTGCAGAAAAATTGGTTTTATCAAACCGTAAAAATCTTTTTTGAATAATGCTCATCAGGATAGTTAAAATGACCTTTAGAGAAGATGCCATTACTTACTTCAAAACTTTTTTCGACGAAAGAAATGAGAAGATAAGAAAGTTTGATGGATGCAAACATCTTGAACTATGGCAAGATGCAGTTCATAAAAATATTTTCTTTACTTATAGCCTTTGGGACAATGAAGAAGCACTCTCCCACTATCGAAATTCTACTTTTTTTAAAGATACCTGGACACAAACCAAACAACTGTTTGAAGCCAAAGCTGAGGCTTATTCTATAAACCAGCTTGTTGTATTGCCATAAAGGTTATTAATTTACACTCTTTATGAAATTACTTCTTAAACCACTTCAGTGGATTTATTGTATTTATGCGCTATCCATATTCATTGCTTTAATATTTATTGCTTTGCCATTTGTCATCATCGCTTCTTTTTTTGGAGATGTTAAAGGCGGCAATTTCATATACAAGATTTGTAGCACATGGGGATTTATTTGGTATTTTATGGTGGGAATAAGACATAAAAACATTTACGAAAGTCCACACGATCCAACCAAACATTACATATTTGTTGCCAATCATTGTTCTTATATGGACATTCCGCCCGCTGTAATGGCTGTAAGGCAACCAATTAGGGTTTTGGGGAAATATGAATCTTCCAAAATACCAATTTTTGGTTATATCTATGGAAAAGCTGTCATTTTGGTTGATCGAAGCAACGCAGAAAGAAGGGCGCAAAGCGTTAGAAAACTTACAGATTTCATCAAAAAAGATATCTCCATCTTCATTTTTCCTGAAGGAACTTTTAATATTACTCCAGCTCCGCTTAAAAATTTTTATGACGGTGCTTTTAGAATAGCTATAGAAACATCCACCAGCATTAAACCTGTTTTATTTGTAGACACATTGGAAAGATTGCATTTCAAAAGCTTATTTAGCCTTACGCCGGGTAAATGCCGATGTGTATTTTTAGAAGAGGTTCCGGTGGCAGGTTATACCATAGATGATATTGCGGCTTTAAAACAAGTCGTTTACAACAGAATGGACGCCGGTATGAGGCGATATCGGAAATATGAATAAATCTTTAAGCAAAGATTAATAACTCTTATTTACTTTGCAATCGTCATGCAAGCCCTCTCTCCCACCTCTTCAGATTGCCTTTATGCAGAAGTGATCATTCCACTTGCATTGCCCAAGAATTATACATGGGCGATTCCGGCCCGATTTCATAATGTTGTTCAATCAGGATCAAGAGTTGAAGTTGCTCTGCGCAACAAAAGATATTCAGGAATCATCAAAACACTTCATACCGATAAACCATCGGCATTTGATCCTAAAGAAATATTGAATGTATTAGATGAACAGCCGCTCATTTTTAAACATCAATTGCAACTATGGCAATGGATGGCTAACTACTACATGTGCAGCGAAGGAGAAGTAATGCAGGCAGCATTGCCATCGCACCTAAAGTTGTCAAGCGAAAGTATTTTGGCTTTTAACGAAGAATATGGCGACGACTTTTCTGATCTGGACGGAGAAGAATACCTAGTAGCAGAAGCATTGCTGATAAAAAAGGAATTAAAGTTGAGTGAGGTTCAGCAGATCCTCGATTCTTCGCATGTATATCCGGTCATCAAACGCCTGATAGAAAAGAAAGTGTGCATAGTGTGGGAAGCGCTGAAGCAAACCTATAAGCCACGAATGGAAACCTATGTGCAACTGGATCCACAATATCACAACGAAGAAAACCTGGCTTTGCTGCTCAATGACTGGAGTAAAAATAAAGCCCCCAAACAATTGGAATTGCTATTGGCCTACCTGCACATCATAAAAACAGTAGGCGAAGTATCGCAATCGGAACTGCTCAAAAAAGCAAATGCATCTACTGCTCAACTCAAAGGGCTAGCAGAGAAAAACATCCTCAGACTGGAAAAAAGGTCTGTGGATCGATTGCCTACCTTGCCCAAAGACATTAAGATTGATTTTGAACTTTCCGAAGCACAAATACTAGCTGCAGATAGCATTGTTGCAATTCTTCAGGAAAAGCAAGTCTGTCTTTTGCATGGCATCACATCTAGCGGCAAAACCCAATTGTACATCAAACTGATTGAGCAATACATCAAAGAAGGCAAACAGGTTTTGTATATGCTTCCGGAGATTGCGCTGACAGCACAGATTATCCGAAGGCTTCAGAAATTCTTTGGTGGTTATATAGCCATCTATCATTCCAAATTTAACCCTAACGAACGAGTTGAGATTTGGAACAAAATAAAATCAGGAGAAACAAAAGTTGTACTTGGTGCTCGCTCATCATTATTTCTTCCTTTCAAAGACTTAGGGTTGGTTATTGTAGATGAAGAACATGATGCATCTTATAAACAACAAGATCCTGCACCTCGCTATCAAGGAAGAGATGCGGCCATTTATTATGCATCGTTGTTTAATGCAAAAGTTGTCTTGGGCAGTGCAACACCTTCTATAGAAACATACTACAATGCGGCTACTGGAAAGTATGGTTTGGTAAAATTGAATGAACGGTTTGGTGCGGTACAAATGCCCTTAATTCAGATTGTAGATGTAAAAACGATTATTACGCAAAACAAAGAGAAAGTCATTATATCGCCTCAGCTTACAGAGGCTATTGCCCATTCATTGCAGCACAATAAACAAGTAATCCTTTTTCAAAACCGCCGGGGTTATTCACCATATCAGTTATGTGGCACTTGTGGATGGATACCACAATGTGAGCATTGTGATATATCGCTGACTTATCACAAAGCAAAAAACAAGTTGCAGTGTCATTATTGCGGAAGCACCTATCCGTTGGTTATTACATGCGCTGCTTGCGGTAGTCACAATTTCATTCAGCGAAACTTTGGTACAGAAAAAATTGAAGAAGCGTTGGTTGAAGCTTTTCCTCATGCCAGAATTGCCCGAATGGACTATGACAGCATACGGGGCAAGCATGATCACGATGCACTGATTAAGGTATTTGAGCAGCAAAAGCTTGATATACTCGTAGGCACACAAATGGTGGTAAAAGGATTGGATTTTGAACATGTAAATCTTGTAGGAATAACGGATGCAGATGCTATCCTGAATTTCACTGATTTCAGGGTAAATGAAAGAGCTTTTCAGCTGATGGAGCAAGTAAGCGGACGGTCAGGGCGCAGAGCGGAACAAGGAAAAGTTATTATACAGGTAAGTAATGTACACCATCCGGTATTGCAATTTGTGCAGCAGCACAACTACGATGACTTTTATAAGTTT
This sequence comes from Segetibacter sp., assembly GCA_031383285.1. GTDB lineage: Bacteria > Bacteroidota > Bacteroidia > Chitinophagales > Chitinophagaceae > Segetibacter. The sequence continues at coordinate 6,590 of JANMZN010000093.1, forward strand.
GAGATCGAAAATCGACAACAGTTTTACTATCCTCCTTACTCAAGGGTTATTCACCTAATTTTTAAGCATAAACTGAAAGAAATAGCTGAGGAAGTCGCACATATCCTTAGCAGATTTCTGGCACTCAAATATGGTAACTATCTTAGTGGACCGGCAGAGCCACCTGTAAGCCGTGTCCGCAGTCAGTATATCATAGAATTGCTTTTAAAGCTTCCTAAAGACGCCCATTTTATCAGACAATGCAAAGATGATATTCTGCATCAGATAGCTATTATTCAAAGCAATAAGCGGTATAGGAGTGTGCAGATCATTCCGGATGTGGACGCCGTTTAATTTTTATTGATCAAAGCTACAAATACGAAAATTGAATTTTACTTAATAATTAATAAGCACATATCCCTATCTTTCGCAATCAATTTAACAAACAAAAGAATGTACTTATGCAAAACAGCGAAGGAAACCTGATTCATAAAGCGGAATTTAATCCTGCACTCAAAGTGTATATCTTATTATATGTGGCTTTCTTAATGGTGCTCTCTGTTATTGGTATTCCGTTGGCCATTGTTTGGCTTTGCGGTGTAGGTCAATGGTATTCTCGTCACTATTTTCATAAACTTGAATGCGTATTAACCGATAACAATCTCAGGTTTAAAAAAGGAATTATTGTACAGTTTGAGAAAACGATACCGTTGGAAAATATTCAAGACATTTCCTTTATTGAAGGTCCACTGTTGCGGCATTTTAACCTAGCCGTGCTTCGTGTAGAAACTGCAGGTGGATCAGCGCATCAAATGAACCAAATGAGCTTGGTTGGCATTATTGGCGCTCAGGAATTTCGGTTAAAAGTTATGGAACAAAGAAATTTAATCAAACAAAAACACAGTGGTCAGAATGATGCGAATATTTTCATTGAAATAAAAGATAGCCTTCTTAGAATTGAAGAACTATTAAAGAAAAAAAATTTGGAGTGAGGAATGAAATCATATGCTAAAAATCCTGCGGCAATTAATTATTGGTGAATTAGGTTTTTCAAATAGCAAATAATTAAATTTGGCCGATATCGCTGTGCATGCGAAAAATAAATTCAAGACTTTATGGATACACTTTCACCAAACATTTTTGTAAAAGATATCAATGAAACCATTGCTTTTTACAAGCTTCTGGGATTTAGCGTTGTAACTACTGTGCCTGAGAATGGTGACTTTGTATGGGCCATGATGGCAAGTGGCAAAGTAACTTTTATGTTTCAAACTTTTGAAAGCTTAGGTGCCGATTTGACCTCAATATCAAGACAAAGCGGAGGATCGTTGTTATTTTATATTCAAACGAAAGCCATCCGAGCATTGTTCGAAAAAATAAAAGCGGATGTAACGATTGTAAAGGGGCTTGAAAAAACTTTTTATGGCGCTACAGAGTTTTCAATTCTAGACAATAATGGCTTTACACTCACCTTTGCAGAAGATGAATGACCTTTTGAAAAATGACAAGCTTGTATTAAAATAGGTTCAAAAAAGCACCTGTTCTTCTAAGTGTTCCAAAAGACATCTTAAAGTAAAGCTAAATGCAGTTCTCCGAACTGCTGTATTCGATGAGGACTGCTAATCCGAAATAGAATAGCCATAAACCATTGCATGATCATTTATAAAAACCAAGATAAAAAAATAAGCAATTAACAATGCTGGTTAGTTTGTCCTACTTTATAAACAGCAAGACATAGCCCTCCTTTCATCTTACGTTCAAGAGCCCGCTATGATAAGACATTGAACAACCTGCGTTCTTTTTGGAGAACACCTAGAGGGAACGAGAAGTGAAGGAAAGTGAGG
>JANMZN010000107.1:0-6603 GCA_031383285.1 Segetibacter sp.
GCATATTGTATTGCACAAATCCAAAATGTTATTAACAAAAAAAGTACCCAAAAAGACGATTTTTTAAAACAGTGTCAAATGCAGACGATCTACCAAAAAAAATAAAAAGTAAAACGAAAGAATTGAAGGAGATCGGGTAACTTCAGGACTGAATAGTTACCTTTATTTTTTATACTAACCATTTCTGCAAGCAGTCAATGCGTTAGTTGCGATGGCGTATTGAACACATATATCAATGGGGGGGGTATGTAGGCAAAGTCTTATGTGTACAACAGGATGTGACGTTGGATGGCAACGTAACCTTTCAGGAATGTGAATTGGTCATGGAACCGAACGTGACCATATATGTAGAACCCACAGCGGTATTAACAATAGCGGCATCACATCTCTACAGTTGCGAAGCTATGTGGAACGGGATAGTTGTAAGACCCGGCGGCAGGGTGATTATCACTGGTTTTGAAAATAAAAGTTCATTTTTTGAAGATGCTATTATAGGCGTGGAAATGCAAATGAATTTTGACAATACTTCTTATTTTACTAATTTATTAGAAGTTGACAATACAATTTTTAATAAAAATCATACATCCATTTCAATTAAAGACTATTACGTTTATTATTTCAGCTTTGTTTATCCGTTTTCTATTAAAAATGCCATATTCACCTGCCGCGAAATTTCATTTTCCCCCGGAACACTTACTTGGGATAATCTGGAAACTGTAAAATCTTCTCCAAATTCTGCTAGTACAGTGTATCCTAATACACCTGATGTTATGAGTGATCCTTATATTAATGAGAGTAATTATTCTTCCACAAATTCAAATTCGTTTTTAAAGTCACCGTTTAATTCAACCCCAACAAAATCTGAAAATGGAATATCTATTACAAATGTGGCTTCTACAGATGGTGATTGGGTATCCGTTCAGGTTGGAGTTTTGGAAGGAGATGAACGCTATCCCAATACTGTGATTTTCGATAGCCATGTTAAAGGTATTTACGCATATTCAAGCAACGTGGTCGTTTATAATTGTACATTTCAAAAGAAATACCAGCCACTAAGTTTAACGAGAACGCAATATGGTATCCTATCTGAAAATTATTACGACGACCCATTCTCTTATGGTTTAAAAGTTATAAATCCATTGCCTGGAGTTATACCAAACAATGCATTTTTTGATCTTGATTGCGCCATTAGTACAAGCTATATACGTCAAAATGTAATCAATCATACAGATATTCGCAGCTCGATGAATGTAACTGATTTTGACCCGCAAAATCCAGGATTTATGCCTTCCAAAGCAGAGCGAGGCATATACATTCTATCGAGAACTGATGATCCAATTTATTTTAGCTTTAGAGTTTATATTGATAATAATAAAATTTACAATATACTCAAGCCGATAGAACAGTTTAGCTTATCGCAATATTTTAATGGTATTTCAGAAATTAATTACAACAAAATCGGACTGTATTCGCCTGAGGTAAATCCACAAAATTATCCGTCTTATGGAGCTATTTATGATGCTATAGCAATATCGCATCCAGATCCTTTTAGCTACTTTTGGGATAACACAGAAGTAATATGTGATGGTAATGAAATAGATGATGCATTAACAGGTATTCGCTTGAGTTCATTTAAAGTTGGAAGGTCTGTGGTAAAAAATAATAATATTCACTTAAGAGAAACTGTGGACTACACCGGCGGTCCGGGCAATGTTTTGTGGGGTTATGGTATTATTATGCAAAATGTAACAACTATAAAAGATATGCAAAATCTTGTATTAAATAATCAGGTTGTTGGCGATAAACAAACTGCTATTCAACCGCCCCAAAACTATGGCATATCTATAAACCAATGCGATAACCTGAATGTAGGTTGTAATGATATGTCTGAAGCAGTGGCTGATTTACATTTTTATGGTGCAAATGTGCCTGCAAATGTGAAAAACAATAAAATGTTTACTTCACTTAACTTGGCGTACCCTACCATGGCAACGTATGGATTAATGATGGAACACAATGCCATTATTGGCAGGCAAGGAAATTTTAGAGAACCCTGCACCTCCGATAATGATTGGATAAGTGACAACAGTAGTTGGGCTGCTAACAATGCGTATAAAACTTTTTGTTTAGATTTTACTGACTCCCGGTTGTCTGAACTCATAGTAAGAAATACAAGCAACTACAATCCGGACGGGTCTGCAACTCAAAATTTTTCCATTGAATACTCAATAGCTCAAAGCAGTATATATACTAGCACCACTTCTGACGAATGTGTTTCCTGCGCCAATACAGAATATAAAAGTAGCCTATTGCAAAAAGGGATGTCAGACACTACAGCTGCCGAATACATTGCTTTAGGTAAAATTCCTATTCCTGCTGCTGACTCACTGCTTCGGATGTATGTAATGCAACAACAATTGTACAGCACATTATTAGCCAACAAAAAATTGCAAAATAGCAGTACCATTCTGCAACAGTTTTTTAATAAACAAAGAGGCAGCAATTTTGAGCAAAGCTATGCAATAAGTAAGTCTATTGCAGAAAATGATACTGCTTCTGCTTATAACAAACTACAAAACTTTTTGCCCGCCAACCGGGTAGATGACCATATCCGGAAGTTTTATACATGGGTTTTAAACAATTACCCTTTGCCAAAGGCTAAACAAAATGCCAAGCTTGATTTACAAGAAATATTCAACATTGCTAACCTCTGCCCTTACAAGGACGGTACCGTAGTATATGCTGCTCGTAACTTGTATAACTATTTAGCCAACAAACCGGTGTTTTTTAAGGATGATTGTAACACTACTGTTGGTAAACCAATTACCGCCATTAGTAAATCTAAGGTTGACGTAAACCAATTAATGGCTTCTCCCAATCCTTCTCCTTCGGGTAGTTTTTTAATTACTTTTAAGGATAAAAAGGCTTTGAACACCATTGTAGAACTATTGGATAATTACGGTAAAAAAATAAAGCAAATACCATACAACGGACAATCAACTTTGCAGGTTACAATTGACGGGCCTAAAGGGATTTACTTTTTAAGAGCTAGCAACGAAAATAAAGGAACTAATGCCATACTTAAGTTGATTAAACTGTAAATTTTTAATAATGAAACACTTTTTATTATTAAAAGTAGCAGTACTTTTATCCTCATTAGGCCTTTGCCAAAATTTAGTCCCGAATTATAGTTTTGAAAATTATTCTGCGTGTCCCCCGGGATCAATTGTACTTGCAGTACCTTGGAAGGGGGGTGCAACATCTTCTTTAAATGCAGAATATGGTAACTCTTGTAGCCCTAGTATATGCTGCGGTGTTCCGACAAATATTTATGGGTATGGATATCAATATGCAAGAACAGGTAATGCGTACATTGGCATGTATTTTCGGTTCGAAAAGAATAGGAATTTTAGGAATTATATTCAAGTAAAGTTGATAGACAGTTTAAAATCAGGTAATTGCTATTATGTAGAATTTTTTGTGAATTTATACAATGTTGCCAGTTTTTCAGTAAACAATATCGGGCTATTAATTTCAGATACTTTTGTAGTTCAACAATTTAGTACTCCAATTAATGCCAATCCACAAATAGTATCCTATGGCAATCCGGTAATACCCATAGACACACTTAATTGGAGAAAAGTGGCCGGTATATTTGTCGCCAAAGGAGGTGAGCAATACATAACAATTGGTAATTTTAAGGACGATGCCAATACCGATACCATTCCTACAAATTTTCCTATAGGTATAAGGTATGGTGCTTACTATGTAGATGATGTATCGGTGTATTCACTAGCAGATTATAGTTTCAAAGCCGATGCAGGTCCGGACACTACCTTAGTCACTGGCGATAGTGTATTTGTAGGCACGCTACTAGGCGGCACAATTACTACTACATGGTATAATAGTACAGGTCAGGTAATAGCCAACAATGTACCCGGTCTATATGTGCAGCCTACACAAAATACTTTTTATATTTTAGAGCAAAATGTATGTGGTAGCATTACAAGAGATACGGTAAATGTAACGGTCAATCCGTTGCCGTTGCAATGGTTAAACTTTTCTGCATCGGTGGTTGCTGGCGAGCGGCTTAGTGAGGATGTAGCCCTTCATTGGCAAACTGCCAACGAAGAAAATGTAAGCCATTTTACCATACAACGCAGCTACTCAGGCATCAATGAGTTTGAAAATGTTGGACAAGTAAAGGCGAAGAATAGACCATGGAATGAGTATAGCTATATGGATCAGTCAATGAGAAATGCGAGACAAGCTATAGCGCTTTATCGACTTCAAAGTACAGACAAAGATGGTAAGAGTAGTTATTCAGCCATCCGTAGGGTAGTATTTCCCACTCACCCTTTACTACTCACTATTTATCCCAATCCGGCTAAAGATATAATTACAGTAGTGTATCCCAATTTAAAAAGCCTGGTAATATCCGATGTCACCGGAAGAGTGGTTGCAGATCGAAAGTATGCAGGTGATAACGAAGTGGATATAAACATTAGCCAACTAATCAAAGGTGTATATTTTGTGAAAGTGATAGGTACAAATGGCAACATTGTTTCACAGAAATTAGTTATTGAATAGTGAGAGGGATGTATGATATTAATGCTATAAAATATATGCAGGCGAATAACAACTTCACATGCATTAAAGAAGAGCTAAAAATGTGATTTAAGGGAACATAGAATCTAAACTATAAAGAACTGCTTAGCAATTTTCTTTATCCGCTTTCTTCGGATTATTTGTAGCTTGCTGTTATATTTTTTAAACCAGATGATTATAATTAAGTAATTTTATATGTTTAAACAATCAGCAACTATATTTTCATTGGCTACCCTACTTTTTTTTACCGCTTGCAAAAAAGAAGGAGTACAAAACCATGAAGTTGAAACATCCAATCTTCAAGCAAGAACCCTTGCTTATCAACTCGTATGGTCCGATGAATTTAATGGAACTGCAATTAATTCTGCTAATTGGACTTTTGAGACCGGTGGTGGTGGATGGGGAAACAACGAGCAAGAATATTATACAGCCTCGAACGCAGTTGTCAACAATGGCAAACTAATTATTACCGCTAGAAAGAGATCATTGCTGGGGTATAACTATACCTCTGCCCGGATGAAAACGCAAGGTAAACGTGAATTCACTTATGGTAAAATAGAAGCCAGAATTAGATTGCCAATGGGGCAAGGACTATGGCCTGCTTTCTGGATGTTGGGTTCAAACATTAGTTCTGTTGGATGGCCTAAATGTGGTGAAATTGATGTTATGGAACACGTAAATGCCGATAACCTTATTTACGGTACCATGCATTGGGAAACAAATGGCTATGCTTATTATGGAGGAAATACAACCACAACCCCTGCTTTATATCACGTATATTCTGTAGAATGGAATGCCCAAGGAATAAAATGGTTTGTTGATGGTGTTCAATTCCACATTGGCAACACCACCAATAATATTAACGGAACGGAAGAATTTCATAAGCCATTTTTCATTTTATTAAATCTTGCAGTTGGTGGCAACTTTCCTGGACAAACTATAGACGATACAAAATTCCCAGCTAAGATGTATGTGGATTATGTAAGGGTATATCAGTAAATGTAATGAGAGGCAACCTGATCTGTGTTACCAATTTTTGACAATCAAATTTAATTTCAGAAAAGAGTTGTAATAGAATTTGATTTCAAAACTAATTTACTTGTTTGAAAAATTTGTAACAGAAATTTGACGGCTAGTGAATGTAGATTTAGGTTCATTACTTGCTCTTAAAATCACCCCTTTTCCAGGCGTCAATAAACTCAGCCCATGCAAATGGATTCAGTAGGTTGATAGGAGGCGTTTGGCCACTATAATAAGTTTTAGCAGCAGCTCTTCTTAGTTGAATGTTTCCTGCTTCCCTGCCATCGCTTGGCATACTCATCATCAAAATTCGGCGCTTGGCAATATCTGTATTTTGACGTGCTATTTCATATTTATCGTCAGCTACTCGGGTACTGACAAAATCGCGTTCAAACTGCTCCCTTGTGGGGCGTGGCTTTAAAATAGTAACTGGGAGAAAGGCAGTATCTGTTACCATCAATTGAATAACACTATATTGATTGCTTACAAGATTAGTAGGTATTTTTATGTTTTTTGGTTTAAATCCAACACTCGAAAACTCAACTTCATCATTTTTTAATACAACAATTGAAAAAACACCATCATCATTCGTCATGGTTCCGCGATTGGTACCTTTTATAACAACACTTACCGCAGGAATGCCACGCAAGCTGTCGGCAGTCATAACCACTCCATATAACTGAATGACACTGTCTCTCATGCCTTCAAATTGGGCCATTAGCCTGACGGGTAAGACAAAAGCCAATAAGATGAGGAAATGTAATTTTTTATTCATTTATACGGGTACTTTGTATTGAAGCCAATCATCCTTTTAGAAGTTTTGCTGATTTGGTTGCTTCAATACACTTACAACGCCGATGAAAGCAATTTTTATCTATTGTTAAAACAAATAGCTAAACAACTCAAACAAAGTAAGGTACTCAATGGTTAACTTTGCACCTCTATATTTTTATTTAACAAAAACTTTGAGATGAA
>JANMZN010000155.1:0-4424 GCA_031383285.1 Segetibacter sp.
CACCTACATTTAATGTTCCTGTTACATCTAAATCAGTTCCGGTGCCATCATTTAGGGTCAATGATCCGCCACCCGAAACGGTAAACGTTCCGCCAGTAGCAACAGTTATTTGATCGGCAGTAACATTTGAGTTTATTGTTACAATATTTCCAGGTCGGATTGTGATTACATTATCAGCAGAAGTTGGGGCTACAGAAGCAGCTACCCAGGCACTTCCATTATAACGTTGCCATGTTGCAGCTGTTCCCCAGTTTCCGGTGACAATAGAACGGTAATCATTTAACGATCCGGGAGTAGAATAAACAAGCGTAACCCTTCCAGTGGAAGGAACGTTATAGTTAACAGTCCACCCTGAAGGAGCATTAAAAGTCCCAAATGTTCCTGATAATGCCGTAGCGATAATAATCGTCACTGAGTCATTATCTGCAGGGGTATAACCTACCGTAACATTCAAGGTTCCACTAAGTGTAGCCGTTCCTGTTACAGTAATCCTGTCATAATCAGTACAGGCTGTAGTTTTCCCATTTACTTCTATATCAACAATGCCTGAAGAAGTAAACCCACTGCCGAATGTCTGGCAACCAGGTGAATTGCCCGGCGCAACAGTGCCACCGGACAGATTATTAAACAGACCGCCGCCGCCAAAAGTTCCGTTGCCTTTGTATGTACCGCTGTTGGTAAATGCAGTAGTCCGGCTAATTGACCCATTATTGGTAAGTATCCCGCCGGTAAATGATGAAGTGCCAGCAAGTACTAATGTTCCATTTACGATAATATTGGCATTATTGAAAGGCGTATTACTGGCATTAACTGATACACCAGAGGTTATAATAAAATTCCCTCCGTAATTTCCAGTCCCGCCAATATTTAAAGATCCTGTATTCACATTTACAGTACCGGTATTGTTAAATGTAGTACTAATGCCAGTGCCAATTGCTGTAGAACCAGTACCGGAAACCTTTGTAATAATTCCGGTATTATTAATAAAACCACCAGTACCCAGATTCTGGTCAATATTAAAATTGCCATTACCACTAATTAAAATAGTTCCGGAGTTATTGAATGTAGCATTATTATTAATAAATATACTTGCGCCGCTTAAAGAAAAGCTATTGGATTCATTGGTAAAAATGCGTGGAGAAGTAATTTGCAGTCCAGTTCCAGTGCATATAACATTTGCACCATTTTTAATGGTGGTGGTGCCGCTGCCCGACATCTGTACGCCATTGAAATTACAGCTACTGCCCGAAAGAAAATCAATCTTACCTACACCCTGCATAATAGTACTACCGCCACTAACATTAAAATTGCCACCAATGCTGAGTGTATTGCTGGCACTTCCATCCACCGATAATGTCCCTGATGGTAAATTAATGCTGCCTGCCCCATTAAAAGAAGCTGGCCCGTTGAAACTTTCTATTCCTTCAAAACTAATGATGGCACTAGTGCCGGCATTAAAGGCTCCTGAAAGCGTATTGGTAACACTATTGCTCATTATCCTTATAGTTCCTGAATTGCACGTGAGTGTGCCGCTACTGTTAAAGGGGATGTTACCATCTCCCAGAATGGTTTGACCAACCCCTCCACTCTTAATAATAGTCCCAAAGTTATTGATAGCGCCACCTGAACCTGTGTTCCTTCCTATGCTAAAATCGTTGTTAAAACTAATTGTTCCATAGTTGTTTAATACCCCGTTATTGTTGAGGAGAATGTTTCCGGTGTTAAAATTAAACGTGTTGCTGTAGTTGGATATACTGCGTGGCCCTTGCAAAATTACGCCGTTTCCATCTTTTGTTGCAACAGCACTGGCCAGTATCACAAGGCTGCCTGTACCACCTATTGTTGTTCCGGTGCCGCCCCATATGAATGAATTTGATGCGGAAAGAGTACCGGATCCCTGCAATATCCCTGATGAGTTAACAGTTAAACTGCCTACTGTATCTGTACTGTTCCAGTTTACAGTGCCGCTACTGATTGTTACATTGGCAGTGTTCAGAAAATCGCAGCCGGTAGCGATGGTTGTAGTGGCCGTTCCGGTAAAATTAATAGCCCCAGGGCCAGTAAAGGCTGCTCCAGCATTCAATGAGTGTGTGCCACTGGGGAAATTAATAGTACTGCCTGTTGGAACATTAAAAAGGCCTGTATGTGTACCGGTGCCAGGAAGGGTGAATGTGCCGCTAAGTGCATTTATAGTTCCGGTATTATTGAACGCTATACCTGCACCCATGCTGCTTGAGCCTGACCCTGAAATTTTATTGATTGTTCCAGAATTATTGATTACCGAACTGGTGCCTGAATTAAGACTAAAACCAACATCTCCACTGATATTTATTATACCTGCATTGTTAATAAAGTTATTACTGGTAAAGAAGATGCTGCCACTGGAAAGTGTGCAATTATTACTTCCATTATTGAATACATATAAACCACCCAAAACTTTTGTAACCCCAGTAAGTAAAACTGTTGAAGATGCATCTGTAGTAAGCGAACCTCCAAACGAACCCCCACTCACCAGCGTACCACTGTTCCATACAAAAGTGGCCGCTGCATTAATAACTGTCGTACCTATTCCGTTAATTGTGCCGTTATTCAAATAAAATGCCCCATTTACATCTAGGTCTGTACCTGCTCCATCCGGAAGGTTTAAGAAAACACTATTCAACGACAATTTTCCTCCAGAATTGACAATTATTTGATCAGCAGTAACGGCCGAAATGATTGCAATAGAATCGGTGCCTCTAATAGTAATAACGCCATCAGAAGACGAAGGTGCCGCAGAAGCAGTTACCCAGGCACTTCCATTATAGCGCTGCCATGTTGCAGCAACAGACCAGTTTCCATTTCCAGCACTTTGATAATCACCAACTGTTTGCGCATAAGATTGTAAGTTACCAAACAATGAAACCAATCCTATAACAAAAGGCAAAAACCATTTTTTAAACATAAACTGCTTAACGGTTTTGGTTTTGGTCTCAGTTACATGAAACTGATTTGAAATAAAAATTTCAGTTGATGAAATTATTGGCAATTCGAGAAGATTAAGGTTCGAATTGGAAAATTTTTTCTGCATATAGTTGGTTTGTGAAAAGCGTTGGTAAATTATTATTTATTTGGCAATGGAATGTTTTGTGATAATTTGCCAATGAACTTTATTATTAAATCCAGATCTAAGGTTGTTGTAGGTGTATACTTTTGAATGAGCATAAATCCAGCATAGTTGTATGAAAATCTGTTTTCTGAATCCAATGAGAGCATGTTAGTTTATGTTTTGCCTTTATAAAAAAACTCGAACCTTAAGTAAGATTTTTTAATAGGAATTAACCTATAATCGCTTTAATAAATCACAGGTAATTATGATCTATTGCAAAACATAAAATATTGGCGGACTACAATTTTAAGCTTTTATTATGTTATAGCAAAATAATCTCCTGTTTATTCCTTAAAAAATAATATTAAGACCCAATACGTAAAGATGCAGTTAGATATATTAAAAGTTGCAAATGAGAAAAACTAATTTGAGACATAATTTAATTTGATAAACTACCTTATGCTTCCATAGTGAATTCAGTTTCCAACATTTACCATATTTTATGAGAAAAAATTACTGTTGTCCGCGATAATGTATGAGGTAAAAATAGAATGGCATAAAAACAAAAACCCCAGCTATTGCTGAGGTTTTTTGCGGACCGGACGGGACTCGAACCCGTCCCTGCACAATGTAGGGATGACAGGGCAACATTCTATTGTATCTCTTCCCATTCGCTTAGTTGGTTGCGTTCCGAATGCAAAAATGCCTTCATTCGATCATGCCCATATTTCTTCATCTTCTTTTCCTTGATTAATGCTTCTCTTTTTGTTTCGAAGATCATCAACCCCACTAACCGCCATGGAATTTCGCGAAGTATATAAAACTAATTCATGCAAACAAAAAACCCCGACATTTCAGTCAGGGTATAAAATAAATATGGCAGCCCGACAAAGGCGGGGCAGCTACCTACTCTCTCCGCTGCGGCGGATGAACCAGAACCAACTAAATCAAGGAGGGTGGAAAAACTAATTCTAGTAAACAAAAAACCCCGACTTTTCAATCAGGGTTAAAATAAATATGCCTACCCGACAAAGGCGGGGCAGCTACCTACTCTCTCCGCGGCGGATGTACCTGTACCATCGGCCCAACTAGTCACTTCTTATTAATTTGAGCATTCGTTGCAACCCTTAACAATGGGGAAAATAATTTTTGGTTGTAAACTGTGGTATAAAACAAAAAACCCCGACTTTTCAGTCAGGGTTTAGAATAAATATGGCAGCTACCTACTCTCCCGGTTGGTGTACCAGTACCATCGGCCATGGCGGGCTTAACTTCTCTGTTCGGTATGGGAAGAGGTGAACACCGCCGGCAAAACCACCATAAGACAGCCCCCTCC
>JANMZN010000164.1:0-2872 GCA_031383285.1 Segetibacter sp.
TTTTGTGCAATACAGGTTTAACATTCTTAATTTAAACATTTGTTTTTCAAATACTTGTCCAGCCAAAGTCCTGTTTGTTGTGTGCTATTTTAACACAACATTAAACAAAAGACTTTGGCTGGACAAGAAAAGAGACATACAGAACCGAAACCCTTCTGTTACACCGTCCGTAACAGAAGTTGATGTGGAGGTTTGTAGACACAGTGCGAGAAATCACACTTTTTAAAGATGGAGAAATTTCAATGTTGTACCGAGACGATTGTGGTTGTGACCCACCAAGAAAGAAGGGTTCTACTTTTTGGAATTGGATGGGCTCACTTCTACTTTCGTTGACGAATGGATTTATCCGTAACCCTGATGTATTCCTACATTAGAGTTTTCTACGAATGTATCTACAATTGCTATGACTGGTTGTAGGTCTTTTCTATTTTTGAGTTGTGTGCTATTTTAACACAACACGACAATAAACAAGACTTTGTAACTTTAAAAAACTAAACTTAAATACCATGACAAAATTCTATTGTTTACCAAAACCTGATAGTAAACAGGTGATGTTTAATCTTGACAATCTTCTTTACTGTGAAGATTATAAAGACCTCGATACTTATGGAAACAGAACTGTAATGAAACTTGTTTTTATCGGAGGAATAGAAATTATTCTTGAAGGTCGTCCTTATGAAGTTCATAAGAGGTTGGAAGAACTGAATAATTATCAACAGCAGAAGTAACTCTTCTAAGAATTTCTTTAACTATAGGAAGAGGAATGTTTACCAAACTCTCACAAATTTCTATAGGTTTATCATTAAGAATTTCTTGGAATTCTTCCATTTGTTTTTCTGTACCTTGATTTATTTTATCCTGTATTGTCATTTGAAAAATTTTAAAAATTAAGCAGGAACAAGAATATTCCCGCTGCTAATGCAAATAAAAATTAAAACTGCACACGTTGTTTTTGTAAAGCAACCTCTTATGTAGCTACAACCTACATAAATTTTTTAATCTTTGAGTTGTGTGCTATTTTGTAAACACTAATTTTATACTTTCTAAAAATAATTAACTATGTCAACATTTAAAATTGGTTCTAAAGTGAAACACAAACTATCAGAACAAGTCATGATAATAGTTGAACCTGTAACTAAAAAAGTAAAGTCTAAAATAATATATATGTTAGACATGGGTCAATCTTACTATGACACTGTTTTTACTAATGAAGTTGTATGTAGTTGGGTTGACAAAGACAACAAACCACAACAAGCTGTTTATAATCTAAATGAATTGGAACTTGTCGGGTAGAGAGGCAAGATTGCTTTCATAAGTAAATCCTTGTTCAATAAACACTTCCATGTTTTCAGGAGTTATTGACAAGGTTTGGCTTTTATAATGAAGAAGATAACAATCTCCTTCTTTTATTTCTATTTGTTTAAAATTTTTGTAACTAACGTCTTCGTATTCTTTTTCTATTAACATTTTTTTATTTTTAAAACTCCTTCAACATGAAGAAATTACTTTTTTGGCCCTTCACAAATTAGAGCATACACAGACCAAGACTTCTTTGAATTTGATATAACAAAGTAAATTTTAAAATCAGCCTACTTGAAACAATCTCTTAGTGAAAATACAAACAACAGCACAGAAGTTCCAGATAGTCAACTTCCAAGAAAATATACTATTGAAGAACTTTACAAGGCAATATTAGATATTGGTTCTTTATGCGTAAGTTGTGGAATTTATTTTACTGATTTTAAAAACAGACTGATTTGGCAGGGATTTTTAAAAGTTAACCCTGAAACAGAACAACTCTATCCTCAAATGGAAGAATATGCTGAATTTTGGTTTTCACAGAACTTTCTTCATGCAGATTCAACTTGCAAATGTGTTACAGATTGTTATGAAAATAAGTATGGGTTAAAAAGGCAACGGCATCTTTACCAATGTCGTCATTTTGTTTCCCAAGATTCATGTATGAATCTACTTGCTTTAAAACAGGCTCAAGCAAATAAAAAAGCTTCCAGAAACAATTTGTGGGTTGCAATATTAGCTGTTATAATTGCAACATTGACTTTTGGGTATACCATTCATAAAGACAACCAAAATCAAAAAGCTAAAAATGTAACACATCAATTTTCACCAGAAAAGTCAGAGTTGCTAAAACCCCAACAATCATTAAAAGTAAATTTGAAAGATAGTAATTCATTGATTCACGACACCAATCACACCAACCCTCATATTTTTCATGAGAAGAACAATAAGGTTTTCCAAAAAGCCAAGAAAAGCTAAATATCGTTTTTAACCATGACATCACTTACAGAATGAAAACAGGTTTGAATTTGTATTTTGTTGAGTATTCATATATTTTATTAATTTTAAAAACTTAAAATCATGGCAACAGTTGACGACTATAATGAAATGCAATATTTTGAAGCATACAAAGCTCAATTTGAAAATCTTAATCCTAACGTTAAAATTGACACACCAGAAGGATTAAGTTTGTATTTACAATATTTAAACTTTCTTCAAGGAAGAAGAACAGCTATGGTATTGACTGAAATCCTAAAGACTCTAAACAAGCAGAAACCTCTTGACGAGATTGAAAAGAAAGGGTAGATTTTAATTGTAAAATAGCTGCTTCAAGAGAAACTATCTTTTGTTGTTCGGTTAATGATTGATTGTCTATAATTAATTTTAGGTTTTCTATTGACATTGACTATTGATTTTAAACAGGTTTAATTTTAGAGTGACCCAAAGCGTAAGAAAAACAGCACACAACATGGGGTTTTGCAATAGCAGGTCTGGACAGTGTTTCATCAACTTCTGTATTACAATTTAACTTTTGTTCTGGCTGGACGTTTTCTATTTGGCTTTTTTCTGTCAT
>JANMZN010000182.1:0-10524 GCA_031383285.1 Segetibacter sp.
ACTTATGGTTGTATGTCCACAGCTGCATTGCTTTTTATATACCTGATGTTCTATACAATTTAAAACAATGGTGGGTATGTCAATCAATTGCCGGCTGCTTACCAATTGTTGCGGATGGTTACCGAGATTATTGCCACAACTGCTGCATTGCTCAGGGCTGTGCTTGATTATTTCATCAACGGTAATGCGACACTCCAACGTGGTGCCTTCATGTCCGGGCTGACCACCTGCTTTTCTATCTGTTGGTCCTCGTAAACTCTGGTTTTTTCTGGGCCGGTTTTGATCCTGCGATGGTGGTATATGGCTGTTGTTGCTATTCTTTTTATTTTTTAATAGGGTATTTTCTGCTTCAAGGATTTTTACCCTGGCTTCTAGTTGTTCTATTTTTTGTAATAATGTCTCTATAAGTATTTGTAAATCCAATGTAAAATATTGAACTGCAAAGTTGAGTTGCCAATAGGCTATAACCTAATGCCAAAGCATATTGTATTGCACAAATCCAAATTTTTATTAACAAAAAAAGTACTCAAAAAGACGATTTTTCAAAACAGTGTCAAATGCAGACGATCTACCAAAAAAAATAAAAAGTAAAACGAAAGAATTGAAGGAGATCGGGTAACTTCAGGACTGAATAGTTACTTATTCTTTTCAATTTATTGTGTTTGTAAACTTGCTCAATTTTTATTACTTATTTTTCATATGGCCGTTTGTATTTGAAGTCAAAAAATAGCAAAAAAATGGAAGTTCGATTTCAATAATGGAATTATTTTAAATACAAAAAAGGGAGGCTGCTTTATTTGCAGCCCCCCATTAGCTCATTGTAACTGATGATTACATTTTGACAATTTTCTTAATTGTCTTTTCACCGTTTACATAAATTTCAACCATATAAACGCCTTTTTGAAGTTTTGTACCTTCAAATGAAATCTTATTGGTGCCTTTAGAAATAACAATACCAGCTTTCTCAGAAACTTTAATTCCAATTGTATTGTATATCCTGATATGTACATCAGCTTCTTCAGTTGATTTAACAATCACATCAAAATTGGAAGTAAATGGATTTGGAAATAATTGCAATTTAACGGCTTCGTCAATTGTAGTAGTATTTTTATTCGCATTAGCAACTAGTTGATCATTACTAGGCCTTAGTGCAGTACAATTATCATTAAATGCCCTGAATTTTGATCCTGCTTTTGCCCAGAAACCTGTAGCCATGGTCATAGATCCCCCAGAACGCCATGTGCCCGAAGAACCACTGTTGAAAACAAAAGTATTGTTATTGATAATAGTTGAGGTTGCAATAACATCACTTTGTTCGCCACTTGCAAAACTATAGGCATTTGGAAATACTTTATTGGTGGTTGTAACTTCTAACGATGATATATTAGTTCTGGAAGTTTCCAAAGCACTTTCATTGTCATTGGCATTGGATACACCGGTAGCATGACCACTATAATTTACAGATGGATTAGAGAAATATTGAATTCTTGTACAACTTGCTCCATTATCTGAACAATAATCATTATAGGCCATCACCGTTCTCCATCTTCCTGTAAAATATACATATCCATGGCCATATGCATATGGTGTGCTGGTATTGTCAACATATGGATCATGGCGGCAACCATAAAGGTGACCTAATTCGTGCGGGAAAGATAAATTTCCAACAGAGCAACCTCTTGTTACAACACAAAATGCATCAGCGTATGGTGAGTTGGCAACTGTATAGGCTTCACCACATATACCGGACTGCAAATTCTCTGTTATTAGTACGCACATATCAGCATCAAAATAGGTTCTTAGGTCATGTACATCATCTATAAAACCATCACCTACGGTTCTATATCGGGTTTTATCGGTGGTTGAATTGAGCGATTCTGTATAGGCAACTTTTTTTGCTACCGCTAATTCTACATTGAAATTTACACTGCTGTTATCATATGCAGTATTGGTGGCGTCTATGCATGAATTAATAAATCCAATTGGATCTGCCATATTTGCCGCAGTTGTATTGGTGTACATGACGATTACTCTAACTTTACAATCACCACCTAACAGTCTGGAAGATCCTTTAAGGCCCGTTTCAGGATCTTGGCGAACCAACTCATTCTCTTTAGCAGATTTAACACCCTGTTCTATCATGGATTGGTATCCTTCCGCAGATTCATCTTTTGGCATATTGGCACCACTACATTCAATGAGGACATGCAATCCGCCAGTTATTGGATAAACCAAGTACACGAAATCCAATGATGAAATGCGTGCAGTGATCATATCATCATGAACAACAAAATCTGAATTACCTAAACCTTCGGCAAACTTTCCTTTCCAGGAATACAAACCGCCACTATGCTCAGTCAGTTCTTTTCTGCTAGCAGAAACAATTCCTCTGTCAGGTAAGTTTATACTGACAATATCGGATTTGAAAGACTGTGGATCAATTGTAATATATCTGAAAGATTTTGCCCAATCTTTCTTTATCCACGCATCAGCAAAATGTTGTTGTTCTTGATTGAGCTTTACATTTGTATTATAGTCAAATAACGGCTTTGATTGGCTATATCCGACTTGCCCAACTGATACAAAATTTATTAAAAACAGCCATGTCCAAACCCAAAATTTATTGGGGTGTGGCATGCATTTTTTTATTTTACTTTTCATAGTCTTATTTTTTAATTGTTACACAATAAATGATTATGAAAAGCCTATTTGTTAGCTTTCTTTAATAATTCAATTTCCTTTTTAAGTTCTTTGATCATGTTATGAAGCTGAAGAATGTACAGTGTATTCTCCTCTACTTTTTCTATCGTTTTTGATTGCATTTCACCTAGCATTATTCCATTTTCTTTTACTTCAGTAGCGGATGGAACACCAGGTAAATGTTTATCAGCATTTAATTTTGCTTCCAAATCATCCAAAGAAGTTAGTTTATAATTTTTGTCAAATACATAATCAGGCCAGTTAGCAAGAGCTTCTACGCGAACTTCTGTACCTATGATTTTACCATTCACAGAAAGTTTATAGTCGGTAGCGCCGGTAGTGGTGCCTATGCGCATTTCAGTAGCATAAACTTTTGTAGGAAAATAACCACCCCATGCATCGTTCCCTGTGCCTACAGCGCCTGATGCTGAACCATACACACCAATGCGGTCGCCTGAAGAAGTGCCACCGCCTGTTGCAGTACAAAATGCACCATAAACAGTTCCGGTTGCAGAGTCGCCATCACCAATAAAATAACCACCCAGCAATCCACCAGTAGCCTGAATGCCATAACCATAACCCATGTTTCCCTTTGAGCTTACCTGTATGCCACGAGCAGAAGAACTCGCAGCGTAATTATTAACAACATTAAGGCCAGTTGTACCAATAGTGTTTAACACATCCAGTCTTGCAGCGGGCAGTGTAGTACCAACACCCACTCTACCAACACTGTCAATGGTCATTTTTGGTGATGCCTGGATGGTCAGATTTAAACTACCACCATTGTTTCCACTACCTGTTCCAAAATCTACATCAGCAACATCACCGGCATAAGATCCCAAATAGCCACGATAAATATCATTCTCAAAAAGGCCAATGTACATGTTAGATGTACCATTAAACTGAGCAACATAACTGGAGGCTGATTTTACGTCTAACTTTGCACCAGGTGTTGAAGATCCAATTCCAACATTTCCTGAATTGCTGTTAAATATATTGCTTCCAGAAACACTCCAAGGTGTAGCACCAGGAGTAGTCCATGATGCCAAACCAGCAGCATCAGAGGTAAGTACTTTTCCGACACCTGGAGTACCTCCTTGTATCCTTACTTGTCCTACTATATCTAAAGCAGTTGTTGGAGATGAAGTGCCTATACCCACTCTTCGAGCTCCCAAATCAGCTGTTAAAACAGGTATGCCATCAGAAATGAAATTAAATTTATCTGCAGTGTCTAGATATTGCAAACCCCAGTTAGCATATGTAGGAGAATGTGCCAACACCATTCTATCTGAGTTGGCTGTTCCTGATTTAAACATGGTCATCATGGGTACATAGCCTGGAGAAGGGTTACCAAATTGGATACCATAATTGCCATTGGTAAAACTAAACTGACCTTCCATAGTTTGAGCACCGCTCACATGAAATTTAGAAAGCGGGTTGTTTGTATTGATGCCCACTGCACCGGTTCTATTAATGAATAACCTATTAGCACCGTTGGTAATTATACTAACTGCTTTGTTATTTGTAGTACCTAAAAGTCCTGTATCAGCAGGCGTTAAAAAATTACCTGTCAGTTTCCAGTTTTGAGCATAAATATTTGTAGCTGAAAACAAGTTAGCAACAACTAAAAATACCATTAAACGAGATAAAAAAAATTTTTTCATAATAAAAGTTTTGATGTTAAAAAAATAGTTGAAAAAGGTGATTAAATATTTGAATTAAAAAACCGCAAAAAGGGTTGTATAACAATCAAAAATATCATCTTGCAATTACAATTTTACGTGTTTGCAAATCATTTCCACGTTGAATTTTTACAAAATAAACACCGCTATTTAGTTGTCTTGTGTCAATTTCTTCAGTGTGTTTGCCTATTGCTTTTTTCCTATATTCAATTTGTTTGATCAACTTCATTTCTGCTGAATAAATGAGAATGGCAACATTTGATTCTATTTTTAATGAATAATTGATGTTGACATAATTTTTTGCCGGATTGGGAAATAATGAAAGCTCTTTATTTGCCTCTGAAATTATATCCTTTGACATGTCAGTGAATACTGGATTTTCAGGTTTGTAATTTCCTGTTCTGTAGTTGCCGCAACCTTCTATATAAGCACTAAACCAACACCCTTCGCTAGCAACAAATCCTGTAGTTAAAGTTATGTAGGCACCTGCATCATAATCCACTACCGAAGGCGATTGAATCATTTCCGCACTTGTTATTGAATTGGATGCTTCATTTTTTGTGTATCCTGTCCAGGAATTGTTACCAAAGTTAGCATCTACAGTACAGCCGTAATATCCTGCAATGAGTGCATAACGGGTGTCCCAACTACTTGTAGGAACCTGATTAACAACCCAAATAGATTGGTCATCCAAAGGATCTACTGCACATTGGCTATAATCGCCACCCCTTCCATCAAAGTCTACGCCATTACCGCTTGAATAAAATACGCCATTAGGAAGAGATCCTGATCCATCAGCGGAACTTCTAAAGTTGTAAGCTGCGCTTTGATAATAGGAAGCATTGAAAATGCTGTAAGTAACTACTACGTCAGATAATTTATTAACGCCAATACTTGGATAGAAAGTAGAAGTAGATCCAGACCCGTCATCAATTCTTCCTACCTGCTGAACAGCACCCGTTGAAGGGTTGACCTGCCACCACTGTGTTGAAACTCTGTTAGTAGTACCCGTAGCAGGGAGGAAAACAGGATGAGCAAACCAAAGAGAACCGTTTCTATAAACACAATTACTATACATGGCATGTCCGAAAACGTTTACTCCTGTAAATGTTTGACCTCCTAATTGTTTAGGACATTTGGTACTATCAGTTGCAAATGCCTGCCAAGGAGAGGTCCCATAAGAACTTCCGTTAAACAATTGTGGAGTACTATTGATATACCAGGAATCTACATACCCCGTACCGCCAGTATTGGCACTTCCTGTCCTTACTATGTAAAGCCTATCTAAAGACATATCAAAAGTAAACGCAGGTGTTCCAAGTTCAATAGCGTTCCAGTAATTGTATGATATTGAACCTGCTGCATATGCTGCCGTTCTCGGAAGTACATATAACCCTGGTACATTTGCACAACGTACATTACCCGAAATACAAATCCAATCTTTGTTGAAACCCAGCTTTGCAAAATCAAGCCAACCAATATTGTTTGCATCTACATCAAATTCGTACCAAAACCAACCTTGGGTAGGGTCGGAATTATTTGAAATTAGTACTCTGAATTTGGAATCAACTGTTGGGTTGCATTTTGCATTTTGCAAAGCCAAAGCTACCCACCTTTGTCCATAAGGGTCATACATAATACGTGGATCAAAAACAAATCCGCTCCAACTAAAAAAAGCGGGGAGCGTTACCTGACTGATAATTGCACCTGTTCGTTTATCTAATATTCTAGCATTTCCATTCGCAAGCACCACTGTGTGATTTGGGCCTGCAGCAATTTGTGCATCAGAGGGGTCGAGGTTTACATACTGATTTCCTGTACCTGTAATGCCCGGATGCTGTGCTGTAAGCTTTGCTTCAGCCGTTGGTGTAGCAGGTGAATTGTAGTTATTATTTGAAAGGTAGGAGACGCTTGCATTCGCCCTCATTGGGTTTGGTTGATTATAAAGTCTTTCTGCTTCTTCTCTTTCTTCCTCCGGGTCTTCCTCATTTTTAAAAAACTGATCTACAGTTCGGGGTTGTCCTTTCTGTAAGTTTTCTGGTGAGGTTTCCATTTGTTTTACGTTTTTAATGAACCCTCCGGGTCCACTTAAAAACTTTTTCCCCCCAGCTATTTGGGCATAGCCTGAAAGGGATATGATTGAAATGAGAATGATTATTAAATATTTCATGACGATTGTATTATAGTTAAATTGAAATTGTTTAAACACTGTAACTAATTGCTCTTTGTCAGGTTCTGATTTAATGACGAATGGTCATCATTATAATAATTGAAATGATTATACGCCGACAAAGGAATAATCAATTAATTTTAGGCAATTGTCATTTACTTTTTCTCTAATTTTTCAATTCTCTCATTTAATGCTTTATTTTCTTTGCTTAGTTGAATGATGTACAATGTCAGTTCTTCAATTTTTTCCATAGCTTTTGTTTGCATTTCGCCCAACATAATACCGTTTTCCTCAACACTACTGGCCGTTGGAATACCGGGCAAATGTTTATTTGCATTAATTATATTTTCTAACTCTTCTAATGAGATCAGTTTGTAATCTTTTGCAAACACGTAATCTGGCCAGCTAGCGGTTGGTTGCACACGTACCTCAGTGGCTATGAGTTTGCCATTGATGCATGCTACAAAACCTGAAGCTCCTTTTGTGCCGCCTACTCGTAGTTCGTTGGTATATGTTTTTTCAGGGAAATATCCACCCCAGTTTTCAGATCCACCAGATGCATAGCCATATACACCGTAACGATTTCCTGCTGCTGTTCCAGTTGCGTTTCCATACACACCATACCCATTACCGGTATATGCTCCTGCGTCTGCCACAAAATATCCACCCATATACCCTCCGGTACTATAAATACCGTAGCCATAACCATCGGCGGCTTTTGATATTGATTGAATGCCTCTTACATCAACACTACCAACATAACTATTATCTACACTTACAACTGGAGTTGTTAAAGATGCATCTCCAACTATTCCCAGTCTGCCCGCAGGGGAGAAGGTTCCAACACCTACAGTTCCGTTGCTATTAATGGCCAAGGTTTGAGTAGCTGCTAGTGAGTTACTAGTTCCAAGGTACAATCTTCCATTTGCAGCCAAATAGCCATCACCGGCACCGCCTCCACCTAATGCTACTCCCATTTTCAAATTGTTGGTGGCATCTCCTATCCTAAAATCACCCATTGTACTCGAAAGGTCCCAAGCTCCTGAACCGTTTATATCTAATAAGGTTGTAGGGCTCGATGTTCCAATTCCTACTCTTCCACCAGGGCTTCCAAGATCAACCGTTAATACAGGAAAACCGCTTGATAAGAAATTGAACTTGTCTGTTACATCTTGATATTGTAAACCATAATTTGTATATGCCGGTGAATGTGCCAAAACCATTCTATCTGAATTTGAAGTGCCTGATTTAAACATTGTCATCATGGGCACATAGCCTGGAGATGGGTTGCCAAACTGAATACCATAATTGCCATTCGTAAAACCAAATTGCCCTTCCATCGTTTGAGCACCACTAACATGAAATTTAGTAAGCGGGTTATTGGTATTGATGCCTACTGCTCCTGTTCTATTTATGAATAACCGATTAGCACCGTTAGTAATTATACTTACCGCTTTGTTATTTGTAGTACCTAAGAGGCCAGTATCAGCAGGCGTTAAAAAATTACCGGTCAGTTTCCAGTTTTGAGCATAAATATTTGTGGCTGAAAACAAGTTGGCTACAAATAAAAATACCATTAATCGAGGTAAAAAAATTTTTTTCATAATAAAAGTTTTGATGTTAAAAAAATAGTAGAAAATAAATAGTGGAAATAACTTTGCTAAAAAACCGCAAACAGTTTTTTGTAAGGAAAAAATAACCTAATTAAAATATGAATAGCAAGCATACACCTTAGTATTTCAAAACTGTTATACTGGCTTTTTAGGGGATATTGTAAATCGTTGTTAAAGATAATGGAGTTTTTTCATTGATTGTTAAATAATTTTGAAAATAAATTAATTTTTTATTAACAATATAATTGTATAAATTAATTTGATGGTAATAGTTATTCTAGTTATTTGCATAGCAGCAATTCTTGCTGTTGTGCTTAAAAAAATTACAGTTTCCGCAGCCTTAGCGGGAGGTGTAATTGCTTTGACAATTTATTATTCTGTAGGGTTTATTGGGTTAGTTGAGTTGGCGGCTTTTTTCTTGCTTGGCACTTTTGCTACGGGTTTTAAAATGAAAGAAAAGAACCAGCTCAACATTTCTGAAGAAAATATTGGAACAAGATCATTTGGGCAGGTATTTGCCAATTGTGGTGCAGCTTTTTTGCTCTCTATATTTTTTTTGATTTTTACTTTTGATAAACAACTGATTTGTATTATGATTGCAGGAAGTTTTGCCGCTGCCATTGCAGATACATTATCATCTGAACTTGGTAATATTTATGGTAGAAAGTTTTATTGTATTCTTAATTTCAGAAAGTCTCAAAAGGGGTTAAATGGAGTTGTTAGTTTAGAAGGAACACTTATTGGATTTTCTGGAAGTTGCCTGATAGGAGGGGTTCATATGCTTGCAAGCTTACAAAGTCGGGATTTTATTATTATCGTTATTGCTGGAACAATCGGCAATCTCGTTGATTCAATATTGGGTGCTACTCTTGAAAACAGCAACATCTTTAATAATAATCAAGTCAACTTTATTAATACCATTTCAGGTGCAGTAGCTGCTGGCTTATTGTATTCATTATTATAAAATATAAAAGCCCTGCGGTTATGCAGAGCTTCTTAAAAAATTAATAATAAAATATTACCTTTTAAATGGCTGTTCTTCACTTGGTAAAGGAATAGGAACCAATTCAGGCTTGTTGCCAAATAATATGGAGAGAATTTCCGCTAAAGTCATAAGTATTTTAATTAGGGTACGTTTCTATTGTTCTAAACACTGTTCAAATATAGGAATAAGACGCGAATAAAGAACAAAAAGTAGGGTTTCAGTTAAAATTAAATGATAATGTTGAAAATAACATTTGAGTTTGCGCTATTTATTCAATTTTTGCAAAGCATATTTTAAATGGATAATTTCTAAATTAGTTATGAAAGCTATTTTCTTCTCAATCTGCATTTTATTTTCTATAGTAAGCTTTGCCCAGGAAATAAAGTCCAGTACAATTGATGGGTTTACAAATGAAAGAACGGTTGAAACCTCAATATTGACGTTAAAGCAAGGATTAACAACAGGGTTGGGCACATCTTATTCCTCTAACGGTCGCAACTATTACCTGAACATTATTGGTTATGGAAGTACAGGAACATTAATAGGTGAAAATGACAAAGTTTGGTTTGTATTGACTGATGGATCTGTGGTTAAACTTGAGTATCGGGCTCAAATACCATTTAATGGATCAGACATACAAAACATTTATGTTCATCATTACATCATTAGCTTGGAAGATGTAGAAATTTTGAAAAATCGCCCGGCTACATTGTTAAGGATAGTATCAACACAAGGCAATACTGATATTCCTTTGCCAAATAGAATAAGTAAAAAGTTTTCTAAACTAAGCGACCTGTTTCTAAGGGAGGTAAGTAAAGATATTCCCGAATAAAACACTTACTTGAAAAGCATTCTAAAATAGAAAGCTGGTTTGTAGAGTATTTTCTTTTTCTTTTCTACATTGGCCAATGCTTCTACTAAAAAATTCTGTAAGTATTTACTTTGGCGAGCTTTTTTAATAACAAAATTGAACAACCTGGGATAACGCACTACATTTTGAAGGGTTCTGCTTATTTTAAATTCGTTCCACATTCTTCTGTAAATCTCCTTATCATACGCCTTATTAAAACTGGCTGAAAATTGTTTATGCTCAAAGCATTTTGTAATATGGTCAGCAGCAACTCTTCCGCTTCTGATGGCATTTGCAATTCCTTCACCCGAAAATGGATCTATTAAAGCAGCAGCATCTCCGGTAAGCAGAAAACGATCTCCCGATAGTTGTCGCTTCTTAGAACCTAATGGCAAACCATAACCTTTAATGGTTTCCAACGGCTTTGCATCTTTGAAACGTACAGCTAAATCAGGATGCGTTTTTAGCAGATTTGTCAAGGTCTCTTTGATATTTATCTTGTGCTTGGAAACGCTTGAAGAAAG
>JANMZN010000198.1:0-29155 GCA_031383285.1 Segetibacter sp.
AACCCTTACTGGTCTTAGCTTTGGTCGAAATCATGGAAATGAGTAAAAAAACTGCTTTTATTGTGGGTCGAAAATAACGTTAAAATACGGCAAAGTTAGAGGCATTCAGCGCTATAAATGTGCCGCTTGTGGCAAACAATATCTTCAAAATTACCAGCTAGTAATTGATGCCGAAGTACTCTGGATCGAGTACACACAAGGCACGCAAACCTATTTGCAGCTTTCCCAAAAATATGGCTGTTCCACAAAGACCATCCAGCGAAAATTAGATACCGCTACAGTACAACGGACGACCACCTTTTCGGGAATTGCCAATGTTTTGATGGACACTACTTATTTTGGAAGGAAGTTCGGTGTCATGGTCTTCAAAGACAGTATTACGGGGCAAATATTATTCAAGCAATATGTAAAACAAGAGACCAATAAGCTATACCTGTCCGGCATTGAAGAAATAACAAGACGAGGTATAAAAATACAATCCATTATTTGTGATGGCCGTAAAGGATTACTGCAATTATTCAATGGAACCCCTGTTCAAATGTGCAACTTTCATCAGGTCGCCATCATAAGAAGGTATTTGACAAAGAAGCCTAAGATGCAGGCCAGCAAAGAGTTGTGGGAGCTTGTATTGTTGCTGGCACATACGGATAAAGAAAGTTTTGAAGGCGGCCTGGCAGCTTGGCACAGCAAGTGGTGCAACTTTTTGAACGAAAGAAAAGTAGATATAAAGGGTAAGAACAGGTACGTTCATAAAAGGCTGAGAAGTGCTTATAGAAGTCTCAAAACAAACCTCCCCTGGCTCTTTACCTGGTACGACAAGATGGAGTTAAACATCCCAAATACCACCAACGCCATAGATGGTCATTTTTCCGACCTAAAGAACAAATTGAGAAATCACAATGGCTTATCGGATGTACGAAAAAAGAAGTATATAGATGAGTTTTTGAAGGCATAGGTTCAAAGTAAATAGCTGCCCAATCGAGCAGCTATTTTGAAGTATTTACTTCGAACATCAAGCTATCCCTGGCAGGTTGCTCTCCAGCATAGCCTACTTCCGTTTTGCTTGACAATGCAAAGATTTGATTTATTAACAACAACGAAATAAAGCTCAAAAATAAAGACCATTAATTTTGTCCACTTGAACAAAAGACCCCTAAAAAGACCATTAATTTTGTCCATTACACCAAAAAAGGAGTTACAAACAAATGGCCGATAATAAACCCGTATAATTAGTTTCTTTAAAAATAAAATTACATCTAATATCCTTTTTAAAAGTAGCAAGGTGCATACTATTAACAATTTTCAAATAGGACAGATCAATAAAAAAAATAGTGTTGATGACCTTTTTGTTAAACGAAGTTTATTTGGAATTACCATAAATTAAACCAGATTTTTAAAATATAGATAGTCTTGTTTTAGTAGTAAACAGCTCTAGAAATTTCATCCCTTTTACAGAATTTCCTTTCTTATTTAATTTTGGACTCCAAACACCAATGCTGTATTTATTTGGAAGAATAGCTACTACCCCTCCGCCAACTCCGCTTTTTCCTGGTAGCCCAACCTTAAAAGTAAACTCTCCGGACTCGTCATAGAAACCGCAGGTTTGCATAAGTGCATTAATTCTTTTAGACTGACTTTCAGATAGTATTTTTTGCTTTTCAGATAGTTTGCTTCCGCCATTTGCCAAAAATAAAAATGTCTTTGAAAGTTCGTTACAATTCATTTCCATCGAGCACATCATAAAGTATAATTCTAGAACATCAGAAGGTTCATTCATTATGTTGCCAAATGATTTTATAAAATTACACAACGCTGTATTTCTATAACCAACAGACTTTTCGGAATTGGCTATTTTTTGCGAATAATTCAAGGTCGGTATGTCTGAGATAAACCTTGTGAAGGCCAGCAATTCTTCATTTGCATTTTTAAAATTACTGAGCAGCATATCGCATATTACCAATGCTCCAGAATTAATAAAGGGATTCCTTGGAATACCAAAATCTGTTTCTAACTGAACTAAAGAATTAAACGGTGTGCCTGCAGGTTCCACTCCAATGCGCTCCCATATATTTTCGCCCATTTTTTCGTAAACCATTGTGAGAGAAATTACCTTTACGATGCTTTGAATAGAAAAATAGGTGTCATCGTCTCCTCTGCCATAACCATAGCCATCTACCGTTGAAATATACACACCGAATTTATCAGGATCAACATTCGCTAATTCGGGAATATAAGACGCTAATTTGCCTTCGTCATGCATTGCTTTTACTTCCTTATACGTTTCATCTATGATTTCACGAATGCTCATTTCTATTTTTTAGTCAATACAAATTTTCTTCCTCCTTGCATTAATATCATTTGCTTTTCTGTTGGCTTAAATTCAAGCTTTATGCCTGCCGGAGCAAATTCAAATATGTCTTTTCCTGTTGCATCCAATGGGAAAGCAGATTGACCCGAAGCTTGTGCAAACAGTTTATTACCATCTTTGGTAATGGTAATCGCTAAAGGAAAATCAGGGCTGCTATATACTCCAATATACTTGTCCAACTCCCCACTTTCTAGTTTAACAGACTCAAAAGTTGGTATTGTAAATGGGTATCCAAAATAACTACTCAATGCTGCTATCAAAATATTGTTGCTTTCATATACCATTCCATTCGAGGTGAGCGCAACGCTTAATTTGCTATCAGGATAATAACATACAACAGCATGAAAACCATCAATACCTCCTGTATGACCATATCCTTTCTTGTCGCGAAAAGGAACTTGAAAAATGCCCATTCCATAATTATCGCGAATCGTTTTCATTTTCTCCAAACTTGCTTCATTAATTATTTTTCCTTTAAACAACGCTTCTATGAAATTTACTAAATCTGTAGGGTTTGATACAACCGCTCCTGCACCCATTGGGATTGACATATCTGTTTCTGTTTCTTTTTCCCATTTTTCAATATAGCTATAGGAATTGCATTCGTTTGATGCAATAGAAATCTTGCTTCCAAAATATGTATGCTTCAAACCTAACGGTTTAATTATTTTTTCAGCTAATAGTTCTTTATAGGGTTTGTTGTATAATTTCTGAAGGATAAAGCTCAATAAAACATAGTTGGAATTGCTGTATTCCGCTTTGGTATTTGGTTCAAAATTACTTTTTCCATTCTGGATAATGGCTACCATTTCAGGCTCAGATTTTATTGTTGTATTGTATTGTAAATAGTCAGAATCATTGGTGAAATTGTGAATACCGCTTCTGTGGTTTAGTAAGTTTTCAATCGTTATCTTTTCTGCATGCTTAATGGTCGGAAAAAACTTGTCAATCGTTTGATTAAGAGACAATTTGTTTTCTTCAATTGCTTTAAAAACCAAGCAGGAGGTAAACATTTTTGAAATGGAACCAATTCGATATTTTGTCTCTACAATTGATCGCTTTTCTGTTTCTATATCAGCAAAGCCTATTACTTTCGAATACAACATTTTTCCATTTTCCATAATAGCTATGCTTCCCATAAACTTATCTTTGGATTCCAGTTTTTGTAACAAACTATCTAGTTTCTGTGCATTTAATGTTTGTGCATTAGCATTTCCAAAAAGGATTGTAAGTATTATTCCAAAGAAAATTAAGTGCTTCATTATTGTTGACTGTTTTATTATTCCCGATAAAAATAAGAATATTAATCCGACCGATGCAATAGGAAGTATGTTATCAAAGAAACTTCATCAACTTGAAAGAATTATTCCCTTATTTTTATACCTTAACCATAAAAAATGCGAATAGACAATTTACTAGGCAATATTATTTGGCTGCTGTTTGGTGGCTTAATTGCTGCTTTTGGTTATTTTTTTGGCGGACTGATTTTGTGCATTACTATCGTTGGTATCCCATTCGGAATTCAATGTTTTAAGTTGGGAATGTTTATGTTGTGGCCATTTGGAAAAGAAGCCGTCAGCACAAGTAATTCTTCGGGTTGCCTTTCTGTTATTCTCAATATTTTATGGCTGCTATGGGCAGGATTGGGCATTGCGGTCATGCATGTAATCTTTGGTTGCCTATTATTCATTACCATTATAGGCATTCCCTTTGCCCGCCAACATTTTAAAATGGTAGAAGTTGCTTTGTTGCCGTTTGGAAAGAGGATCGTAGAGATTGCAAAATGCCATTCTAACTGAATGTGGTTGAAAAAAAAATTTATAATATTGATGGGGGATCCGACACAGCTATAACATCAAAATCATTTTCTTTTCCCTTTTGTATGAGTGCATCTAAACGCAATTCTTCAAAGTCAAGCAAGCGCTCTGCTTTATGGATAATTTCTTCTGGGTATGCCCCATCTTTATGAAACTCCAGCAGCAGTTCCCTTTCATACTTCAGCACTAGAAGTTGTGCCGAAAGTATTTGACTTATATAACTGTTCCTATTCGTATTTTCTGTCTTTTGCTGTCTTATAGGAAGATTGCCTTGCAAGTAAAGATTCAAAATCAACTCGTATTGTTTTCGTAACTGATTGTAAACTTTTTCATCTAGCGATATCGGAAAATCATTTTTGAGATAATGAAGGATTTGGCGGGAAAGTTGGACTTGTAATTCTCCTTCTTCATCTTTTTGAGGTTTTGTTAGCAATGGCATTTTTAAGAGCCGTACGAGTAGCGGAAGTGTTAGACCCTGTACAAATAATGTAGCCATAATAACTACAAAAGCAAGCAACAAAATTGAATGGCGATTGGGGAATGGGTGATCGTAACTAATAGCAATTGGAAGCGCCAATGCTGTAGCTAGGCTAACTACTCCCCTTGTTCCTGTCCATGCTACAATCAAAACATTCTTCCAAGAAATCTCCTCTTCAGGTAATGACAAATTTTTATTTTTTCTGGAATAAATGGTACTGAAATAAGCCCCTGCAAATACCCACAATATTCTTATGACCACAGTTACAGCACTAATAATCAATCCATAACCGATTAGTCTGATTAGCGATCCGGCAGAAAGATCTTTTACCAAGGCTGGCATTTGAAGCCCAATGAGAATAAAGATGATGCCATTTAGCAAAAAAATGATTGTTTCCCAAACTACCGTTGTCCGTAATCTTGCCTGAGATGAAAATACTTCTCTGGACATCCACGAAATGTACAACCCTGCACTTACAACAGCAAGTACGCCTGACATATGAAAGCGTTCAGCAAAAAGATAGGCTATATAAGGAGACAATAAGCTTAAACTCGTGTCCACTATTGCATTATTTTTTATTTTACCGTGTGCAAACACCATAAGGTATCCAAAAGCATATCCTATGATAATTCCACCAATAGCTATCCAAAAAAACTCTGCTAACGCTTCCCAGAAAAAAAATGTTCCGCTAACAACTGCAGCAACCGCATAGCGGTAGGCAATAAGTGCAGAAGCATCATTTACAAGACTTTCTCCTTCTATTATTGTGACTACTTTTCTATTTAAGCCCAGCCCTTTGATTATGTTAGTTGCCGCTACTGCATCAGGAGGAGAAACAATAGCACCCAATACAAATGCCAATGCCCAGGTAAAGCCGGGAATTAAATAATAAGTTGTAATGGCTACCGCCACGGTTGTAAACAATACAAGCGATATTGCAAGGGTAGAAATGGGCTTTATCTCACGTTTGAAATCGTGCCACGATGTACGGGTTGCAGCATCAAACAATATTGGTGGCAGAAAAACTAGAAATACAATCTCAGGATTCAATTCAAGGTCTGGCAAAAAAGGAATAAACCCAACAATAAGCCCTACTATAACCAACATGATAGGAGATGGCAATTTTATTTTGTCAGCTATAGCTGATAGCGCTATCAGAATGGTCATAAAAAATATGACAATCTCAAAATTTTCCATGTAAGTAAAGGTAGTCCATGTAAAAGTGTGGCCCTGTTAAAGAAATTGGGGTATTCCTTTATGAAACCATATTTGAAACCATCTAATTTAAAAGTGTTCTATAAATGATATGTTCTATTTATTTACTAATGCTATGCCTAATTGGAACCATGAAGAAAAAACACAGGCACTCATTGCCCGGTAACGAAATGAAAACTTATTTACAACAATAGTTGAGCCGGTTAAATTTATCTTCAATAACAAATTTATTAATTCAAGAAATTAATAACCAGTATAACATAAGTTGAAAGCACAAATAAATACCTAGTTAGCCTGTTCTGCAATTTCTTGTCTCGCTTTTGCCGAGAATCCGAAGTAACCATGATATCGAAACCCGGAAAATACAACAAGCACATGACATGGTAAGTGTGCTCATTTCGTTGCCTGGAAAAAATGTTGAGCTTAGCAATCATTAAAAACAAAATAACCGTACAAGAGAAATAGAGTGTAATCGTTAACACATTTGTAATCATAATAATCGTTTTTTTAGCATAAATAATGGATTCAACTTTCTGTTCTATTTGTAAGTTCCATATATATAACAATGTTATAGCAAACGTTAATAACTTGATAGTAACATAATCGGTTAATCACATTTTCATTCAAACAATTTTTTACTACACAATCAAGCTTTCTGAGCAATGTTCCTTTTAACTTTTAAGACCAATTTTCTCAACAACCCTCTATGACCTCGCACCTCCCAATTACCTTTCATGACCCCTCCTCTTAATGATCCCTCCTATCTTAATGACCTTCAACAACCTCTCGTCCCTCAGTGACCGTCTATGACACTTCCTCTTAATGACCCTCTTTGACCCTTCCTCCCTCAATGACCTTTTATGACCCCCTCTCTCTTAATGACCTTTTATGACCCCTCCTTTCTCTATGACCTTTTATGACCCCCTTTCTCTATGACCTTTTATGACCCCCTCTCTCTATGACCTTTTATGACCCCCTCTCTCTTAATGACCTTTCATGACCCTCTCTCTTAATGACCTTTTATGACCCCTCCTCTTAATGACCCCCTATGACCTTCATGACTTTTCCTCCCTCCATTACCTTTCCTCCTACAACTGCTTTTCATTTACTATTTTCGCTTTATAACAACTAAGCAATGTCATCACTCAAAGTATACAACACCCTTACTCGTCAGAAAGAAGAATTTAAATCCATCACACCCGGACATGTAGGCATGTACGTATGCGGACCCACGGTTAGTGGCGAAAGTCATTTGGGTCACGCACGCCCATACATCACTTTTGATATTGTGCTGCGCTACCTTCAACACATCGGCTACAAGGTTCGATATGTTCGCAACATTACAGATGCAGGTCATTTTGAAGAAGAAGGCCGGGAAGCTGAGGACAAAATCAACAAAAAAGCATTGCTTGAAAAATTGGAGCCCATGGAATTGGTACAGAAATATACCAATATGTTTCATTGGGCAATGAAGGAATTTAATACCATTGAACCTAGCATTGAACCAACTGCCACCGGCCACATAATAGAGCAGATAACCATGATTGAAAAAATCATAGCAGATGGATATGCCTACGTAGCCAACGGAAGTGTCTATTTTGATGTAGATAAATACAACACCGATTTTAGCAAAAAAGGACTTCCATACGGTATGCTCAGCGGACGCATTTTGGACGATCAAATAGATACCACCCGAGAGCTGGATAATCAGGACGAAAAACGAAATAAAAGCGATTTTGCACTTTGGAAAAATGCCCCACCTGAGCACCTCATGCATTGGAAAAGTCCCTGGGGCGAAGGCTTTCCCGGCTGGCACATAGAGTGCTCGGCCATGAGCAGTAAATACCTGGGAGATGAATTTGACATACATGGCGGTGGCATGGATCTTCAGTTTCCGCATCATGAATGCGAGATAGCACAAAGTGCCGTTTGCAGCCATAAAATGCTGGCTAAGTATTGGATCCACAACAACATGATTACCATCAATGGGCGCAAGATGGGCAAGAGCTACAACAATGTCATAAAGCTGAGTGAGCTGTTTAGTGGCAATCATTCAGAACTAACGCAGGCTTATACACCTATGACAATCCGGTTTTTCATATTGCAATCGCACTACCGCAGTACGCTCGACTTTAGCAACGAGGCTTTGCAAGCTGCTGAAAAAGGACTGAAAAGGCTGTGGGAGGCACATGAAGCTTTGCAGAAAATGAACATTGAAACACTTGGATTTGATGATGATGGTGTTGATGCTGAATTGGATTCAAAAATTCTTGTTATGTTGGCCGAATTTGACGAGTTGATGAATGATGATTTCAGTACTGCACGAGTAATGGCCAATATGTTTGAAATGGTACCGGTCATCAATTCTATCAAAGACAAACATCTTTCTCCCGCTGTTCTTAAACTTACCACCTTTCAGCAGATGCAACAGAAAATAAGACTGTTTATTGAAGATATATTTGGACTGAAGGGTGAGTTTAAAGGAGACAATTCAAAACTAGAAGGCGTGATGCAAGTCTTAATCAATCTAAGAAAACAGGCTAAGGCAAATAAAGATTTTGTTACCTCCGATGACATCCGAAATCAACTATTGGATTTGGGTATTACCATTAAAGATGAAAAGGATGGGGATATGAGTTATGGGTTTGTGTAGCTTTGAACGTAAATTATTAAGTCGAAGGCTTTTCTGATAGCGCATAAATTCACGTTTTTATTTTTTGGTCAACCATTCAAATTAACTTGTTTGAAGCATATATTGGATTATTTAAAATCGAGAACGATTCCGGGAAATAAATGGCTTTCCAATTAAAAAATCCTATTCTTTAAATGCTCGTTTTTATTACTATTGCTGAAAGGGGCGTACCAAGTAAAGCTACATATAGTGGTACTGCCCACTTTCAAAATATTCCCCCTTCCATCACCCAATTTCCACCTATTTTTGCCACCTAAACTTCCTTCCATATGATGAATACTCCTTTTACAGAAAAACACAAAGCACTCGGCGCTAAGATGGCCGAATTTGCAGGCTACAATATGCCAATCAGCTATACAGGCATCAACGATGAACATGCGGCAGTCCGCAACAATGCCGGCGTGTTCGATGTAAGCCATATGGGTGAGTTTATCTTAAAAGGGAGCCTTGCGCTAGATCTCATACAGCGAGTCACAACTAACGATGCATCTAAACTAGCAGCCGGAAAAGCGCAATACAGTTGCCTCACCAACGAGGATGGCGGCATAGTAGATGACCTCATCGTTTATTGCATAGAAGAAAACCAAACATACATGCTGGTAGTTAATGCATCCAACATAGAAAAAGACTGGAACTGGATCACTCGTTTCAATGTCAACAATGTAGAAATGCACAACATCAGCAGCAAAACCTGCCTGTTGGCCATTCAGGGGCCCAATACCTGCAGAATTCTTCAGCCTCTTACAGACATGGACATTATGAACCTGAAATATTACACGTTTGTAAAAGGTCGTTTTGCCGGTGTAGATAATGTATTGGTAAGCGCTACCGGCTACACTGGTAGTGGTGGCGTAGAAATATATTTTGATGACACTAGCGATAATGCAAATAAAATATGGAATGCCATTTTTGAAGCCGGCAAAACGTTAGGAATTAAACCAATTGGACTAGGTGCAAGAGATACACTTAGACTAGAAATGGGTTATTGTTTATATGGCAACGATATTGACAGCACTACCACCCCACTAGAAGCTGGTTTGGGTTGGATTACCAAATTCACCAAAGACTTTACCGCAAAAGAAATACTGGAAAAACAAAAAGCACAAGGCATTACCCGCAAGCTAATTGGGTTTGAAATGGTTGACAAAGGCATTCCTCGCCATGGCTACGACATTGTAGATTCTGAAGGCAATATTATTGGTGTAGTGACCAGTGGTACCCAAGCACCTTCATTAGCAAAAGCAGTAGGATTGGGATATGTTTCCAAAGAACTGTCTGCTATAGACTCTAAAATATTTGTAAAGGTGCGGGACAAAAACCTGGAAGCCAAAGTGGCAAAGTTTCCGTTTGTTTAAAAAGGGCTTTGCCTATCGGATCAATTGTATTGGCCATCCAAAAAATATGTGGCACAGACCGTTCAGCCGATAAACAAATATGTGCATTATATCTAATTGCAGCCACTATTAATCCACCTACCTGTCCTCCAAATGGTTATGCAGGTAAATTTGAAAATGCGGAAAATCATCTATGCGCTTTTGTTGTTGGTCATTGCATCGTGCGGCAAAAAAATAACAGAAACTGGTAAGGCATCTTATTATGCTGATAAATATGACGGTAGAAAAACAGCAAGCGGTGAAGTTTTTAGACAATCGAAAAATACCGCTGCTCACAAAACGCTTCCATTTGGAACAAAAGTTACCGTCAAAAACCTTACTAATGGAAAGACTGTAAAAGTAAAGATCAATGACCGAGGACCTTTTGTAGCAGGCAGAATAATTGATCTAAGCAAAAGTGCAGCTAAAAAAATTGATATGGTCAACGCAGGAGTTGCCAATGTGGAAATTAAATATAAAGGCAAAAAAGCATAATGGAAAACAGAACAGAAATAACTTCTTTGGGTGAGTTTGGGTTGATAGATCACCTCACAAAAAACTTTGAAACACACAACGCTTCTACCATTTTAGGAGTAGGCGACGATGGTGCAGTAATCGATCATTTTGGCAAACAAACAGTCATCTCTACAGATATGCTGATTGAAGGCATTCATTTCGACCTCATGTACACACCACTAAAACACCTTGGATACAAAAGTGTAGTGGTAAACCTGAGTGATATATTGGCTATGAACGCTACCCCTACTCACATCACCATGAACATTGCTTTCAGCAACCGTTTTAGCCTGGAAGCATTGAATGATTTTTATGAAGGTGTGTATTTGGCATGCGAGAAGTACAAGGTGGACCTGATTGGAGGAGATACATCCTCTTCTCAAAAAGGTTTTATCATAAGCGTTACGGCTTTGGGCGAAATAGCTCCTGATAAAATGGTCAAGAGAAGCGGTGCACAAAAAGGAGATTTGCTCTGTGTAAGCGGCGACCTCGGCAGTGCATTTCTCGGGTTAACTATTTTAGAAAGAGAAAAGAAAATTTACCTCGAAAACCCAGGCATACAACCCGATCTCGAAAATGAAGAATACATTGTTGGACGTATGCTAAAACCAGAAGCCAGGGTGGATATCATCGAATTTTTCGAAGCATCAGATATTCAACCAACCAGCATGATGGACATCAGCGACGGGCTGAGCAGCGAAATTCTTCACATCTGCAAACAAAGCAATGCCGGATGTGTCGTGTATGAAGATAAAATACCCGTGAATGATGAGGCCAAACAATACGCTTACAAGTTGGAAATGGATCCCACCGCTTGTGCACTTAGCGGAGGTGAAGATTACGAACTACTGTTTACCGTGAAACAAGCAGATTATGAGAAATTGGTATTGAATGAACAAATCTCTGTCATTGGTTATATCACAGATAAAGAGGAGGGAGTGCATCTGATAACCAAAGGCGGCAGTACACATAAACTTACAGCACAAGGATGGAATGCATTTCAATAATGCTAATTCTATTGTGAGTGCATAATTCACTTTTTTGTTGACATGCATTTGAGACTATGTTGAACATTGTTGTGTCACACACTTGTACTTGTTGATAGACAATTCGGCCTTTTCTTTCTTTTGTTAACTAAACAGAAAAGCATACTAATTCTTCTAAATTAATGTGCACCGAAACCATAGCTTTATTATATTGCCATTGTGTTTAAAACCAATGTACTAGTCGTTTTTGCTGTTGCCTTGCTCATGTCTTGCAGCACCACAAAAACATCCTTTTATCCGGAGCATAAGTTTGCTCCCGAACAACTAAAAAAAGACTTTGCTATTTTAAAAGAAACATTAGAAGCCAATCATCCTAGCCTCTATTGGTACACGACAAAAGATTCGTTAGATCGGTTATATGACGCAATTGCGACTGGAATTAAAGATTCGCTAACAGAAGCGCAGTTTAGAAATAAAGTGGCTTATTGGGTAAGCAATGTTCATTGTGGCCATACATCTACACGAGCATCCAAAGCATATATCAAGTATTTTGAGAAAAAGAAACTGCCTTTATTTCCATTCAACATTAAAGTTTGGAGCGATAGTGCAGTTGTAATCAATAATCTACTAAGAAAGGACTCTGCATTAAAAAGAGGCACCATCATTTTGGCGATTAACAATTATAGTACTTCAAAGATAATTGATAGTATTAGCAGCCTCATCAGTACAGATGGATTTAGTAACAATTTTAAACACCAGGCGATCAGTTTCAACTTTGGCGCCTATTATAAAAACGCATTTGGTATAGACAGTCAGTATACTATAAAGTACCTTGATAGTAATGGCTTAGAACACATTCATATCTCAAAGAACTATGTTTATATAACGGATACAGCAAAAAAGGTTATAAAAAAACCAGTCGTTTTAATCTCAAAAAAACAACAAAAAGAGAATGAACTTTCCGCATCAAGAAATATGAGAATAGACAGTTCAAAGAACATGGCAGTAATGGAAGTAAACACCTTTAGCAAAGGAAAGCTTCGAAAATTTTTCAGAAAGAGTTTCAATACACTGAAAGAAAAAAAGGTCCAAAATCTTGTCATCGATTTGCGTAGAAATACGGGTGGTAGTATAAGTTTATCCACCTTATTTACCAGCTACCTTGCCCAAAAGCCATTTAAGATTGCTGATACTGTAGCAGCGCATAGCAGGTCTTTTCATAATAAAAAATACATTCACCATTGGCTGATTTATTGGATGAGTTTGCATTTGGCTGGCAAACGGAAGCAAGACAATAGAATTCATTTTCAATATTTTGAAAAAGGAATTTTTAAACCCAAAAAGAACAACCATTTTGATGGTCAGGTATTTCTATTAATCGGCGGTTATACTTTTTCTGCCGCCACGTTGGTAACAAATAATCTTAAGGGCCAGCAAAATGTAACGATAATAGGAGAAGAAACCGGTGGTGGTTCGTATGGCAATAGCGCCATTCATATTCCAGACATTGTATTACCCAACTCCAAAATAAGAGTACGGCTGCCGCTTTTTAGAGTAGTATTAAATAAAAATAATCCTAAAACGGGCAGAGGCATATTTCCGGATATTGATACTTATCCCTCATCCCAAAACATTAAGAAAGGAATAGACAATAAAATGGAAAAAGTAATTGAACTAATAAAAAGTGGTGGCAATTAGAACCTCCATGATCCTTTCATTTATTGATCAGTTTTATCAATTTATTTCAGGCAATTTGAATAACAAATTACATGTTTTTTTTTACCGAGATGGTTTTTAAAAAATAGAAAAGGGAATAAATTTATATAAATATTTGTTTGTCAATTTGTTACAAAACAATTATAATTTAATTATAATAAATTCTTCGCCAACTTATCTTCCCATAAACACCATCAATATTTGCACATCGGTAGGGTTAACGCCACTTATCCTGCTTGCTTGTCCTAGCGTTCGCGGCCTTATTTTATTGAATTTCTGCCGGGCTTCATTTGAAAGCGATTGCATTTTATCGTAGTTAAATGTGTCCGGAATTACCAGGTTTTCAAGTTGGCTCATTTTTTCGACCAAATCGCGTTCTTTGGTAATATAGCTATCATACTTCACTAGTATCTCAGCCTGCTCTAACATATCGGCTGAGAAACCCGCTAAAGCTTGTTGAATGCTTGGAGATGCTCCAATTAATGATTTCAAATCCAAATTAGGCCGCAAAAGCAATTGTGCGAGTTTCTGTTTTTGATTCAACGGCGCTCCGCTTCCTGCTTCCAGAAACGTATTGATTTCGTCGGGCTCCACAGAATATTGAAAAAGAATTTCTTTTATTTTATTGACGCCATTCTTTTTATTAATCACATTGTCCATCCTTACTTGAGACGCAAGCCCAATACGATAACTCATTTCGGTTAGTCGCAAGTCAGCATTATCTTGCCTAAGAAGTGTACGATATTCTGCCCGGCTAGTGAACATTCTATAAGGTTCATCTGTACCCTTGCTGATCAGGTCATCTACAAGTACGCCTATATAAGCTTCGCTTCTTTTAAGTACAAATGGATCAAGCTCTTTGCATTTAAGGTGCGCATTTATTCCTGCTATTAGCCCTTGGCATGCTGCTTCTTCATACCCGGTAGTACCATTAATCTGCCCGGCAAAAAACAGGTTTTGTATTCTTTTTGTTTCTAACGAATAGGTCAGCTGTGTTGGAGGAAAAAAATCATATTCAATAGCATAGCCTGGTCTAAACATTTTACAATTTTCAAAACCCGGTACCATTTTCAACGCTTTGAATTGGACTTCTTCAGGCAAAGATGTTGAGAATCCATTTACATAGATCTCCACTGTATTAAATCCTTCCGGCTCTACAAATAGCTGGTGCCGATCTCTATCAGCAAATCGATTAATCTTATCTTCAATACTTGGACAGTATCTGGGACCAACCCCTTCTATCCTACCTTGAAACATCGGGCTTTTGTCAAAACCTGTTTTCAAAGCATCGTGTACTTCTGTACTTGTATAGGTAATAAAGCAACTTCTTTGTTTATCAGAAGAAATTTTAGGGACATCCAAATAAGAAAATCCAACAATTTCTTCATCTCCTTTTTGCTCTTCCATTTTGCTATAGTCAAGGCTTCTTCCATCTATTCTTGGTGGCGTTCCTGTTTTAAGCCTATCGCTTTCAAAGCCAAGTTCTACTAGCTGTTCTGTAATACCCGTTGCTGCTTTCTCTGCCATTCTTCCACCACCAAACCTTTTTTCGCCAATATGAATGACGCCATTTAGAAATGTACCGCTCGTAACAACTACTGATTTAGAGGAAATTTGATGGCCCATACCCGTAATTACCCCTACAGCACGACCGTCTTTAATTAATATTGAACTTACTGTATCCTGGTAGAAATCAACATTAGGCGTGTTTTCCAGCATTTCTCTCCACTTGTTAGCAAATAGCATTCTATCAGACTGAGCCCTGGGGCTCCACATTGCAGGACCCTTGCTTTTATTCAGCATTCTAAATTGTATCAAGCTTGCGTCTGTAACTATGCCGCTGTAACCACCCAAAGCATCAATCTCTCGAACGATTTGCCCTTTTGCAATCCCACCCATAGCAGGGTTGCAGCTCATTTGAGCTATGGTCTGCATATTCATTGTGACCAACAAAACCTTACTGCCCAGGTTGGCAGCAGCAGCAGCGGCTTCGCATCCAGCATGACCTGCGCCTACAACTATAACATCGTACTTATTAAACATAAAGGGCAAAGATAAGACAGAACTTGCGGAGGAAACCAGGGTGTTGTTCCACGTGAAACAGCAACTCCATTATTGGGCACAGGCAAAATCCTGAACAATTAATACTTTCTTATCAGGGAATGCCCCTACGCCAATACCCATTTCTACGAAAGTTGAGGTTAAAAGCGATTTTCTATGCCCAAGATCCGGAACGCCTTCATCTATATACAAAAGTGTAAGCATTAGCACAGGCTCCCACAACCCATAGCTAATGTTTTCGCCAGCACAAAATTGAATACCAATACCTTCCATCCTATCTTGAAAAGTAGCACCAGATGGAGAAGTATGCGATGGATTAACATTTTTTGCAGCAAGCTCCTTGGCATGTTTATCTGCAACTTTAGCCAAAGGGGCATTTGGCTTTAGTAATGGTAATGAAGGTGTGTTGAAAAGTTCTTTTTTTAAACTGGCAGAATAAGAATTACGCAGCGGGGGAAAAACATCCATTAGCGGAACAACCACACTATCCCAAAACCGTTTTGGATTCTTTCGGCTATAGTTGGTCCAATAAAACCAATCCCTCTGAACACTAGACAGTGAATTGAAACCTTGACTTTCGGATAAAAACCGTTCAACTACCGTGTCCCTTATTGGCATTCTTGGCAAAGCCCTTATTTCCAAAGTTGTAATACCCATTTGTTGGCCGAAAAGGCATACGGGAAAAAGGAAAAGTATAAACAGGTGCTGTTTCACGTGGAACATTATTTATTGAGTTTATCAAAGCAAAGCAAATAATAATCCTCTTTTTGCCTCATTACTGTTATTTCACTTTTTGTTTTATCTCCATAGCCACACAAATGAAGAACGCCATGGAACATAACCCGCAGTAATTCGTTTGAAAAGGAAGTTCCTTGAACGTTGGCATTGTCCTTAACTCGATCTACACTAATATAGATTTCACCAACTATTGCATTTTTATCAGAAAGGTCGAACGTAATGATGTCAGTATAATAGTCGTGCAGAAGAAAATCTTTATTGATTTGAAGAAGATACTGATCAGAACAAAAAATATAATTAATAGAGGCAACCCTTTTCTTTTCTCTTTTAAAGACGGAAAAGATAAAAGTTTTTAAACCGGTTTTATTCTTTAGTGCAATAGACTTTACATCAGCATAATTGAAAACGATTGGCAC
This sequence comes from Segetibacter sp., assembly GCA_031383285.1. Classification (GTDB taxonomy): domain Bacteria; phylum Bacteroidota; class Bacteroidia; order Chitinophagales; family Chitinophagaceae; genus Segetibacter. The sequence goes on from JANMZN010000198.1 coordinate 16,377, forward strand.
ATTAGGCATACTTCCAAATTTCGTAACAAAATACAGATTAATGCTTCTACTTTTGCAATAAGAAACAATGAAGAAGTTATCAGAAATAAAGATTGGCAAAACTGTTATCATCCACTCCTTTGAAAAAGATGATATTTTCATTAAATTGATGGAGATGGGATGCATTCCAGGAGAGACCATTAAAGTAGAAAAGAAAGCTCCACTTGGAGATCCCATATCTATTACGGTAGCTGGTTATAACCTAAGCCTTCGTTTAAATGAGGCCGAAAACATTTTGGTAGAAGAATTATAGAAGCCAGGAATCTCACTATGAAAATTGGTTTATACTTTGGATCATTTAATCCAGTACATATAGGTCATCTAATAATAGCAAGCTTTGTAGCCAACAATACAGATGTAGACCAAGTATGGTTTATAGTGTCTCCGCAAAATCCCTTTAAGAAATCTCAATCATTATTAAATGAATACCACCGCCTTCATTTAATTCAGCTAGCAATAGAAAATGATCATCAATTAAAATGGTCTGATGTAGAGTTCAAATTACCTCGTCCGTCTTATACAATTGACACACTCTCACTTCTAGAAGAAAAATACCCTCAACACTCCTACTCCTTGATACTTGGATCTGATAGTATTCAGAATTTATCAAAATGGAAAAGTGGTGATGCGATACTTAATAAGTATAAAATTTTCGTTTACAACAGACCAGGATTTAATAATACCACAAACCATCCAAATGTATTTCAGTTGAAAGCTCCCCTACTAGAAATATCATCAACCGAAATCAGGAAACTAATAGCTGAAGGTAAAACGGTCCGTTATCTTGTTCCAGAGAAGGTAAGAGAAGAGATTGAGTTGGGTGCATATTATAAGTAGATCACATTAGCCACCCAAGTAGTAGAAAGAATAAAACAATAAATGGTGAAGGAATTTTAGTAAACGCCAGCATACAAAAACTAACTAACACCGCTATAACTGTACTCCAATCAAACCTGCCAGGAATGGCCATAAATAGAAGAAAAGTTGCCGCTGCCATAATCCCAACAACGACAGCATTGATTCCTTCCATAGCTCTAAAAACTACTACGTGTTTTTTAAGATTGTTCCAGATTGGGTAAAAGAAAAGAACCAATAAAAAACTTGGAAGAAATATACCTATGGTTCCGATAATGCATCCTAAAACCTGAAACATCGGACCCATATCTTTTAATACCATACCACCTACAAAAGAAGCAATTGAAAATATTGGTCCTGGAAAAGCTTGTACCAATCCTGCACCTGTTAAAAAATCAGCAGAAGCCATGTAAGGCGTTTTGGACCTAATTACATATTGCTCGAACATCATTGTAATCAAGACACTACCGCCACCAAACACAATGCTCCCAAAACGATAAAAGTTTTCAAACAAACTTACCGGCTTGCGTAGGGGCAAATTATGTATTCTGAAATATTCACTAAGAACACCTGCTATTATAAATATAATAACAAATATCCATATATTTCTCCAATTAACTGGTTTTGGTTTACTCTCAGCATCGGGGATTCGTTTATTACTAAAATTACTGATGAAACTACCTGCAACAATAAGCCCAGGAAAAACCCAAGGAGATTGAATAAACAGCGTGATAATCAAAGCACCTGACATAATAAAAAAAGTAGCCGGATGTTTAATAGAAATATTAAATGCTTTAAAAGCAGCATACGCAAGATATCCAACAGCCATTGGTTGAATAAACCTAAATAAATGAGCAACATTTTTACCTTGCAGATAAGGAAGTAAAAAACTTAATCCGCCCATAAGTAAACAAGCAGGTAATATCCATATTCCAAGAGTCAAAATTGAGAGCAAAACACCACCCCTCTTAAATCCAATTAAGGTAAGGATTTGAGTACTACTTGCTCCGGGTAACAATTGTACAAAGGCATTCATCTCTAACAATTCAGCTTCTGAAACATAATGCTGCTGCTGAGTAAACAATTTATGCATCCTTACAAAATGCATTTGAGGACCACCAAAAGCAGTAACACTATGCAGCAGAACAGTTTTTAGAAAAGGTATGTGCCTTAGTAAAGCCAATGAATCAAAATATTAATTATTACAAATTTAAACACTAGAAGTATTCGTTCACATCCAAAATAAAAAAACCTGCATTGAGTAAATGCAGGTTAATCATTATAAAAAACTATTATCTAATTTCCATACTCGCTAAGAAATTTAATTCTCATAATTTTCAATTGCTCATAATCATAACCAGCATCTGATAGTTCCTCTTGTGCAACTTCCAGTGAAGATGTTTCACAACTCCTAAAATAATCAATTATTTCTTCTTGCTCATCTTCATCCAACATATCATCAATGGCATAACTAAGGTTTAATTTAGTTCCACTTGAAACAATAGTCTCCATTTCTTCTAATAACACATCTAGTTTTAAGTCTTTCGTCTTAGCAATGGTTTCTAGAGGAATTTTCTTATCAACATTTTGAATAATAAAGATTTTATTACTGCTTTTATTAGCTACACTCTTCATTACAAAATCATCAGGCTTTTCTATGTCATTCTCTTCTACATACTCAGCAATCATTTCAACAAATGGCTTACCATATTTAATAGATTTTCCAACACTAACGCCCTGGCATTTTTCTAACTCCTTCAATGTTGTAGGATATAAAGTAGCCATATCCTGCAAAGAATTCTCCAAAAACAGTACAAAAGGAGGCAATCCTTTCATTTTTGCCTGCCTTTGTCTAAGATCCTTTAGCATTCCAAAGAGTTTTTCATCGGCAGCAGCAGCCACTGCACCAACAGGAGAATCATCTTCATCGTCTTCCGCATTGGCATCCTCAAACTTATTGTTCAAGGAAATTGGGAAACTTGTTGGCTTTTTAAGATAAACTTCAGAAGTGGGTGTAAACTTCAATAATCCATATTCTTCGATATCCTTAATCAAATAATTGGCCAATAATAATTGTCGTATCAGGCTATTCCAATAATGTTCATCATCACCCTTTCCAATTCCAAACACCGGTAAACTGTCATGTTTATACATTTGAATGCTAGGTGTCGGCTTACCAATCAAGACATTTACTACATAATCAATCGTAAATCGCTGACCTAAAGACTTTACCACCTTCAGCACCTTAACCGCATTGTCCTTAGCTTCAATTTTCTCTTTCGGATTGCAATTATCACAACCTCCCGTAGCAGCACACTTGCTAGTATCCCAAACCTCACCAAAATAATGAAGCAAAATTGTTCTTCTGCAAACACTACTTTCGGCAAAACTTACTGTCTCATTAATTAATTGCGCTCCAACCTCCCGCTCACTCAAAGGTTTATCCCTCATCAAATGCTCCAATTTGGAAACATCTTTGTGAGAATAATATAAAATACATTTTCCTTCTAAACCATCTCTACCTGCGCGACCAGTTTCTTGATAATAATTCTCAATACTTTTAGGAATATTGTAATGAATAACAAATCTGATATCAGGCTTATCTATGCCCATTCCAAATGCTATAGTCGCAACTATAACCTGTGTATCTTCCTTTAGAAATTTATCTTGCCGTTCTGCACGCAGTTTCGCATCCAGTCCTGCATGATAAGCAACAGCTTTAATCTTATTGGCAACCAATATCTCGGCTAATTCCTCTGTTGTTTTTCTATTAAGCGTATAAATAATTCCACTTTTACCCGGATTTTGAGAAATAAATCTAACAATATGCTTAATAGTATGGTCTTTTTTAACCTTTGGCTGAATCTCATAATAAAGATTCTCTCTATTAAAAGAGGAGATATAAATAGCGGGATCCCTCAATCCAAGGTTTTTAAGAATATCACTTTGTACTTTGGGTGTTGCAGTAGCGGTAAGAGCCACCATTGCAACGTTTGGATTAATAACAGCCATCATTTCCTTTAAACGGCGATATTCCGGTCTGAAATCATGACCCCATTCCGATATACAATGCGCCTCATCAACTGCAAAGAAGGAAATTTTCAAATCACTGAAAAAATCAAGATTTTCTTGCTTTGTAAGCGTTTCAGGAGCCACATACAAAAGTTTTGTTTTGCCATCAATCAAGTCTGCTTTTACTTCTCTCTGCTGAGCTTTGGTTAGCGAAGAATTTAAAAAATGCGCTATGTTATCTTCTTCGCTGTAACCACGAATAAGATCAACCTGATTTTTCATAAGTGCGATCAAGGGACTGACAATGATAGCACATCCCTCCATAATAAGCGCAGGTAACTGATAGCAAAGACTTTTTCCACCACCTGTTGGCATAATTACAAACGTATCCTTACCCGTTAATAAATTATTGATCGCTTCTTCTTGCGTGCCTTTGAATTTATCAAAACCAAAATAATCAAATAAACTTTTATGAATATCAAACTTGTGGTTAGTAACAGAATGTGTACCGATATTGGCACTATTTGAAGGTTTATCTGCAGATATTTTTTTTACACTAGCCTTTGCAGGGGCTTTCTTTTTAGTTGTTGTTGCCATTGTTCTTGTTGATTTCCATTAAAATATTCGGGTAAAAGCCCAAACATTGCCCAATATAACATTTTCCTTTCATTATTTTAAAAGGTTAGCGAAGTTAAGTTTTGCAGATTGTTATAAAACTCTTCAGTTGTTAAAGTTTAAGTTCTGTATCATATAATGGAAAACAAAAAACATTAATCCAAATTAAGTAGTTTACTCTAGTGGGCTCCTTAAAAAAAGTAATTACAAATATGACAATAAATGAATCAATAATCAATAGTACTTTTGCGCCTCATGAACGAAACGGTCATTGACTCAGCCTTAAAAACAATTCGATTAGAATCCGAATCGATTAAAGGTTTGTCAAAATATATTAATTCAGATTTTGAGAAATTAATTGATACTATTTTCAACAGTACAGGTCGTTTTATTATTAGTGGTATTGGTAAAAGTGGAATAATTGCTCAAAAAATTGTAGCTACATTAAACAGTACAGGAACTCCAAGCATATACATGCATGCTGCAGATGCTATACATGGCGATCTTGGTATGGTACAGAAGCAAGATATCGTCATGCTTATTAGCAAAAGTGGTGAAAGTCCGGAAATAAAAGTATTGGTTCCACTAATTAAAAACTTTGGAAATATCCTTATAGGAATGGCCGGAAATGAAAATTCATACCTGGCTACACATTGCGATTTTTTCCTGAATACAACCGTCACTCAAGAAGCTTGCCCAAACAACCTGGCACCCACGAGTAGTACCACTGCCCAAATGGTAATGGGTGATGCCTTGGCAGTATGTTTAATGAAAAGATTAGGTTTTGATGGAAAAGATTTTGCCAAATTTCATCCGGGAGGAAACCTTGGAAAAAGATTATATCTGAGAGTAAAAGATTTAATTGGAAACAACCAAAAACCCTTTGTCCGCCCAACAGACGGTTTAAAAGATATTATTGTAGAAATTACTAAAAACCGTTTAGGAGCAACAGTAGTCCTGGCTGATGATGGAACAATAAATGGAATAATTACTGATGGAGACTTAAGAAGAATGCTTGAAAAAGCAGTGCCCCTAGATAAGGTAATGGCCTCAGAAATTCTATCCCCTCATCCAAAAAAAATACTAGAAGAAGAATTAGCAGTAAATGCGCTTGATATATTGAGAACAAACAATATAAGTCAGTTAATAGTTATAGATAACAACCAAAGTTATATTGGCATTTTGCATCTTCACGACCTTGTGAAAGAAGGAATAGTATAACATTTAAAACACCAAGAAAAGTAATCCATGAACAATAAAAATTACGTTGCAATTATAGCAGGAGGCATAGGAAGTAGATTTTGGCCAAAGAGCAGGATAAATTACCCAAAACAATTCCTAGATATTCTAAATACAGGCAAGACACTCATACAATCAACGGTAGAAAGATTTGAAAGGTTTGTGCCATTAGAAAATATTTTCATCGTTACTTCTGCCGATTACACTGATATCGTAATGGAGCAATTACCTCAACTATCCAAAAACAATATCGTTTCTGAACCAAGTAGAAAAAACACTGCACCTTGTATTGCTTACATCTCATTCAAGATACTAAAAGAAGACCCGGATGCAACTTTACTAATTGCTCCTGCAGATCATCTTATTCTAGACAATGAAGGTTTTGAAAAAACTTGCTCAAAAGCAATATCGTTCGTTCAAAAAAATGAAGCCTTGTTAACATTAGGTATTCAACCAACCTATCCTAATACAGGCTACGGATATATTCAATACGAAACAGAAAACGGAGATAACAACGTTTTTAAGGTAAAAACATTTACAGAAAAACCGAATATTGATCTTGCCAAAACATTTTTATTGAGCGGTGACTTTCTCTGGAATGCAGGTATTTTTATTTGGAAGATTGATACCATCATTAAAATGTTTGAAAAACATCAACCAGAGATGTATGAAATCTTTCTTGCCGAAAAAGATAAAATGAATACTTCTGAAGAAAAGGAAGCAATTGATAGAATTTACCCATTGTGTTCTAGCATATCTATTGATTATGCAATTATGGAGAAAGCCGATAATGTTTTTGTAATTCCAAGCAGTTTTGGCTGGAGTGATCTAGGAACATGGGCAAGTGCTTATGACAATCTAGAAAAAGATTACCTGGGAAATGCTGTAGCTGGCGAAAAAGTAATGATTATAGATGCAACCCAATGTATGATCTCTGCTCCTCATAACAAATTAATGGTTTTGCAAGGACTGAATGATTTTATTATTGTAGATACAGACGATGTCTTACTTATATGCAAGAAAGAAAAAGAACAGGAAATAAAAGAATATGTTGCAGAAGTAAAACGGAATATAGGCGACACATTCTTATAATAAAATACAACCAATCGCCTCCCAAATTGTAGTTAAATAATAGATTTACACTGCAATATAGAAGTCCACTATTGTAATATTGATTAATAAAATCAATGCTATTGCTGCGGTCATTCAATATATTAGTTGCGCTTATTTGCTATTCCATCACAAGCAATGCACAATTAACTTCAGTAAGTGGCACCGTTTACGACATCACTAAAAAAAACCCAATTGGGTACGTAAGCGTGATAAGTACTTCCGGTAAAGGAACCTTTACGGATTCTACAGGGAGGTATTCATTGATAGTAAGAGAAACAGATTCTATATATTTTTCTTACCTAAACAAAGCAACTCCAAAATATCCAATAAAATCCATTCCAAATCTGGAAGCATTTGATATCTCAATCCTAAGAAAAGTTGGTGAACTACCAATGGTCACAATAAAGCAACGAAACTATCGCCAAGATTCTTTGCGAAACAGGCAGGATTACGCTGATATTTTTAACTATAAAAAACCAGGAATTACTCCCATGATTAGCGATGGAGTAGCAGGAATGGACTTTTCCGCATTTATTAGAATGTTCCAATTTAAAAAGAACAAACGAATGGCAAGCTTTCAACGAAGGTTATTGAAAGATGAAGAAGATAGATTTATAAACCACAGATTTAATAAAGGTTTAGTCAAAAGGTTAACCGGACTTTCAACACCTGCTATAGATTCTTTTATGACAGAATACAGACCAACTGTCCAAATGATACAAATATTCAACGATTTGGAACTTGGACAATACATCATAGAAGCGTATAATTTTTATAAGGCTGGAATAAAGGTGAACCGAACATTACTCAACAAATATGGTTTAAATCCTGAAGGATATTAATAATTCCTATAACCCTTTTACAGCGCTTTAAAATCTTTGATAAAGTAGGTATCAAAGATAAGTATTCTATTTTCCATTTTGAATAGCTAAAAGCTATACTAAAATCGAATTAGAGCTCATTTTAACCAATCAACCCAGCAGCCTTACTTATCTCCATCATTCTATCTAATGGTTTTTTAGCAGCCAATCTAAATTCCTCATTCATTATTAACTCCGGTAATTCATACTTCATACACAGATATAATTTCTCCAGCGTATTCAATTTCATATAGGGGCAATCATTGCAAGCACAATTATTAGAAGGTAGTGCAGGAATGAAGGTCTTATTTGGAGAATCCTTTTTCATTTGATGGAGAATGCCTGCTTCAGTTACTACAATAAAAACTTCACTAGGATCTGCGATGGCATACTTAAGTAATTGCGTAGTGCTTCCTATATAATCTGCCAATTTCAATACAGGTTCTTCACATTCAGGATGTGCTATTACTTTTGCGTTAGGATACCTAACCTTTTGCTTGGTTATTTTTTCCAGGCTAAATATTTCATGAACCATACACGCACCATTCCATAGCAACATATTTCTCCCCGTCTTTTTATTAAGATAATCACCAAGATTTTTATCAGGAGCAAAAATTATTTTCTGCTCTTTTGGTAAACTATCAACAATTGCCTGTGCATTGCTACTTGTACAAATAATATCACTCAAGGCTTTTATTTCTGCAGTGCAATTAATATAACTAATAATTAAATGATCGGGATGCTTTTCTTTGAAAGCCTTGAACTGATGAACAGGGGCACTGTCGGCCAAAGAACAACCAGCTTTCAAATCCGGTAAAACCACTTTCTTTGATGGATTTAAAATTTTTGCCGTTTCAGCCATAAAATGAACTCCAGCAAACACAATCATATCAGCATCGGTTGATTGCGCTTTCTGAGCTAAACCAAGACTATCACCCAAATAATCAGCCACGTCCTGAATATCCGCCTCTTGATAATAATGCGCAAGAATGATGGCATTCTTTTCTTTTTTCAACTTTTCAATCTCGCTAAACAAATCCAAACGGACATCTATTTCAATATCGAGGAACCCTTTTTGCTCAACGGTTGTTATTGCTTTTTCTATGTTCATAACTATTGTAATAATATTCTTAATACATTTTTTATAAAATAAACCTATTACTATTACGGCTGTTAATAGCGGCACAACTTTAATAAATAATATTTGCAAAAGTAAACCCTATTACTTTATTCACCATTATTCACAGTGAATTCACATGCTAAACTGTAATGCTCTTGTATGTTTTTATGCTTTACAAACACATGGGGATTGAGCGCTACGTGGAAAACAAAATTTACCAAAAGGAAATGTGGAAATGTGAATCAGTGTTGAAGAGATTAAGATGATTATATAACCAGTAAAAAATGCTCAAATTAAAAAATCTACTTCTCCGCCAACTATCCACAGCAACTAAATAAAAAGGAGTACTCTTTCCACAGAATTCAGGATTGTAAACAATTAGCTGTGGAAATTAATAATTTGGATTTTTGGATTATTAGAGTCCATTTTTGGTTATTAACACTAAAAAAAGGAGCAACTATCGTAAAATTGAGTAAAATGTAAGTAATACTCTTAGTTTTCCACAGTTGTTCAATACATATAATCCCCTATTTTTGCGTCCACTTTTAAAAGTTATATAAAACATGTCTGTTATTCAAAAGATCAGGGATAAATATGCCGCAGTCGTAATTTCGGTTATTGCCCTTAGTTTAATTGCATTTATTTTAATGGATGCATTTGTTGGTAGAGGTCGCGGAGCACAGTCCGGTGGAAATACCTTGGGTATAGTAAATGGTGAGAAAATAGAAAAGAACGATTTTGAGAAAAAAATCACTGTTCAAACTGCTATGTATGGTCAGCAGGCTCCACCAAGAGAACAATTGATGGGTCAAGTATGGGACCAGACAATTGATGAAATAGTAATGAACCAGGAATATGAAAAACTAGGATTAACGTTTTCTACTAAAGAGTTGAATGACTATTTATTTGGCTCAAACCCACCTCAATGGCTAAGTTCTCAGTTTGTAGATAAAACTACAGGTGCATATGATGCGAATGCTGCAAAACAATATTTTGCTCAGGTAAAAAAGCAAAATAACAACGAAAATTCGCAGATGATCAACGATGCATACATTATGCCGACAATAGCTCAGCAATTGAAAGCAAAATATACAGCATTGCTAAGCAACAGTAGCTATGTACCAAAATGGATGGCCGAAAGATCATTGGCAGATCAAAATCAGGTTGCACGCATTTCTTTTGTTTCAGTACCATTCTCCTCTGTTACAGACACCATGCTTAATAAAGTAACCGATGAAGAAATCAAAGCCTATGTGAATAAGCACAAAGAGCAGTTCAAACAAGAAGAGACTTCAAGAAGCCTCTCTTACATTGCTTTTAATGCTTCACCCTCTGCACAGGATAGTTCTGATGCATTGATGCAGGTAGTAGGTTTGAAAAATGATTTTGCCACAGCATCAGATCCAGAGGCTTATATAGGAAGAGTGGGATCCGAAATTCAATATTACAACGGATACACGTTAGGCTCAAAATTGCAAGTACCTAATGCAGATACTATTAAGGCATTGCCTAATGGAGCTACTTTTGGCCCTTATCAGGATGGTAAAAATTATGTGATAGCAAAAATGATAGAGCGTCGCTCTATGCCAGATAGCGTAAAAGTTAGACACATACTTGTAAAAACAGGAGACAAAGGACAAGTAACATTATCTGATAGTATAGCAAAGAAAAGAATTGATAGTATAGCTTTGGCTGCACAATCAGGTGCTGATTTTGATGCACTGGTACAAACTTCTTCGGATGATGAAGGAAGCAAAAAAACAAAAGGCGAGTACGACTTTACTTCACAACAGTTTGGAAGCTTAAGTAAGGAATTTGCAGAAGTTGCATTTTACGGAAATGGCGGCGACAAAAAAGTGGTTAAAGTGGATAACTCATCTTATTCAGGATACCATTATATAGAGGTAATGGAACAGAAAAAAATAGAGACTGGTTATAAAGTAGCTTATTTGGCAAAACCAATAGATGCCAGTCAGGAGACCATTACCACTGCCAATAATCTTGCTGCACAATTTGCTGCACAAAGCCGCGATAAAAAAGCTTATGATGAGAATGTGAAAAAGCAAAACCTCCAATCAATGAACATTCAAGAGGTAAAGCAAAATGATAATCAGGTGCCTGGCCTAGGAGAAAACAGACAACTGGTACGTTGGGTTTTTGAAAATAAGGTTGGTGATGTAAGCGAACCTTTCGAAGTAAATGATAAATACATTGTTACCGTTATTACGGGTATTTCAGAAAAGGGATTAATGAGTGTAGAGAAAGCTCGTCCATCTGCAGAGCCAATGATTGTAAATGAAAAAAAGGCACAAAGAATTATTGAAACAAAATTCAAAACAGTTGGAAGCGATTTGAATCAGGTAGCTACATCAACAGGAACTCCTGTTCAATTTGCTGATAGTATTCCTTTTGCTCAACCATTTATTCCAAATATCGGTAACGAGCCTAAGGTAGCAGGGGCAGCTTTCAACAAATCATTGGTTAACAAACTTTCTCTACCGATAGTAGGCAACACGGGTGTGTTTGTAGTAAAAGCAGAAAATGTAAGAGCGTTGGCAAATACAAATATGGATGTAGAAAGTTTGCGTAAGCAGATGGAAAGTCAGCAAAAGCAAATGGGTGCTTACCAAAGTATGCAGGCACTTAAAAAAGCTGCTGATATTGAAGATAAAAGATTTGATTTTTATTAATCGTAATTAATAAATATACTTTAAGCCCTATCAGCAATGGTAGGGCTTTTTTTATTGCGATTTTTTACACACCAAAAGCATTAACAAAGTCCATAAGAATCTATGGATAGCTTCTTTGTAACTTTGCAGCTAATATGGAAGCAATTGTAAATAAAGTATCGGAAAGTGCCCTGACTACAATAGATCTTGAAGCATATTATCCAAAAGGTGAAACAGCGGTTTTTGATTTGAAGGACCATTTGTTTATGGAGCTTATTCTTAAAGAAAAAGATTTTAGGGCTGCATTGCAATCTCACGATTGGGAGCAGTACAGAGGCAAGAATGTAGCCATTACCTGTACTGCCGATGCCATCATACCCATGTGGGCAAATATGCTAGTGGCAACCAATCTTCAGCCTGTATCAAAAGCAGTTGTTTATGCAGATGAAAAACGAATGTTGACAACCTTACTGCTTCAAAATATTGCTACTATTAAACCAGAAGAATATATTGATAAAAGAGTGGTAGTAAAAGGGTGCGGAGAAGTATCAATACCAGAAGAGGCTTATGTGGCCATCACGGCCTTGTTAAGACCCTATGTAAAGAGTATTATGTACGGTGAGCCATGTAGTACCGTGCCTATTTATAAAAAGAAATAAGCATAAATATTGATCAATTGAGGGAGTATTGTTTATCAAAGAATAATGTGGAGGAATGCCTTCCATTTGGTCCTGATGTGTTGGTATTTAAGGTAAATGGTAAAATGTTTCTCTTGCTTCCATTGAATGCGGATCCCCTTCAGTTTAATGTAAAATGCGACCCGGAAAAAGCTTTGGAACTAAGAGAAGCGTATCCGGCAATTATTCCAGGATATCATATGAATAAGAAGTGCTGGAATACGGTGATAGTAGATGGCACCATTACTGCAAAAATGCTACATGGTTTTGTTGATGATTCTTACGAATTGATTAATGAGAAAAAGAAGAAAAAGTAGATACATAGGGTTAACAACGCTATGGCATTTTTCTCTAGAATAGTATCCTATCTAGAAAAAGTTCTTTTAAAAATTACCATTCTACATGGGCTTGTTCAAAGTATTCCACAGCAGGTCTTTTAATTCGGTTAATCCTTTTTGAGCAACTGAGGAGATAAACAAATGAGGAATACCAACGGGAAGTTCTTTCTCTATGGCCTCTTTTAGCTCATCATCTAGCATATCGCTTTTGCTGATGGCAATGATAAAGTCCTTTTGTAATA
>JANMZN010000258.1:0-1553 GCA_031383285.1 Segetibacter sp.
CATATATACTTTCAAATGGAAGGAACATAATGGCAAAGTCGGTAGTATTGGGAGGGTCCAGGTATTTGTCTCGTATATCTTTAGCCATTTTCTTGATGGTGGTTTCCAGATTTTTTGTCGCTGCTTCAATATCATCCGGTACTGCACTCTCATACGCTGCCAACAAATGCTCATAAGTGTCTTTAGGAAATTTAGCATCTATTGGCAGATACACAAAGGCACTTTCATCTTCGCTGCGTCCGGGCAATTTAATGGCAAATTCTACAGGTTCGCTGCTACCCTTTTTTGTACGCACATTGGCATCGTATTGGTTGGGTGCTAAAATCTGTTCCAGCAACAAAGCCAGTTGAACTTCGCCCACACCTCCTCTCAATTTTACATTGCTTAATACTTTTTTCAAACCACCCACATCAGTGGCAATGGTTTGCATTTCGCCCAAGCCTTTTTGCACTTCAATCAACTGTTTGCCAACGGTTTCAAAACTTTGTCCTAATCGTTCGCTGAGTGTTTTCTCCAGTTTTTCTTCCACCGTAACCCTAATTGATTCCAGTTTGGTTTCGGTACTTTTTACCAATTCGTTTTGTTTGGTGTCCATCAACGCAAACTTTTCCCTTTGCAGATCGTTGAAAGATCTGATGTTCTTATCAAAAGCTTCCTGAAAGCCATCAAATGCATTTACAAGAGCTTCACGAATTAGCCTGTTATCTTCTTTTGCCTGGTTATTGATTTTGTCTAATTGATTAATATTAGCTCCTGAAAAATCAGTAAGATTTTTAGTAAGCTCTTCACGGTTGATTTTATTATTAGCATCCATTTTTGTTATTAATGCTCCTACTTTTTCATCAAGTGTTTTATTGATTTCTTTTAATGCATGCTGAGTTTGCTCTGTAATTGTTTTCAAGGTTTGTGATTGCTCGGCTTTAAAACCAATCAATGTATCGTTCAGCTCTTTTCTGTTGTCTTTTGCTATAGTCGCATTTTCTTCCCTGTTAATCCGGAAATCTTCTTTTAAATTAGATTCGATTTTTGAAAGACTGGCCTGTAATTCAGCCACTCTATTTTGCAGTTGCGGAATCTCGTTTTCTGCTTTGCTCCTAAAAACGATGATGAGCATAATGGCAATTAGCGACAATCCACAGCAGACGATTAATAAAATGGTTTCCATTAGTTGTTCAATTTTTAAAATTCCTTTTTCTATTTCATCTGCATACAACAACCCTCCTTTTCCTTTACTTCGTCAAATATAATAAAAGGGAAACAAGTGTTTACAGAATAATCCTTTCAATATTTATTAGCTTTAAAATAAAAGTGAAATTTGTTTGAGGAGGTCAGCAACATTCAACTATGACCTGACAAAGGCCAGCAGCAAACTGTAATCGCCTTTATCGGCAGTTTTAACGGCTTTGAGGTAAGCTGTTCGGGTATCGCCTTCGCTGGAAAGATTGGCAGCACCCCAACTAAAAACAGGCTGCTTGTATATTTTTTCAATAATAATATCGGCCATTAACCGGCTATGCCGCCCGTTACCGTTTGGAAAGCAATGAATACTTACA
>JANMZN010000278.1:0-3030 GCA_031383285.1 Segetibacter sp.
CATTAATGGTAAAAATCATTGGGCATGGACATGGCAAAACAATCCCCTTACCTATACTGTATGTGCCGCCAGCAGGGGGTTTAAAACTATACAGGCAGTTTTTGAAAAGTTAGACCAATGGCTGCTATATTCTATAAATGAACGGCATAAAAAATCTAAAAAACTACAGAAAAAACTGTTAGGCAAACAGGAGTGTATCCTTTATTTTTTACTACAATCAAATATAGCTCCCGATAACAATGGCTCAGAGAGAGCCATCAGAAATATTAAGGCAAAACAAAAAATATCAGGTCAATTTAAAACGCTTGAAAGCGCAAACGAATTCGCCATCCTTAGATCCGTTATTGATACTACCGTAAAAAATGGAAATAAGGTTTTGAACGCATTGCATCTTATCGCTACTTTTGGAACTGAATAGTTACAAATAATTATAAGGAATGACAATTACTATTATAATAACATTTTGCGTCTTATTGCTCATTGCCTATGTATTTGACTTAACATCTTCCAAGACGAAAGTTCCTTCAGTTATTCTCTTGTTACTTTTAGGTTGGACGGTTAGACAACTGACTAAATGGTTTGATATTCAACTTCCTGATTTTTCTCTCGTTCTTCCTGTGTTAGGTACAGTTGGACTTATTCTGATTGTTCTTGAAGGTTCTTTGGAACTTGAACTTAACAAATCAAAATTTGGGCTTATCAAAAAGTCCTTTATAGGTGCATTGCTTCCAATGGTTGCTATGGCTTTCTTGCTTGCGTTTATGTTTCGATATTTCGGACATTTCGGACTTAAAGATAGTTTGACTAATGCAATTCCGTTTTGCGTTATCAGCAGTGCCATTGCAATTCCAAGCGTTAGAAATCTATTAGGACACAATAAAGAGTTTGTGATATATGAAAGCAGCTTTTCCGACATTCTAGGAGTTCTGATTTTTAACTTCCTTACATTGAATGAAATTATCGATATACTTTCATTCGGACACTTTGCATTACAACTGCTAATCATAACAATTGTTTCTCTTATTGCAACCATCGGGCTTTCGTATTTGCTAAACAAAATTGAACATCATGTAAAGTTTGTACCAATCATTCTGTTAGTGGTTTTGATTTATGCAGTATCTAAAATTTATCATTTGCCGGGCCTGATTTTTATTTTGCTTTTTGGTTTATCGATTGGCAATCTTGACGAGTTGAAACGATTTAAGTGGATAGAGAAATTCAAACCTGACGAGTTAGACAAAGAGGTAAATAAGTTTAAAGAACTGACCATTGAAGTTGCATTTTTGATAAGAGCATTATTCTTTTTGCTGTTCGGCTATTTAATTGAAACAAGCGAAGTGTTGAACGGTGATACTTTTTTGTGGGCTTTAGCAATTGTATTTTTCATATTCGCCTTTCGGACAATTCAACTAAAACTTTCCAGACTTCCTTTACAACCGCTTTTGTTTGTAGCTCCGAGAGGGCTTATAACCATTTTACTATTTCTTTCCATTGAACCGACACATAATATTTCGCTTGTAAATAAATCACTCATTATTCAGGTAATTATTCTGACCGCATTGCTGATGATGTTTGGCTTAATGGCAGACAAACCCAAATCAAATGTTTGAGAAATATGCAAATGCACATCTTCGGACAAGGAGAAGTGCGAACCACTAGCAGCAACTACCCAAAAGGAGCGAAGGGGATGGGAATAACTACTTAGCAAAATTCAATAGGCATGTGGTACACGGCGTGTTCTACTACCTTAATGAGCTAATAAGCCGATGGCTAAAGAACAAATACAAGATAAGAAGGCACAGCATGGATGTATGAAAAGTATCGAAAGATACAATCAGAAAATCTAGACCTCATCTACCATTGGCAATTGGGAATAAAAGCATGATAGATAACAAGAGCCGTATGAGTTGAGAGGCTCACGTACGGTTCTGTGAGAAGCTATAGTTAAAATGCCCTTGCTTACTCGACTGCTGTAGTATTGTCGTTGCATGAAGTTATCACCTGCGAACTATGTGTGGGAGATGCCATGTGCTTATAGTTATTCAAGTTGTTCTTCAAAGCACAAAGTACGAAAGATAAACTGAAGCCTCTCAGAACTCCTGCCTTTGCAAAAGAAAAACATGTTCCAGCTAGTCGAACTTTTTTTGTACTATGAATTTCTTCATAGCAAATCTCTTTATGTTCAATCATGAGACCGTATTATTTTTGCTCCCGTTCTTCAAGCTGACCCGCAGATCGCCTCTCAAAATAGATACAAGCAGTTCTTTATACCATTTCCTTTTTTTGACGAAAACTATTTAATTAATTTCTTTTAGCAGATACCTTCAACATTACTGTTAGGTTATCGGATAATATCAAGCTGCTTCCTCCAATCTTAAAATATCTCCTGTTAATTTTAAAACTGCCGCTGAATAAATTGCCTTGTGAATTTGGCGATACTGTAAATGGAAATGTAATGGATTTGTTCGTTCCTTTTATGTTCAATATTCCTTCGAAGATATAAGTTCCGGATACAGTTCCATTTGTTATTTTATTTGATACAAGGGTTATTTTTTTATAGGTTGCTGTATTAAAATATTCTTCTTTGTTCAAATGTCCATCCCTCGATTTATTGCCCGTATTAATGGTGGAAGCATCAACCGAAACTTTGAAACAAAGCTGCTGTAAGATTGGCCGGGTCGAATACTATACTACCCACTAATCCCGTAAAGCTTCCTTCGACAATAAGACCAAAATTTTTTATCGAAAAGTTTACAGCCTGCTTTTCATTTGTAGGAGTATAAGTTTGTGTTATTGCATTAAACATAACAGCTAAGCTGCACAGTAGAATTGAAATCCTCTTCATTTTTTTATCTATGTTGATTATGGTTGATGCGGGATGATTTTTTATAATTGATACGACACACCAATTCCGAAGTTGTTGGCTTTGTTTCTAAACCGATTATTATAACTGCCATCAGGCAATAGTTGTTTCACATTTTCGGTTGTTTGTTCAGTAAACAAAAACTGATATACTCCTCTGAATGCCCA
>JANMZN010000390.1:0-3031 GCA_031383285.1 Segetibacter sp.
AGGATAGTTCCAAGGTGGTTGGTTATGGTTTAAGACATTCATTTACTTCTGTTTCCAATTCATCGACTGCTTCTTTTATATGATGGTAAAAAATAAAATACAGCACTACGCCATTATTAACCAATGAAGAACTGCAGGTAAACTCGTTTTATACACCATTTATCAAAGGCATCAAAAAGGATTATCGTTTCAAGCAGCGATTTAGCAGTTTCTTGAATATTTATGCGACGATGCATTTCTTTTCGAAGGCAAAAGTGTAGGAATTAAATATCAATAACTGATTTCGCCAAATGAACAGGATTTGGCATTTTATTTATGTTTTTTTTTAACGAAAATGAGGTAAGTACAAATTTTCCTCTACAAAAAAGAGAACAACATGGAACTACAGGAAATTTTTCAACAGGTAGTTACTAACAGTAAGCAATTGCCCGAAAAGCCCGATAATGAAACCTTACTATTAATCTACAGTTTGTATAAACAAGCGACCGAAGGAGATAACACTGAAAGTGGCCCTGCGAACCCATTTGATTTTGTGGCTAAGTTTAAACAAGAAGCTTGGGAAAAGTTAAGAGGTACTGCGAAAGAAAATGCGATGCAACAATACATTGATTTAGTAAAAAAGTTAAGCGGACAATAATGATATAATAATAAATAAGTATACTAGATAAGTAAAAATCAATTATTTGTTTAGCAGTTTGCTTCTATTAAAGAATTATTTTATCAATAATGATATCCACTTCCAATAATGATACAGGAATTTAAATTTTAATTTAAAATCATCTTTTTTGAACTTGTCACTTTTGACTTATCAACAAAATATCTATCAAACAATCACCCGGTTTTAATGTTATTCTGTTGTTAGAATTTTTAGTTCAATTTGGTGTTCAAAATACAAATGCGTTTCAGCTTTATTGTAACTTTGCAAAACTGTTTTAAAAACTTAAAGTTGAACTTCAAAAACCAACGAGATAACCAATAAAATTTATTAACTACAAAAAATGGAAAACAACACATCTACGGGAACTGCATCTGATAGCGTGAATGGCGAAAGCAAATGCCCCTTCAGTAGCGGGCAATTGAAAATGGGTGCTGGCAGCGGCACTCACAATAATGATTGGTGGCCAAATATGTTGAAATTGAACATCCTTCGTCAAAACTCCACTTTATCCAATCCGATGGGTGAGACTTTTAATTATGCAGATGCATTCAAAAGTCTTGATCTTGCTGCCTTAAAAAGTGACATCGTTGAACTAATGACTACCTCACAAGATTGGTGGCCTGCAGATTATGGACATTACGGACCATTCTTCATACGTATGGCTTGGCATAGTGCAGGAACTTATCGAATTGCAGACGGACGTGGTGGCGGAGGTTCTGGAGTGCAACGCTTTGCTCCCTTAAACAGTTGGCCCGATAACGCAAACCTTGACAAAGCCCGTTTGTTACTATGGCCAATCAAACAGAAATATGGCAGGAAAATTTCCTGGGCAGATTTGATGATTCTTGCAGGCAACTGTGCACTTGAATCAATGGGTTTTAAAACATTTGGTTTTGGTGGTGGACGTGCAGATGTTTGGGAACCCGAAGAAGCTGTTTATTGGGGACCTGAAACCAAATGGCTGGATGACAAACGTTACACCGGCGACCGAGAATTGGAAAATCCATTGGCGGCGGTGCAAATGGGTTTGATTTATGTAAATCCAGAAGGACCAAATGGCAATCCTGATCCTATAGCCTCAGCCCGTGACATTCGGGAAACATTTGGCCGCATGGCTATGAATGACGAAGAAACGGTAGCCTTGATTGCAGGTGGTCACTCCTTTGGTAAAACACATGGTGCTGCAGATCCTGGCAAATATGTTGATGTAGTACCTGCAGGTGCGGGCATCAAAGAACAAAGTCAGGGATGGAGAAATTCATTTGGAACCGGTAATGGTGCAGATACCATTACTAGTGGATTGGAAGGTGCATGGACCACAACCCCAACCCAATGGAGCAATAACTATTTCGAAAATCTATTTGGATATGAGTGGGAGTTGACAAAAAGCCCCGCAGGTGCACATCAATGGCAACCAAAAGATAATGCAGGTGCCGGATTGGTACCCGATGCACACGACGCTACCAAGCGCCATGCACCCTTTATGTTGACTACGGATATTGCTATGAGAGCAGATCCTGCTTATGAAAAAATCTCCAGACGCTTTTTCGAAAATCCAGATCAGTTTGCTGACGCATTTGCAAGGGCATGGTTCAAACTAACGCATCGCGATATGGGTCCCATTGTCCGTTATCTGGGATCAGAAGTACCAGCTGAGGAGTTGATATGGCAAGATCCTGTACCAGCCGTTTCACATGAATTGATCAATGAACAAGATATTGCTGCGTTAAAACAAACCATCTTAGCTTCTGGCTTATCTGTATCACAATTGGTGTCAACTGCATGGGCATCTGCAGCTACTTTCCGTGGGTCAGACAAGCGTGGTGGTGCAAATGGTGCACGCATTAGACTTGCTCCACAAAAGTATTGGGAAGTAAACAATCCAGCGCAATTAAGCAAAGTACTTGATACGCTTGAAGGCATACAGTCAACGTTCAACAAAGCTCAAACAGGCAACAAGCAGGTTTCACTTGCCGACTTAATTGTTTTGGGTGGATGTGCTGGGATAGAACAAGCAGCAAAAAATGCCGGACAAAATATAACCGTTCCTTTTACTCCCGGCAGAACAGATGCTTCACAGGCGCAAACAGATATAGAGTCATTCGCAGTGCTGGAACCGGCGGCTGATGGTTTCCGCAATTACCTGAAAGCAAAGCACACGGCATCAGCAGAAGAAATGTTGGTAGACAAAGCACAATTGATGACCTTGACTGCACCGGAAATGACTATTTTGGTTGGTGGTATGCGTGTTTTAAACGCAAACTTTGACCAATCAACACATGGTATTTTTACAAATAAAAAAGATACGCTTTCCAATGATTTCTTTGTTAACCTGCTTGATTTTGGAACTACCTGGAAAGCAAGTGCAGATTC
>JANMZN010000405.1:0-12092 GCA_031383285.1 Segetibacter sp.
TATATAACCTGATCATTTTTATCAAATTCTTCATCTGGTTCATTTATGATTACGTGCTTCGATCCTATTTCAAAACATCATTCCATTTATTGTTGAAAATCAAAGTGGATGGAAGTTCAAACTTCAAAAAATAATTAAACTTTCCAGCCAAATACCTCCTCAAAAAAAATGAAAGTTGGAAGCTTATTTTATTTCTCCAACCATGTTTCCTGGTATCACCCATTCATCAAATTCCTCAGCTGTCACGTATCCTAATTTTACTGCCATTTCTTTTAAGGTTGTTCCTTCCTTATGCGCCTTTTGTGCTATTTCAGCAGCTTTGTAATAACCTATTTTAGTATTGAGCGATGTCACCAACATCAAGCTATTGTCAACATGCTTTTTAATATTTGATTCAATAGCAGCCAATCCTACTGCACATTTATCGTTGAAGCTCACACATCCATCACCAATCAGCCTTGCACTGTGCAAATAGTTAAAGATCATTACCGGTTTGAAAACATTCAATTCAAAATGACCCATTGAACCACCAACGTTAATGGCAACATCATTGCCAAGTACCTGTGCTGCAATCATGGTTAATGCCTCACTCTGCGTTGGATTTACCTTTCCTGGCATTATAGATGATCCCGGCTCATTATCAGGAATAAACAACTCGCCAATGCCGCTGCGTGGACCCGAAGATAGCATACGAATATCATTAGCGATTTTCATTAGGCTAACAGCTACTGTCTTCAATGCGCCATGAGATTCTACAATGGCATCATGTGCTGCAAGGGCTTCAAATTTATTCTCAGCAGTTACGAAAGGAAGTCCAGTTAGTTGAGCAATATGCTTTGCCACATTTTCAGAATATCCTTTTGGTGTATTAATGCCGGTACCAACAGCGGTTCCTCCCAAAGCCAACTCGGTAAGGTGCGCTATTGTATGATTAATGGCTCTTAATCCGTGATCTAGTTGGCTAACATAACCGCTGATCTCCTGCCCCAAAGTAAGTGGTGTAGCATCCATAAAATGTGTACGCCCAATCTTTACTACATGCATAAATGTGGCGCTCTTGGCTGCCAATGTATCTTTCAGTTTTGTAATGCCCGGAATGGTGACTTCGGCCAAAATTTTATACGCTGCAATATGCATAGCTGTGGGAAAAGTATCGTTTGAAGACTGCGATTTATTGACATCATCATTGGGATGAAGGAACTTTTCTTTATCATTAAGATTGCCTCCTTTTATTACATGCCCCCGATAAGCAATTACCTCATTTACATTCATGTTACTTTGAGTACCACTACCGGTCTGCCAAACTACCAATGGGAACTGATCATCTAGCTTTCCTTCAAGTATTTCATCGCAAACCTGACCAATTAAATCACATTTATCTTTTGGCAAAACGCCGGCATCAAAATTTGTGAGAGCTGCCGCTTTTTTCAAGTATGCAAATGCTTTAATAATTTCTTTCGGCATTCTGTTAATGTCCTGCGCTATCTTAAAGTTGTCTATACTGCGCTGCGTTTGTGCTCCCCAATAAACGTTTGATGGTACTTGCACTTCCCCCATTGTATCTTTTTCTATACGGTATTCCATAATTATTTTTTTATATGTTATTTTGCTGCGCAAAGGTACGCGAAAGATGGGTCTGCAAGAAGTCAACACCTTTGATAATATTGATTAAATTTTTTTAATGACTAGTTGCAAAGTGAAAATAATTTTTTATCTAAAGTTTAAATACTGTTTTGAACTATGGTTGTTTATACAATCAATTCGATTTGATTTATAATTAGCCGAATTGGCATTTCGACGCCGGAAGGATTCTCCCTCACACAATAATAGGGTTTCCCCTTCGCCTGCCTAAGGGAATGCAGGTTGAAAAGACAAAGTGTAGTTGTAGCTTTTGTGTGCATACAATTTATTTTTAAAGCTATCTGCATCAGCATTGATTTATTGATTAATGCGATTTTTTTTAAATAAACTACGATGGCCAATTTTCCCAATTAGCAGATAGTCATAATTTTTTCAATAATCAACTATACACATTTTATTATTTTACACTAATACCTAAACACTGAATATTTTTACTTCCATTTAACCTAAATTTTTACCGTTAGCATAGTATTTCACTCCATACCCTTCCTTTTCTTTAATTTTCCGCCTCATTCTTCAACCAACCCTGTAAAAAGGGTAATAAAACAGAAAATATGAAATTAAAACAGCTACTATTTGTAGCAATGCTTGCCATCATCACACTAAGTGCTATGGCTCAAAAGTATGAGTGGAAACAAGCTACGGCCAACGGTTACACGTACAAATATGTAACCAACGACCCAATGGCTACCCGATTTTACACCTTAAAAAACGGGCTTTCGGTTATTCTTTCTAAAAATACGAAAGAGCCTCGTGTGGCCGCTAGAATAGCAGTACGCACCGGCAGCAACAATGATCCAAAAGATCATACAGGTTTGGCTCACTATCTTGAACACTTGCTTTTTAAAGGAACTGACAAATATGGTTCACTTGATTGGGCAAAAGAAAAACCTTTGCTTGATAAAATAGACAATTTGTACGAAGTGTACAATTCGACTACTGACGTTGAAAAACGCAAGGAGATTTATAAAGAAATAGACAAGGTTTCAGGAGAAGCTTCAAAGTTTGCAATAGCCAATGAATATGACAAAATGATGTCTTCAATAGGCGCACAGGGTACGAATGCGCATACCTCAGTAGAAGAAACAGTTTACGATGAAGATGTTCCCGCTAATGCAGTTGACAAATACCTGGAAGTACAAGCTGAGCGCTTTCGCAATCCGATTTTAAGAATATTTCATACCGAATTAGAGGCTGTATATGAAGAAAAAAACAGGGGACTTGACAATGACGGTCGCAAGATGCAGGAAGCAACAATGGATGCCATTTTTCCAACGCACAACTATGGTCAACAATCCACCATTGGAACGATTGAACATTTAAAAAATCCATCTCTTAAAGCCATTCGCAACTATTACTATAGCTATTATGTTCCTAACAATATGGCCATTGTGATGGCAGGAGATATTAATCCTGATGAGTTGGTAAAGAAAATAGACCAGTATTTCGGATTTATGAAGCCAAAACCTGTAAGTGAATACAAAGGAACAAAAGAAGCACCTATAGCAGGACCTATAACCAAAGAAATATTTGGGCCAAGTGCAGAAAGTGTTCGTTTGGCTTATCGTTCAGGACCGAGCGATTCAAAGGATGCCATGATGACCGATTTAATGGCATCAATTTTATCCAATGGAAAAGCTGGATTACTGGATTTGAACCTCAACAAGCAACAAAAGTTATTAGGTGCTAGTGCAGGATCTATTCAAAACAAAGATTATGGCGTTTTCATTGTACAGGCTTCACCAAAACAAGGTCAGTCATTAGAAGAAGCAAGGGATTTGTTGTTTGGACAAATAAAGGATTTGAAGAGTGGTAATTTTGACGAGACCTTAATAAAGGCCATTGTTTCCAATTATAAGTTAAGCCAGTTAAAAGGCTTAGAAGACAACTCCAGCCGTACGGATGAAATTGTAGATCAATACATCAAAAGCAATGGAGCGAAATGGTTAAGCAACGTAACATTGTTGGATGATATGGCCAAAGTAACCAAAAAAGAACTGGTTGATTTTGCCAGTAAATTCTTTGGAGATAACAACTATGTTGTTTTGTACAAAAGAAAAGGCGAAGATAAAAGTATTGTAAAAGTTGAGAAGCCACCTATCACACCGGTAGAAACAAATGCCGGAAAGATGTCACCTTTTGTAAAAAGCATTTCTGAAACACCATTGCCTTCACTAAAGCCAATGTGGCTTGATTATAAAAAGGATATTCAATGGGGAAAAGCTGGTAATGCAGAAATGTTGTATGTACCCAACAAAGAGAATGATATTTTTACCTTAACCTACCGTTTCGATTTTGGTAGCTGGAACAATAAGCTATTGCCATTGGCTGCACAATATGTTCAGTTTTTGGGTACCGATAAAATGTCATCAGAAGATATCAGTAAGCAGTTTTACAACCTTGCTTGTAACTTTAGTGTAAATGCTGGCAGTGAAGAATCTATCATTACCATCACCGGACTTCAGGAGAATTTTGATAAAGCAGTAACGCTATTTGAAGACCTGATAAAAAATTGTAAGCCTGATGCTGCAGCTTTAGAAGGAATGAAAAATCGGCTTGCAAAAACAAGGGCTAATAACAAACTAAATAAGCAAGCCATTTCTTCGGCTATGAGAAGCTATGCAACTTATGGTGCTACCAATCCATACAACACTGTATTGTCTGACAAAGAAATTAAAAGCCTGAAAGCAGAAGATCTTGTAGCACTGCTTCATGCCATGAATTCTTTTAAACACAAGATTACTTATTACGGACCACAATCCTTAGAAGCATTAAGCACTAAAATGCCAACACTGCACACTATGCCGGCAGCATGGACACCCAATCCTGAAGCCGTAAAATATGTGCGTACGGTACAAACAAATAATCAGGTAATGTTTGCAGATTATGATGCCGTACAAGCTGAAATCTATTGGGTAAAAAACCTTTCGGCTTATGATCCAAAAGCGGAGGCATTGGTCAATTTATTCAATGGTTATTTTGGTGGTGGAATGGGTTCTATTGTTTTCCAAACTATCAGAGAATCTAAGGCTTTGGCCTATTCTACTTATGCAGTAGTGCAGACTCCAAATAAGAAAGAAGACCCTTTTGCTATTGTTGCCTATGTAGGCAGTCAGGCTGATAAAGCAAATGAAGCCATCGTTGGCATGAATGAACTACTGAAAGATTTGCCACAAAACGAAGCCAACCTGGTGAATGCAAAAAAGAGTTTGATGAAAGATATTGAGACAGACAGGATTACCAAAGATGGTATCATCAATAGTTACCTAAATGCAAAGCGCAAAGGAATAGATCATGACATGCGCAAGGACAACTATGATCAGTATGCTAATCTTAGCCTGGCTGAAGTAGCAAAATATCATAAGGATCACTTGTCTCAACAACCTTATACTTATTGCATAGTTGCATCCAATAAGCGGATCAGCCCCGATGCTTTGTCAAAATATGGCGAAGTAAAAGTGTTGACATTAGAAGAGTTGTTTGGATACTAATCAAACTCAGAAAAAATAATAGAAAAGGCTGACCATTGTGGTCAGCCTTTTTTTGGTCAAGCCAGTAAATATTACTTGCGGTAATCATAGTAATTTTACTGGAGTACCACAATTTAGGTGGCTTTATCTTTTGTACTTCTTATCAGACTTATGCCTGCAACAAAGAAAATAGCACCAAGAATGCCTCCAAAAATAATACCCTTTATATTTTGTGTTCCAGCGTTTCCATTTAGAAACGAGAACCCAGCATAAATCAACCCGGCTATCCCCAAAATGGATAAGATAAATCCCAAAATACGTTTTTCCATAATTTTTTTTTGAAAGGTAAGTTCATAATCTTGTTTCGGGTATAACAAAGATCAAAAAGTATGAATGTTACAACTATTGCCACGAATGCATGAATAGAAAACACCAAACTCATGAGTGTATTTGTGGCAGTTTTGTTTTCAATGTTTAAGGATACATGTTAACGAAAAAATGGTAAATATCTAATTCGTTGGTATCTCTCAAATGGCTGGCTCTCGCAATTTTAACGCTTCTTCTCTCCGGCGAGAGTTTGAAATTTCTATTGGCAATTTTTTTACCCGCTTACTTAACCATACTAGTTCCGTTTCTAAATTACCAACGGAAATAATCATACTGCCATCTTAGGTTACTAACATCAACAGTTAGTACTTTTTATAAACCTGGAAAATTTGAACTTTTATTGGAAATGGCTCATTACGGCAATCTGTGAAAAAACCACCGTACACAACAAATATACACATGGCTTTGTAAAGCCACAACTGAACAGTAACGCTGTTTCATCTTCCTATGAAGTACGTACAAGGCGCAATCCGCCGTTGTTAGCGGTTCTACAACAACAGCTTGCATAGGTGTACAAAAAGCTCAGGTTTGCAGGTAAAAGAACCCTCAGATACTGCACAAAAATACAGGCACTCCTATTGCCAAAATCAACAGGGTAGACAACCCGACAAATCCATAAGATCACTTAATGGCCGGTTTCATTTCTTGCCCGTTGGGCAAAACGAAACCTTAGTTATTGGTGATAGTTAATCTCTCTTGAACCGTTTAAAGAATGACCAAATTACTTCATTTGCATTCATATCTTGACTTGTCTTTCCAATAGTAGTTTCAGGTAGATATTGTAATCCTTGTGGCCAGGTGTGTCCCCCATTAATTACAATATAACTTACTACTTCATTAGCGGTTGTAACATTGATGTATTTTGCTTCGGAGATTGTTGTTCCATCATTTGCAATGTCTGGTAAATTAGTTATGATTGGTACGGTTGAACAATTATTAATGGTTACCAATTTTGAAATGGCTTGACTATGTGAAACTGCTATTCCACCCGCACCTGGAGAAACAAGTCCACCATTAAAAGGTACAAATGGGTCAAGCGTACCTTGAATGATAATTGTTGGAACTGCCATTGTTGGCGTGCAACTATTGTAAATGCCTTGCTCATAACTTGCTCCAACAACTGCTACTGCTGCAATTCGGTCGCTTAGCTCACAACCTAATCTTGATGCCATAAAACCACCATTAGAAAGCCCTGTTACATAAATTTTTGAATTGTCTACTGATAAGTTGGCTACAGCATAATCACACATTTGTCTGAAAAAATTAACGTCATCAACCCCTAACTGATTTGCGGTAGTAGGTCTTCCGTCATTCCAGGAATTTTGATAGCCCTGAAGGTAAATTACAACAAACTTGTCTCTATCAGCAATGGGTCTAAAGTCTGCAACTTGCATAATCCCCTGTGCTGTACTTTGTCCACCGTGATTAACGAAAATCATAGGCATACTTCCTGCATTATTATAACCTTTTGGTTTATATAGAAGAAAACTCCTGTCTCTATTATCAACGGTAATATTAATTGTTGTTAGTTCGCTGTCCTTGTCGTTAGTTGAAGTGTTATCCTTATTGCAAGAAACTGCGGTTAGTAAGTAAAAAATAATTATTAGTAGTTTGTCCATTTTAAGTTATTATAATTGCTTTTAGACTTGCGGGAATGGGGTCTGGTTTAATTGCTACCACGACATTCTGTGAAAAAAACACCGCATACAACAAATATACACTTTGGCATTTATTATAAAAGCGATGTCTGAAATTTGCTTCATACACAAATGCAAAACATACAAGGCACCAACCACCTTTGTTAGTGGTTCTTCAACAACAGCTAACATAGGTTTACAAAATACTCAGGTTTGTACGTTAAAGAACCCTCGAATACAGCACAAAATACAGGCACTCCACTCGCCATAATCAATAAGGTAAACAACCCGACAAATCCATAAGAACACTTAATGCCCGGTTTCGTTCTCCGCCGCGGCGGAGAATTTCTTGCCCGTTGGGTAAAACGAAAGTTTAGTTATTGGCAGAAGTGCTTTCCTTCATGTCTTTGTGTTTAGTCTAACACTCCTTGTCTTTCTCAAAACAACAACATCCCAACATCGTTTAAACCAGGACGTCTGTTTAATACTTTTTTTAAGTGGGCAGTCCGCAGGAATGTTATTAATCCTGGATTTAATTGGTAAAATGGGGTAGTCGCTTCTTAAAATAGTCTGCCCAAATAGTATAGCCTTCATCGTTCAGGTGTACACCATCATTAGTGTACTCTTTTTTCATTACATCAGCTTCATCGGCAAACAAAGCATGTGTACGAAGCAAGGTAAAGGTTTTACGACCAGCTTTTTTGTGCAGCAGCGCATTGGTTTGATGAATTTTTTCCTTTATGGAAGAGGTGGTGGTAGGCAGTATGGTTTGCACATACAACTTTGTATTCGGGGATGCTTTACGAATTATTTTCGCAATGGCGAGTATATTGCTGGCAACGTACTGCGGCGTGGTAGCAGTGTTGAATATATCGTTGATGCCGATGAGCAGGAAAATTGCTTTGGGCTTTACATACATTATCTCGCCAAGTCTTTTTAAAACCCCTTCCGTTACATCCCCGGAAATGCCCCGGTTTTTTACACTGCTCCACCCTAAGCGCTTACCCCAGTCTCCACCCTGCTCGGTAATGCTGTTGCCTAAAAAAACAATATCCCCCATAGCTAAAGGGTCTTTTTTAAATTCCTTTATTCTTTCAGGGTAATGAGTTTTTGTCCAGGCGGAGTGGTATCTGATAGATAAGGTATCGGGTGGATAAAGATTGTCGGGAAGGGACTGGGCGGTAGAGAAAAAAGAGAAGCTAATGAATGTAAGGGTAAGAAAGAATTTCATTGCGCTGTTTTTGAATTTCAATATTAGGGATACTTTAGTTTACAAATTTGTCAACGCATTTCTGATAACGAAAAAGGCTTGCCGACGAGAGGGAAATAGATATTCTTCTGCCCCGGCTAACTGAAGCCAAATTTATACATAAAAGTTGATGATATGCACAGAGCCGAATTAATAAAGTCAAGCTGGATATGAAGCCAAATTAAAAAACAAAAAGTTGAAACACGGCTTCCGTCTGCCCCCATTTTGGCAAACCCAATGGCTGCTGTACATTGTCAAGCACTTGGCCTATTTATGTCGTAAATGCTATAATAGCTGGTTAGGAGCTTTCAAAATTTTCTGATATGAATAGTTCCTTTGTAATAATACGGCAATTTTCAGCCAATTGATTTAGTGTACAAGTGATAAAATCAAGATTTACAGGTAATCCTTTTTCGGTTTCTATAAAATCAAAATAAAGAATATTTTTTTCGCTAACATCAGGGGAACCTTTTAACTGCTTGAATATATCCAAAGCCCGATGGCGATTGTTTCCTATGAAGAATTTCGCAAAGTTTTCAAGCCCCTTATGTGTCTTTAATGTTATCGTTATATAAAATTGTGTTTCCATAAAATAGTCAACTTGGTTGAAATTATTAATAATATGGTCTGACCGCTAATGTACAGTCTTTACCTGAAAATAAAGCCGATTGAAATTCATACTAATCCTGATTTTTAATTAGCGGACTTACTTAATTTTTTAATATTCCTTTGTATAAATTCTCCAGTGTTTCTTATGTGGCTTGCTTGTTTGTATATTAATGTTCGGATAATGTTAATCCACAGGGCGGTCATAAGCATAGCAAATGATACAACTGCTAAAGTAAGCTGATACCAAAAATCTGATACCATTTGCTGATTTTTTGCTACCATACACAAAACAAGGCTGAATTCTCCGATTTGTGAGAGTAATGCACCTGCATAAATACTGTTACGCCAACTTTCGTTTAGCAACTTAAATACAAAACTATTTATAGCACTGTTTACAGTAAGTATGACAACTACAATTAGAACCACCAATGCGGCATGTTCGGCAACAAAGTCAATATTCATTTGTAGCCCTATTGACAAAAAAAATAAGGCTAAAAAAATACCCTGAATGGAATAAGATGTCGCTCTAACCATTGCATAGAATTGGATTGAGAAATAAAAATACCCGCTATTAATGCACCAATGGCAGCAGATAAATTAATAGACTGTGAAAGCCATGCAAAACCGAAACAAAGCAGTAGCCCAACAAAAACTTGCAACTCATGGTCGCTTTTTAAAACATCCGGGAAAGGAAATTTAATTTTACTTTTCAAAAATATTTTTCTCAACAAAAAAGAGATGACAATTAGAGAAGTAATCAGCGAAATAATCGTGTAAAGGCTTAGTTTTTTTGCACCTAAAAAATTTATTGTAAGCAACATCGGCACTAATAAAAAATCTTGTAGTACCAATATGCCCGAAGTGAGTATTCCTAATGGCATATTGAGTTCTTTGTTTTTTTCAAGGTATTCAAGAATGATGGCAGAACTACTTAGGCTTATAATAAAAGTAAATAATAAAACTTCTTTTACGTTCCATTGATAAAAAAAGCCAATTGCTGTTATAAAAAGAAGGCTAAAAAAGAGTTGAGCCACTACGCCAATCAATGGCTTTTTTATCTGTTTGGCAAATGTTTGAATTTCTAACTTAGTTCCTATAAAAAACATTTGCATAATCAAGCCTAATTCACCAATTGTAGAAATTGTGTCTGCCTCTTTTAAAACCTTAATGCAATGTGGTCCTAATATAATGCCAGCCAAAATGTATGCTACAAAATAAGGTTGGTTTAGCTTTTTCAATACCAACCCGACTAATAAAATAGTTAGTAGCATTATTACAAGGCTTCCCAGCAATTCTTCATTTCCGTTTACAAATAAAAATGTCATACATGATGGGTTTAAATTACAAAAGTTGCTTTTTGTTAAAAGCAACTTTTGCATAACAGAAATTTACACCCTACAAAATCTCAATCAGCTTAGGCTGTTTATGTTTTGCATGTTCCATTTTAGGAATTAAAAGGTGCAAAACTCCATCTTCATACTTCGCTTGAATTTTTTCTGTGTCCACTACATCTTTTTGCAGGGTGAAAGTCCTTGAAAAAGACTTGTAGCTGAACTCTTTGCTGGTGTACCTCACATCTTCATTTCGCTCCTTTTGAGTTTCTTTTTCTGAGCTAATCGTAAGGTTGTTACCGTCTAGCACCACTTTAAAATATTTTTTTGTCATTCCTGGTGCTGCTACTTCCACTTCATAGTTGTCTGATGTTTCTTTGATGTTAACCGCAGGGATTGTTGTGTTGGTGTCTGAAAAGTTTGACAAGCCCCAATTAAAAATGTCACGGTTCAGGAAATCATCAAAAAGTGTTGGAAAGTGGTTTTGTAAATTACCGTTTCTCTTTACGATTGTCATAATTACCTCCTTTTTAATTTGGTTAAAAAATGAATTATGAAAAGGAAGAAACAAAATAAATGCCACCGCAGATTTTAGCCTTTTGTTCTGAAATTTTTGCAGAAAAACTGAAATTTTTGCAATGTCGAAAAGTCAAATTTTCAGTTTTTTGTCCTACTATGATTATTGGGGATGGTCGATTTGTATAGCAGGTAACGACAGTCTGTGAAAAAACCACCGCGTACAATAAATATCCATATGGCTTTGTATAGTCACAACTGAATAAGAACTTTGTTCATCCTTTTTATGCAAAACATACAAGCCACAAGCCGCCGTTATTACAGGTTCTTCAACAACAGCTTACATAGGTCTACAAAATGCTCAGGTTTCCAAGTTAAAGAACCCTCTAATACTGCACACAAATACAAGCACTCCACTTGCCCAAATCAACAGGGTAAACAACCCGACAAATCCATAAGAGCACTTAGTGGCCGGTTTCATTTCTTGCCCGTTGGGGAAAACGAAACCTTAGTTATTGATGGTTGTTGATTTAGTTATTGTCGTCAAGAGCTCTTAATTCATTTATGTCATCTAGGTCTGTTTTTCGTGCAGTTGTCTCTTTGCTTTTTATTAAATCTTCTTTTGAAAGTATATAAATTTCAATTCCATTAATTACTGAAACAGATTTGGCGGAGAATGAAATATTAAATTTGTCCAGTCCTAATATCTCGGGTAAAAAGTCAACTTTAAAATCTTCAAACTCATGAGTAAAAAATGATTTCTTAGGATTTGGAGCTTGTTCATTTCTAAATTTGGTAACATTTATTCCTAATTCTTCCAATGCGTTCAGTAGATTGAAATAGTTTTCATAATTTGGATTATACCAAAATCAAAGTCATGCTTGTCTGCTAGTAAGCAGTTGGGCATTCTTGACATTCTATAATGGCCATGAAATGCAAGTGCTGTGCAGCCAACAATCAAGTAGGCCACATTATGTTTTTTTAGAGCTTCACAAACTTTCAACACATTTTCTACAAGATTATCTTCCATGTTTTGCAGCATTATCCTGTGAGTTAGTTGCTGATGGCTTTTCTGTTGCTTTAGGCGAATGAATAACTGAAGCTCTTAACAACTCAATAAAACTTTTAATTTTATTTTCAGTTGTTTTCGAAATGCCATTGTTTGACGAACCTGAATTTGTCTGCTCCTTTAATTCTTTAAAACTTGAATATCTTTCCATATCTAAGATGTGTTGTTTTTCAATTACCACAA
>JANMZN010000410.1:0-15478 GCA_031383285.1 Segetibacter sp.
CTAGTCATATTTTTAATGTTCGGGTAAAAACTTCCAAGCAAGAAAGTATCAGCATTCGTGTAATAGATGTAAATGGGAAAATAGCATTCACCTCAAAAGGAATGTCCGGACAAACATTTACATTTGGGGAGCAGCTAAACTCCGGCACTTATTTAGTAGAAGTAAGACAAGGCGATGAAGTGATAACTTTGAAGGCAGTGAAAGTGAGGTTTTAGGGTGAGTGGCGAATGGTGAATAGTGAGTGGTTCAACTTAAAACATAAACATCAAACAAATAAAAGCCGCTGCAGGAGAAATCTTGTAGCGGCTTTTTTTATACTTGATCCTGCAATGAACTTTCTAATTCATCTGCCAACTGATTGCTGACACTTGTGTTCATAGCTCTCAATTGTTCAATCATCAGTTTCTTAACCTCAGGGGGATATTGAATGCAACTATCTTCAATTTCTTTTTTAATGACAATGTCACTTCTAAAAAATAGTTGCACAACCCAATCATTTACAGTAGCGTCTATTACCAGGTGCACTCTATCAATCGGGCTATTGTTTGCAATGTGATGCGGCAGGTTAAAATTCATGTACCAACACTCCCCTTCTTTTAAGTACATACGTTCACTGTCTAAATAAAATGCAACATCCGGATGGGTAACTATGGGAATGTGCAACCTTATCTCACCTTTTTCAAAGTTTAGCTCAGCATCCCGATGCTCTTTTATTCTGGAACCAGCATTTAGTTTCAGCAATCGTACAGCCTGCAATGGGCAAAGAAAAGTTTGTAAAACAGTTTTTAAATAAGGTGAATTTTGCAGAAACGCGGTATCGGAATATACGACATCACTGATTGGGGAAACCATGATACTATCCGTTTTGCCATCAACACTTCGCAAGGGTATTGCACTCCATTCGCCATCGTAATGCAGGGTTTGGTAATGCATTTGCCATTTAGCAGAGACCAGATCATTAACGGCATTTTGCAACTGCAATGCATCAAACAAAAAAGGTAGTTTAAGATATTTAATAACCACAATCAGGATTGTATAGCAGCTAATATTCTACTTTATCAAGCATTATTAAATGCAACGTGTCGCTTTTTTCCGTAGGCATCAAATTCTATTTCAATTTTTCCAAAATCAACACCTCCGGAAAGCGAATGGTTGATAATAACCTCTTCCCGATTCTTATTGAATACAATTACCGGATGTTTTGAAAAATTATTAGAATGACCGCCTATTATAATGTCAAGATTGGTAGATTTAGATGCAAGTGTAACATCATCTACTTCATTGCTATTTTTATACCCCAAATTAGAAAGGCAAATGATCAAGTCGCAGTTTCTTTCATTTTTTAAAAAAACTGATAGGCTATTAATGTTATCAAAATCATATCCATTTTCCGAAGGAGTGATAACACCTATTTTATAATTGCCCTTATAAATAATAGAATACTCTTTTGCCGGTGATTGTAGCTCATTCATTGATTGTCCAATGAAAGCATCATACCTTGAAGCTGTTTCGTTCCATTTATTTGTTTCACCTACATGTAACAATACCACATTGCCCATACTTCTTTTAATAGCTGCAACATTGTTTACAATTTCATTTTCCAAAATATAAGTATGCACCAGCACCACTTTATTGCTATTCATGCTAAAACCTGTCAGAGAAGCAAGCTTATTGGCAATACCTTGAAATGGATTTAAAGAAAGCAAAGCAGTAGAAGCCAAACCACCCTGCAACAAAAATTTTCTTCGTGGGTTCATAACAACAACAAGATTTGAAGTAAAAATTATAACACAATTTATAAAAATTATTCTGAAATTTCAAAATAAATAAAAGTACAAAGACAAATGTTTGCTTGTTTAAAAGATCTATCAAATAATCTGTACATTCCATCCGGAAATAAAAAAAGTAATGCAATGATGGCCGGAAGTACAATTGACACAATTCGAAGTATGGAAAAAATTGATATTGAGAACTTTAATAAATGTGTAGAATTTTTAAACGACATCGGTATCAAAACTATTTTCCGAACTGTGCAGGAAGGAAGTTTTCTGCCAGGATTATCAATTGAAGAAGGCTGTATTGTTGTCAACCTGAATTCACTAAAATTCCCTGGGGATATATTGCACGAAGCGGGACATATTGCAGTTGTACCCACTGATGAACGAAATACATTGGATGCCGATTCCATAGCCATTAGACCGAATAATGCCGCGGAAGAAATGATGGCCATAGCATGGTCCTATGCTGCATGCGTCCATTTGAAAATTAATCCTTATTTTGTTTTTCATGATCAAGGCTACAAAGGCGGCGGCAACTATATCGCAGACAATTTCAAGGAAAAAAAATATTTTGGACTTCCTATGCTACAGTGGATAGGCTTAACTTCTGATGAGCAACGAGCAAACGAATTGGGCATTTCTCCATATCCCGCTATGATAAAATGGCTGAGGGATTAATTTTAGTTATTGTTGAAAGGGCTATTTTTACAACATACAAAAATTGCTGCCTGTAAACAAGTAGCAAATTAAAAATCAAACAACACTAGTTTATGAAAATTGGATTGCTGTCCCCTTTGTCTTCAGCTCACCCAGGAATAAGCCTCGACTTTATGGATGGACTACATTCTTTTTTAGCACATCATGATATTAAGCAACAGATACAATTATTTAAAGAAAATATAGGATATGGTGGATCGGAAAAGGATATTTATGCCAAAGCTGAAAAGCTATTGATTAATGAAGATGTAGATGTACTGATAGCTTACGCTGATGAAAAAGTTGTGAGTATACTGCACCCACTCCTCCAGGCAACAAACAAGCTATTGGTGCTTGTAAACACAGGGGCAAATTATCCCCTAAACTGGGTGCCTCAGCCCACTATTATTCGGCTAAATCTGCAACATGCTTTTTGCTGTTGGCTAACAGGTGCTTTGGCTGCAAAAACAGGAAATGGACATGCTGCATACTGCTCCACATTTTACGATTGTGGATATCTTCATGGTGCAGCAATGGTAAATAATTTTTTAAGCAATGGTGGCACAATTAGTCATAATTATATTAACAACCAGGCATCCGATCAGGCATCCGATCAGGCATTTGAAATCAGTCAATTAACTAATTTTTTAGTCGCTAATCCAGATTGCACCAACCTGCTTTGCATATTTGACGAACTGCCAGCGTCCCTGTTTTATCAACAACTCAATGCATATAAAAGCGCCAACGAACTGCGTTTGTTTGTATCGCCTATGATGCTGCAACGAAAAGCATTGCTAACCATTGAAGAAGACCATAAATTCCATATTGAAGGTTTTGTTCCATGGCAACCAACTGCAACAACCGAAGCCAATATCTCATTGCTAAATAAAGTAAAAAGGCCTGCAACAATTTTTACACTATTGGGCTGGGAAACAGCTATGATTTTGGGAGAAATATTATTGCAGAATAATGAAGAAATAAACGACGGCGAAGCAACGGTTGCATATTTGAAAAACAAAGATTTACAAAGCCCCAGAGGTGGTTTGCATCTGGATGATGAAACGCAAACTTACATTGCCGCACCCACAAGATGTAGCTATCAAATGGGCGAAAAGACCCCTTCTGAAATTGTGCTACCCAACCTGACCGATGAATGGAGAGCATTTACCTCTGTACCAACCGAAGGACATGTGACCGGATGGACAAATACCTATTTATGCTATTAACCAAATGAGTGCATCAAAAGTAATACTGTTGTGCGGGGGTAGGTTAGGGATACCAATATTGAGAACCTTGGTTTTCAGTAAGCAATTGGCTGCAATAGCCATTCCTGATCATTGCACTGAATTTATCCAACAGGTTCAATTGCTTTTGAAAGATGCTTCCCTTCCCATAATAAATGTGAGCAAAAATGATTGCACAGAAAAACTGCAAAAAGCCATAAATGATTATGACGCCAACATGGGCATTATAGTATCATTCAGTTTCAAATTAAGCCCTGCTGTTTTCAATCTTACAGTCAATGGATTTTTTAATGTACATCCGGGATTACTACCCCAATATCGAGGACCTGATCCTGTATTTCAGCAAATCAAAAACCAAGACATTTTTGGTGGCATCACCATTCACAAAGTAGATAGCGATTTTGATACCGGCCCTATAGTACTTACAGACAAAATAAAGATACACCCGACAGACACACACGGCATACTAACTACTCGTTTGTCAGAGTTGGCAGCTACCCAAGTTGACATCCTATTAAAAATGGCAGCTTTCGGCATAGCAATCCCCTGCCGCCAACAGGATGAAACAAAAGCGGTATATTATAAAATACAAACTGCAAATGAAGTAAGCATTAATTGGCAAACTATGGATGCAGCGACAATTGTAGCACTTGCCAATGCCTGCAACCCATGGAACAAAGGAGCAGTCACACAATTGAATGGCATTATTATCAGGCTGCTAGAAGTTGAAAAACGATCAATACAATTGGCGGAAGCAGTTGTACCGGGTACTATTCTCTCTATTGATAATGAAAATATTACCGTTGCTACTATGAGCAAAGAGTTGTTGGCAATATCATTCATTTATATTGAAGAAGGTTTTTTAAAATCCTCAAGCCTACTAAAGATGGGAATACAAATTGGCATGCAATTTCAATAATAAAACATGTTCAATTATTGTATGACCGATAAGTTGGAAGTCATCAAAAATAATATTGCTGATTGGTATTGTTTTACTAAATTTATACTTTATAAATAACAACTTCTAATTGAAGATTACTTGATTTTCTAAATTCTATTGTTTTCAGGTACCTCATTCAGTTGGTGTATCAGTTGCCAAATAGTTTTGAAATTTTCTTGATTCCCTATAAAAAACTAATTAATTATGTCAAATCCTTTTATTGGTCAAGTTATCATGTTTGGCGGAAATTTTGCCCCAATCAACTGGGCTTTTTGTGATGGTTCGCTACAATCAATTGCTCAGAATACAGCTTTGTTTTCCCTCTTAGGCACTACCTATGGGGGTAATGGTCAAACCACCTTTGCATTACCGGACCTTCGTGGTCGTGTACCAATTGGGATGGGGCAAGGTCCCGGTTTAAGTCCATATACAATTGGTGAAACAGGTGGAGTAGAAAATGTAACACTTACTACCAATCAGTTACCTGCACATACACATACAGCAGCTTGCACCACAGACATTGGCGACACTACAAACCCGGCAGGAAATTTTTGGGCTGCGCAACCTGCATTGGGTTCTTATACAGCCCCTCCCGGAGGTTCAGCTATGGGTAGCGGATCTGTAAACACAGCAGGTAGTAGTCAACCGCACAATAACATAATACCCTATCAAAGTATCAATTATGTGATTGCACTATTTGGAGTCTTCCCTTCAAGAAATTAATTATTTTCAATTACAAAACATTGAATTATGGCATCAGATCCTTTTCTATCAGAGATACAGATATTTGCATTCAATTTTGCACCCCGGGGTTGGGCACAGTGCAGTGGGCAATTATTACCAATTAATCAGAATCAAGCACTGTTTGCTTTATTAGGTACTACCTATGGTGGCAATGGGCAAACAACTTTTGCATTGCCTGACTTGCGAGGTCGTGTCCCTTTTCACATTGGTAATGGTTTTGATCAAGGACAGCAAGATGGTTCCGAATCTCATACACTCACTACCCTAGAGATACCTTCGCATACCCATATTGCAGTAGCAAGCTCAGCTTCTGCTAACCAATCTTCGCCAGTTGGCAACACGTGGGCAAGTAATGCAGCAGCACCCCCCTTTAAAAATACTAATAATGCAACCATGAACGCTGCTGCTATTGGAATCACTGGTGGTAATCAACCGCATGAAAACAGGATGCCGTACTTAGTAATGAACTATTGCATTGCCCTTCAAGGAATTTTTCCATCAAGAAATTAAATCTAGAACCTAAATAAAAATTGAATAATGTCAGATCCATTTGTAGCAGAAATAAGGATATTCGGATGCAACTATCCACCAAAAAATTGGGCTCAATGTAATGGTCAGCTTTTGCCTATTGCGCAGAATACGGCCCTATTTTCACTATTGGGCACTACATATGGCGGGAACGGACAAACAAATTTTGCTTTACCAAATTTACAAGGGCGGGCAGCTTTAAATGCCGGACAAGGACCAGGATTGTCTAATTATTTTTTAGGAGACACAAGCGGACAATCTAGCGTTAGTCTGCAAACAGCTCAAATGCCTGCACACAACCACTTACCCGCTGCCACTGCAAGCGATGGCACATCTTCAAGTCCATCGGGTAATGGTTTTGCAGTGCCATCTGCAGACAGAGATGCACAAGCATACACTGATAATATATTGCCAGTACAAATGTCTCCAAGTGCCCTTTCACCAACGGGTGGAAGTCAACCACACAACAACATGATGCCTTACTTGGTAATGAATTTTTGTATTTGCTTGTTTGGCATATTTCCAGCTAGAAATTAACCACTATTGTATTCCATATAAACGTTACTTATTTTTTGTTATTTACAACTTTATTTTTTATTGGCTTATTTGTTTCAACCCAGATTTAAATTAAAATGATTATGAAAAAATATTACCAAAGCACAAATGGTATGTTTATGCTTAAAAGAACAATCAGGTTGATACTTCCAATTTATTTATTGTTGATGGCTCTAAGTTCAACAATGCTTGCCCAATCGATTACTGTTTCAACTACCTTAGATGAGGTGAATGGAAACACAACAAATATTGCGGCATTGAAAGCAGCATCCGGTGGCGCAGGCATTAGCCTTCGCGAAGCTATAATAGCAACAAACAACGAACCTGCAGGTACTACTATTACCATCAACATTCCATCTGGCAATTATGCCCTTTCATTAGCCGGATCTGACAATACCTCGGCAGCAGGAGACCTGGATGTAAACACCACAGTCGCTGCTGGAAATAAAACAGTCAGTATTGTTGGTGCCGGTTCTACGCTCACTACTATTACAGGGCTGGCAGGCGAAAGGATTTTTGATGTGCATGCAGAAAACAATACAGGTAGCATTACTTTCACACTAAGAAAAGTAAAACTAACAGGCGGAAGCCCTTCATCAGGATCCGGAGGTGCAATGTTAACTGGCAGACCTGGCGATGTTACCAATTTAATTAATTGTACTTTCACCGATAATTCCGCCGCAAGCAATGGAGGAGCTATATCTCAAAGTGCAGGTTCAGCTGCACACAATCTAAATGTAACCAATTGTACATTTACCAATAACATTGCAACATGGGCCGTTGGTGGTGCCATCAACTATGCAGGAATTGGAAATGTATCCATAACGGGTTGTACATTTACTAACAATACTAGTGGCACACAAGGAGGGGCGATTAATATTAGCGGCAATGGTACGGGTTCACCTTCTTGTACGATCAGCAAAAATAATTTTATAAATAACAGCTCAAATGGAAGCACATTTGGCGGTGCTGTAGTGGGTATGGTGAATGTGCAAGCAATGAATATCAACTATAATAGAATAGTTGGAAACAATGGTGCAAATGTTTCAACAGGTAAGGTTATGACAGCCGGTGGTGGCACTGTTGGCTCAATGGATCTAACCAATAATTGGTGGGGAGTTAACACCGGACCAAACGGATCATCAGACATTCGGGGAACAGTACCTTCCTCATGGCTTCAATTGAAAGCAAGTGCTTCACCAACACCTATTTGCCCATCGGCCACATCTGTTGTTACGTCATCTTTCTTATCCAATAATTTATCTAGTGCTATTAATGCAAGCGACCTAACCGCACTAGTTGGAGTTGCTGTTTCTTTTGTTAATCATACACTAGGTTCTATATCGAATGCCCAAACTATAATTCAAAACAGCGGCACAGCCAACGCAACTTTTACAGCAGGAAATTCCACGGGAATGGGAGGTGTAAATGCAGTTGTTGACAATGTTTCCGGCAGTGATATTATAGCAAGAGCTTCCATTCTAATACCACAGCTACCCGAAGCCCCTATGATAGTAGCTTCCGGGCCATTAACTATTTGTGAAGGAGATAGTATCATTTTATCGGCTTCATCTTCAAACTATACCAGTTTTGCTTCTAATGTGATCAACTTTAGTTCAGAATATCAACCAATTAATTGGGGTGCCATTCAGGCTTTAGGAGCACCCGATGTCTATCCAAATTACGGAGACATTTCATTAGCATGGGCACCACTTTTACCCGATGGAGGACGCGAATTCATAGAGCTTGGATATGCAAATCCTGCTTCAATCAATTTCATAGATATTTATGAAACATTCAACCCAGGATCAATAGATACTGTTTATGTAAAAAACCCATATAATAACTTATTTGAGATAGTTTATACAGGAACAGCAGCAACAGCAAACCCTGCTGCTCGCAAATTGCATATAACTTTCCCTCTTACTACTTTTCCTGTTTCAGTTATTCGCATTGCTATGAATACTGCTGTAGTACCCAGCTGGAATGAAATAGATGCTGTTAGTATAGGGCGTGAAAACAATGTAAGTGATTTTGCTTCATTTTTGTGGTCGACAGGCGAGACTACACAAAATATTGTAGTAAAAAATTCAGGCACTTTTACCGTAACAGGCATTACTTCAGGGGGTTGTACATCAACAAGCAGTAGTTCTTTTAGTACAAATGCCGTTCCATTACCAATAGTAGATATTGTGGTTTCTCCTTCTTCAACTGTTTGCTCGGGTACGCCAGTCACCTTAACCGGATCAGGAGCTAGTACCTATAGCTTTACAGGAAATATAACAAGTGGAGTTCCATTTACTCCTACAGTTACCAAAACCTATTACTTAACAGGCGTCGATGCCAATGGTTGTACTTCATTACCGGATAGTGCAAAGATTATTGTTAATCCACTACCAACTGCGAATATTACATTTACAGGTTCATTATCTGTTTGTAACGGCGATAGTGTATTACTAAAAGCAACGGTTGCCAATAACCGCAGTTATCAATGGTTAAATTCAAATATTGCATTACCAGGCGAAACAAAAAACACATACACTGCCAAATCCAGCGGTAATTACAGAGTGAGGATAAAAAATACCAACACCGGCTGCAGCAAATTATCATCTAGCAAAAGCGTGTTAGTATATGCGCTTCCAACAGTAAATCCAATTACTGGAAACACCATCGTTTGTAAGGGGAGTACGACAACCCTAAGCAATGCTACAATAGGTGGTACTTGGAGCAGTTCAGATACTTCTATAGCAATAGTTTCAAATACAGGAATTGTTATAGGTAAAATATTTGGAACAGTCACTATAACATACACTACGGCTGCAAACTCTAATGGCTGTACAAATAATGCAACCGCACTAGTATCTGTAAAATCTTTACCATCCATATCAAGCAATATTACAGGTTCCAAAACTGCTTGCGTTGGCAAAACGTCTCAGCTAAGCAATAGTACTATAGGTGGCACATGGAGTAGCAGTAACAGTAGCATAGCTATGGTCAGTAATACAGGATTGGTAACAGGGATTGGTATAGGTACAGTTACCATTACCTATACTACAGCGGCTAACAACAGCGGCTGTACCAACAAAGCTTCCACAACGTTTTCGGTAACTGCACCGTGCTTATTTAAAGCTGATTATGCAAAAAGTAATGTTCAACAAGAGGAACCGCTTTCCAAGATGGAGGTCTCCATTTTCCCCAATCCCACAGGCAATGTATTTAATTTAAAAGTAAAAGCGCTAAAGAAAGAAAGCATTAGCATTCGCGTATTAGATGTAAACGGAAAAACATCCTTTGTAACTAAAGAAATGCCCGGACAAACTTTTACCTTTGGTGAGCAGTTAATATCAGGTACTTATTTAGTAGAAGTAAGGCAAGGCGAAGAAGTAAAAACTTTAAAAGCGGTGAAGGTGAGAAAATAAAGAGAATGAGGTTAATAGCATGTAGTGATTGATTAATGGATATTTGTGAGTGATCAGTACTAGTAGTGGTGAGAAACTTTCAAAATTGAACAAATATGCTTTATCAAAAAAAGCTGCTGCAGAATGAATCTTGCAGCAGCTTTTCTATTTTTAACAAAGGAAAATAAATGGTAGGATTTTTTAAAAATAGCATGACGATTAAATTTTGGAGTGCCACAAAATTGTTGAATGGTCAACTGTTTCCACTGCCCAAGCAGAAACACTTAATTCAACTGTACCATCAAAAAAAATAAATACATTTAATTATAAATAAAAATCAAAACACAAATTATGAGAAAGTTCCTATTTTTATTAGCATCCATATTGTTGGGCAACTATTGTGTATTTGCTCAAACAAACACCTTTCCTACTACGGGTAGTGCAGGAATTGGTACAAATGCACCTAAACCCTCTGCACTGCTTGATGTGCAAAGTAGTACAAAAGGTGTATTAATACCTCGTATGACACAAATCCAACGGGATGCCATTGTAAACCCTGCCAATGGATTGTTGATATTTCAGACCAATAATGCTAAAGGATTTTATTATTTCAATGGTACTGCATGGGTGAGCATATCTAACGGTAGTGCCAGTAACCGATTATCCAATTTATTAGCCAATACGGCAGTAAACGTTTCTTTGTTGCCTGTTACCGACGATTCTATCAATATTGGCAGCAACGAATTGCGTTGGCGAAATGGATTTTTTGCTGATACCGTAAACATTGGTAACGCATTACCTAC
The DNA here is from genome assembly GCA_031383285.1 of Segetibacter sp. GTDB lineage: Bacteria > Bacteroidota > Bacteroidia > Chitinophagales > Chitinophagaceae > Segetibacter. The sequence continues at coordinate 10,687 of JANMZN010000410.1, forward strand.
TTCAAGATTGAATGTAGCTGGCAAAGTAAAAATAGCCGACGGCACACAAGCCGCAGGCAAAGTACTAACCAGCGATGCTAATGGGCTAAGCAGTTGGCTAGCCATTCCTACAATGGCAGAAACTGACCCAGAAGTAGCAGTTACTGACACCTCCGCCGTTCCCCGTTGGAACGGTGCTGCATTGGTAAATGGCATTATTAAAGACAATGGTACCAATGTGGGTATTGGTACAGCATTTCCCCTTGCGAAGCTAGATGTAAATGGCAATGTAAAAATAGTAGATGGCACCCAAGGAACAGGTAAAGTGCTAACCAGCGATGCTAACGGATTAAGTAGTTGGCAGGCTGTGCCCGCACCTGTAGAAACCGACCCAAAAGTAACCAATACCACCACCAATAAAGTAGCCAAATGGAATGGTACTGCGTTAACGGATGGCCTTATTACCGACGACGGAACCAACATAGGCATAGGTACCGCAACCCCTACAGCCAAACTGGATGTAACAGGCAATATAAAAATAGCCAACGGCACACAAGGCGAAGGCAAAGTGCTGACCAGCGATGCCAATGGATTAAGCAGTTGGCAGGTTGTACCCCCACCGACAGAAATAGACCCAAAAGTGGGCAATCTCTCGGTGAACAAAACGCCCAAATGGAATGGTATCAATTTAGCCAATGGCAGCATAACCGACAATGGAAATGTGGGAATTGGCGAAGCCAACCCACAGGGCATATTGCATGTGAGCCAGCCTTTTATTTTTGCAGGAGTAAACTTTGCCGGAACGGGTTTAAATGATTTAACTGCAAACATTGGCGGCTACACAGGCACCGCCACCACTACTTATATCATTAAAATAAACAACGCCGGTCCAGTCCCTAACCTGATACAGGTAAGCAGTGATGGCGGCTCCTCATTTGGGTCTGCAATACCAATTGCCAACCCTGTAATCTTAGCCAACGGCGTAACTGCTTCCTTTTCCGCCACCGGCGGTCACACCTTCGGCGACCAATGGACATGGAGCGTAGGCAAAAGCTTTAACAATGTATTGTTTGCCGAAAGTGGTCGAGTTGGCATTAACACGATAACCCCTATAGCAACATTGGAAGTAGCCGGAGGCGATGCCCGAATAAACGGACTAACCTTAGGCCGGGGAAGGGGTAATGATACCACCAATACTGCTATAGGATTTAAAGCGCTTGATAATAGTGATTTGTTTTCTTTTCGTGCAAATAATACTGCTATCGGATATGAGGCACTCGCAGCCAACACCGCTGGGTCTTTAAACACAGCTGTTGGTAGTCAAGCACTACGATCTAATACCTCAGGGGCCAGTAACACGGCTACCGGCTATGAAGCATTAGACGGTAATACTACAGGTGGCAACAATACTGCTATTGGTAGACAAGCATTGCATTTAAATACTACTGCATCGGAGAATACAGCAATAGGTGCAGGTTCACTTTATGTAAATACAACGGGCAATTCTAATACTGCACTTGGAAGACAGTCTTTATTTAACAATACCTCAGGAGCCAGTAACACTGCAACTGGGGCATTTGCCCTAATCTCCAATACAAGAGGTTTCTCCAACACTGCTGTGGGTCAGGATGCATTATTTAACAACACCACCGGTAATAGAAATTCTGCTTTTGGTGATAGTGCGTTGGCTAATTGCCGAACCGGGTCAGACAATACTGCCATAGGGGCTAAGAGTAATCCCAATGTTAATGGCTCGTCCAACACAACTGCATTGGGTGCCAATACTGCCATTACCGGTCCTGATCAGGTACGATTGGGTGCAAGCACTGTTATCAGCATTGGCGGTCAGGTAGGCTATACCACACTAAGCGATGGCCGCTTCAAAACTAAAGTAGAAGACAACGTGCCAGGCATTGAATTTATCAGTAAACTACGACCCGTCACTTATCATTTGGATGTAACAGGCATTGATAAATTCACCAACATCAACTACACCACATCTGAACAACTAAAAGCCCGTAATGAAAAAGAACAAATCACTTACACTGGCTTCATAGCACAGGAAGTGGAAGCCGCAGCCAAATCCCTCAACTTCAATTTCAGCGGTGTAGATGCCCCAAAGAATGACAAAGACATGTACGGCCTCCGCTATGCGGAGTTTGTAGTGCCGCTGGTAAAAGCGGTGCAGGAGTTGTCTAAGAAGAATGAAGAATTGACAATTGATAATGGACAATTGAAAGCCAAAGCCACCGAATTGGATGCGGTAAAAAAGGAAGCTTCCAATACAAAGGCTGACCTGCAAAAACAAATAGACGACCTAAAAGCCCTCATGCAACAACTACTCAACAACAAATCAATTGCACCTTGCCCACCATTGGCTGGGAAGTAGTTGATAGCAATAAACGCAATTAAAAAATCGGTAGCAATCCAATACTGCCGATTTTTTTATGCCACCCCTTAGCTGTTCTTGCATTATTGCAAAAACTAATTTACATTTATCATCATTAGCGTTGCGTTTAGAAATTCTATAGTTCTTTGAAAGTATTGTCAGTATTGAGTTTCAGAGGTTTTAAAGCCTAAGTTGATTTGATTTTTTTAAGCGTTAAAAAAACCTAGTTTGCTGGAAATCATTGAATTATGAATTCGGGCAAATACGTTTTTTCTCAAATTATGGGATTGGTGTCTTCCACCTCCTTTCAAACGATTGTAAACAGGCATTTTGGCGATTATAAAGTAAGAGGATTTAGTTGCTGGAAACAGTTTTTATGCATGGCATTTGGCCAATTGACCCATAGGGAAAGCATTAGTGATACAGTACTATGTTTAAAAGCCAATGCTGATAAAATGTATCATTTGGGAATTGGTCAGGTAGTAGCTGTCAGCACTATAGCAAGAGCTAATGAAACGCGTTCATTCCAAATATATGAAGACCTTTGCATGCTGCTCATTAAAGAGGCAAAGCAATTGTATTTGCTCGATGACAATTTGGATGTATCGTTAAAAGGGAATGTCTTTGCTATTGATGCAACAACCATTGATCTATGTCTCTCTGCTTTTCATTGGGCTACATTCAGAAGCACAAAATGGGGAATTAAATTGCATACACAAATAGATCTGAAAACCTCTATTCCTGAATTTATTCTCTTTTCTGCAGCTTCTGTTCACGATGTAAATGTTTTAGATGTTATTCATTTTGAAGCTAATAGTTTGTACGTCATGGATAGAGGATATGTAGACTACAAGCGGCTTTACAAGATACATACAAGCGAAGCCTTCTTTGTTACAAGGGCTAAAGACAATATGAATTACAGGCGGCTATACTCACATCCGAAGGATATTGCTGCCGGAATAATCTATGACCAAACAATCATGTTAAACAATCACTATGCTTCTAAAGATTATCCGGCAAAAATGCGAAGAATAAAATTTCTAGATAGTGACAATGGAAAGATATTAATATTCCTTACAAACAACTTTCACCTCAAAGCAAAAGAGATTGCACAGCTATATAAGCATCGTTGGAAAATTGAATTATTTTTCAAATGGATCAAACAACACCTTAAGATAAAATCATTTTGGGGCATGACTGAAAATGCAGTGAAAACTCAGGTGTGGATTGCTGTGTCGGTTTATGTTTTAGTCGCCATTGCTAAAAAGCGATTTATGCTAAAGCAAAGTTTGTACGAAATACTACAAATTTTAAGTATCTCCATCTTCGAAAGAATGCCGGTAAACCAACTCTTTCAGCAAACTCAACTACAATATTTCAAAGAACAAAATGATAATCAACTGAAAATGTTTGATTTATAACGCAACGCTAGTGATTTATCATAGAATTAAAACTATAAACCCAAAAAATAAATTAGCATGAAGTATTTTCTATTTCTATTTGTATTTTCAGTAAGCATATATACTAATGCACAAACAAACACCTTCCCTACTACCGGAAGTGCGGGTATAGGTACCACTGCGCCAATTGCCTCTGCATTGTTGGAAATTAAAAGCACCACAAAAGGTTTATTAATTCCTAAAATGACGCAGACACAACGCGATGCAATAGTCTCTCCTGCCACTGGATTAATGATCTACCAAACCAATGGCACATCTGGATTTTACTATTACAGCGGCACTGCTTGGACACAAATCAGCAATGGTAAGGCAAATAGCAACCTGAATAATTTATCCGCTACGACTGCCATCAATACAAGTTTATTACCTGCTACAACCGGTGCTATTGATTTGGGTTCGGCTACCAAGGCATGGAGAAATGGATTTTTTATTGGCAGCCTTACGTTGGCCAACGGCACACAAGGCGCAGGCAAAGTGCTGACTAGCGATGCCAACGGATTGAGCAATTGGCAAGCCATACCTACAGTGGTAGAAACTGACCCGCAGGTGAGTGCTGCAAAACTCAATAGAGTACCCAAATGGAACGGGACCACGCTTATCGACGGCAACATAATCGACAATGGAAATGTGGGTATTGGTGAAGCCAACCCGCAGGGCATACTGCATGTAATACCAATTATAAAATAAATTTAGTCCAATTGTTATAATTGGATTTTTTTGTTTATTTTTGGACTAAAATATAAATACATTGTCAAAACCAAAATTACTATCCGTTAAAGAGGAGCTAAAAGAACTTAATCAATTAAGAAAGAATTGCAGCCATACTAAAACAAAGCGGCTACTAATGTTAATTGAAATTAAAAAGGAACAGGGTAATGCTTTTTCTAAAAGAGATTTAGCCAAGCGCATAGGTGTTGATCCAAATAGCATTACAGCATGGAAGAAACTATATGAGCAGGGAGGA
>JANMZN010000432.1:0-3572 GCA_031383285.1 Segetibacter sp.
TACAAGCGAAGCAGCGTATGAAATAGCCCGCCGCAGCCGGGGAACGCCACGTATTGCCAATGGATTGCTGCGGAGGGTCCGCGATTTTGCACAGGTATTGAGCGATGGAAAAATAGAATTGTCTATAGCCCAACATGCACTGAAAGCACTCAACGTAGATGAGCATGGGTTGGATGAAATGGACAACCGGATTTTACTGGCCATCATAGAAAAATTCAAAGGCGGCCCTGTGGGCTTAACTACGATAGCCACAGCTGTTGGCGAAGAACCGGGTACAATAGAAGAGGTCTATGAACCCTTTCTGATACAGGAAGGATTTATGCAACGAACTCCACGGGGCAGGGAAGTAACCCCCAAGGCTTATGAACATTTGGGAAAGCGGGTACAGGGGAAAGGGCCGATGTTGTTTTGATTGAGTAGTTCATTGCTATTTCTGCCGTTTTTTTTCTCTGCTCTTTGGGGTACTTCACAAACAGCAATCATTTTTTTGCAGGTGGATTGCACTTGTATGGGGTGGAAAATAGCAATTCTCATTAACAGCGCAGGGTTCCTTTTAGGAGACCCCACGCGGACAAGAAAGCATCGCCCATTTAGGTGATGTAGCATTGACGGTTTATGGTGTTATCATCTGCAAACATGCTCGCCATGCAGACCGTTGGTTGAGAACACTAAAGGCTATATAAAATGTACGAACGCCACAACAAGATTGAATTGCTTTGGAAAAACTATTAAGTTTGTAAGGAAGGATTGATTTTGTTTCTTTAAAATATTATTTATGAAGTGTTTTTTTCTCTTGTTTTTAGTGTTCCATATTTTTTCGACTTCTTCAAATTGCCAAACTTATGCCATGCTTGATAGGCGTTGGTATAAACCAGCTATCTTATCTGATTCTGTTACAAGAAATAATTTGAGTGAAGGACTTTTTCCGATTTACAAAATTGAATTAGATTCATTAATTGTTCTTACAGAGAAGCTTAAAAATCTTAAAGAGGATGGACTTAGTAGGAAGTTTTTCTATTCTGATGATTTTAAGACCAATCACATTGAATTTAAAATTGAGAATATTAAAAGAACTTATGGTGATGGTTATGAAATTAACTTGACATCTTTTGGCTCGTTTGGAAATGTCACCATCAAACTTTCTGATCCAAGATTAAATCTTCCTGATAATCAAAAAACGATCAGGGCATTTTTACAATATCTCAAAAGAATAAAAGCGGACATAAATAAACCTATTAAAGATAAAAAAGACAATAAGAAAAACAATCCATTTGTGGAATAGTTTTAAGCTAAAAAAATCCCAGTTCTTAAATGTGTTCCGCAGGTCTACTCTTAGCAAAGATAAATGCCCGTACCTACTGGATTATCTTTGAAAAAGAAACAAAATTTACAAACATAAAACAATGTATATGATATCCATTACCCAATATAACAGTTCATTTTTCATTAGGAATTGATGTCAAATTCTAAAAAACATACCTTTACCAAATGTTTTACAGACGAAAAATAATACTGTCACTTCTACAACTGTTTGACGGACAATTAGATAAAATTCGACTACAAAAGTTGCTTTTCTTGTTTGCTAACAAGCAAGAAAAGGCAGAATATGACTTTATTCCATATAAATTCGGATGCTATTCCTACTCAGCCAATGCGGATATGACGGCAATGGTAAGAAAAGGTATGTTGAAAGAGGATGAAAAAAGTTTTGAAAAGAATGACAAAACTGACTATTTGAAACAAATAAAGCCTACTGATTATAAATTGTTGATGGACGTAAAAGCTAATTACGGCAAAATGTCTGCATCCGCTATAATGAAACATACATATTTGAACTTCCCTTTTTATGCTACACGAAGCGAAGTAGCCGAAACAATATTAAGTAAAGAGGAATTGAAAAAAGTAATCAATTCCAAATCAACAGAAACCAAAACAGTTTTGTTTACTATTGGTTATGAAGGAATATCGCTAGAGAATTATTTAGTTCGGCTGCTTAAAAATGATGTAAAGATTTTAGTAGATGTTCGCTGCAATGCTTTGAGTATGAAATATGGGTTTAGTAAAAGCCAGTTAAAGAAATATTGCGAAAGTTTGGGAATTAATTATGTACATTTTCCACAGGTCGGTATACAATCAGAACAACGTCAAGAATTAAACACGCAAATTGATTATGATAAATTGTTTACAATATACCGTAAAGACAATTTAACCAAAACAACCGAGACACAAACTGATATTTTAAATTTACTAAAAGAACACAAGCGTATAGCGTTGACATGTTTTGAAGCCAATATATGTCAATGCCATCGCAAACATTTGGCTGAAGCTATTGAAAAACTTCCGGCATTTACATATGAAGTGAAACACATTTAAACTATGGCTTTAACGAAAGTATTAATTGCTGTAAAAACTTATCCTACACTTTCCGCTAAATATGACGAATTGGTATGTACAGCCGGGTTCAAAGAAAATGGCACATGGATTCGGATTTATCCTATTCCTTTCCGAAAAAAATCTTATAACGAGCAATACAAAAAATATGACTGGATTGAAGTTGATCTAGTTAAAAATACTAGCGATTTCAGACCGGATAGCTATCGCCCTAACAGCCTTGACAGTGAAATAAAAGTTATTGGACACATAGACACAACTAACAATTGGGAAGAAAGGAAGAAAATCTGTTTAGGAAAAGTTTATTATAATCTCACTGAGTTAATTGCTGAGGCAAGGAATAAGAATGTTTGCACTTCTTTAGCTGTTTTTAAACCAACAGAAATTATAGATTTCACTGCCGAGTTAGTGGATCGAAAATGGGACAAGGATAAATTGGAGAAATTGAACCAACTCAATCTTTTTGAAACTAATAAAGAAGGTAAATTTGAAGTTGTTCAGAAGCTTCCATACAAATTCAGGTTTATTTTCAAAGATAACAAAGGGACTCAAAGCAAAATGATGATTGAAGATTGGGAGACCGGACAACTTTTTTGGAATTGCCTTGCCCGACACGAAGGAGATGAAAACAAGGCAATTGCCGATGTGCGAAAAAAATACTTTGACGATTTTGCTAAAACCAAAGACCTTCATTTTTACTTAGGTACAACACAGGCTCATCATCATGTTTCCTTAAATCCTTTTATCATTATTGGGACGTTCCACCCTAAAATTGAATTACAAACAAGACTATTTTAAAATAGGGAGAACCCCGACTCTTCGAAGTATTCCGCAGGTCACCTAGCACCAAAGTTAAATGCCCAATAAGTTCGTGACTGCCATTGAAAAAAAACAAAACTCACCAACATCAAACGCTGTATATTTTTTTTGCTATTGTGGATACAGGTCCAATATTGTTTTGAGTAGATGTCTAGAAGATATTTAAAGTTACTTCAAAGCCACCAACCCCTGCTCATTAATTTTTATTTTCCCTTCTGCCAAAATTACCCTTCACACTTTAGCAGTTCAGAAAAACTTACTGGTCATATTCCCTTCCATAAATTGGGGAACCAATAAGCACATCCCTGAACATCAGTTTTTAGACACAATATTTAAACAAGTAGTTAACCAGTACAAAATAC
>JANMZN010000466.1:0-16308 GCA_031383285.1 Segetibacter sp.
CCTCAATAACAACAGTAATTTTCCTGCAAAGCCTAGAGATATGTGGCAGTTGGGAGTTTTTATTGGCTTCCCTTATGTAGATGGAGATGCCCCTCAGGCACTTCATGGACTAGGATCTGGCATTAGTTCATATGCTTGGGGCGCTGGTGTATCAGTAAGAAAAGCAATAGGATATGTAGTTTCGCTTAGAGGATCTTTGGCTTACTATAATATGGTGGGTTTAGATTACCAACCGAACAGAAACTTCAATAACCACCCTTTAATTCAAAGCACTTATCAAAATGCTGCTCGTGGATATGTTCATAATTATCACACAACATCTGTTGTTGGATCTTTAGAGGCATTGATTTCTTTGAACAATATCATGTTCCACAATAAACAAGGTCGTTATAATTTGTATTTGTTGGCAGGTTACACTGCATTCATGTATCAAACCAAAATGGACGTTCTAAACGCATCTGGAGGTGCGTATCCTTTCGAAACATTGGATTTCTTTGCTCCTAGGAAGGATATTCGTAGTCAATTACGGAAAATGAGCGATGGTGTTTATGAAACTAAAGCACTGACTAATGACAGAAGACCTGAAATAGGCGAATATAATTTGCGCCATGCATTTAGTACGGGTGCCGGTTTAGAATACAGAATCGCTTCTCAAACTTCTATTGGGTTAGAATACAAAAGAATTGCAATGCGTGATGACTATGTAGATGGTTATTTCAGGCAGAGTGGCGATTTGGTAAATCCTGTATTTACTTCTGAGTGGGATAACGTTGGTTTTCTTTCTTTTTCTGTAAATCAAAATCTTGGCAGTTCTAAAAAGCGTGTTCCGCCACTTTGGTGGATGAATCCACTTGAATTTGCTTATAGCGAGTTAAGCAATCCTAAGCATATGAAGCTTCCTAAGGTGAAACTCGATGATGCAGATGGAGATGGTGTTACTGATCAATTTGATTTAGAGCCAAATACTCCTCCTGGTGCACCAGTTGATACGCATGGTGTTTCTAAAGATACAGATGGTGATGGTGTTCCTGACTACAGAGACAAGGAATTGCTTACACTTCAAAACTGTTTCCCTGTTGATGAGGATGGTGTTGGTAATTGTCCTGAACCAGAATGTTGTAAAAAAATTGGAACAGGAGTAGGTCCAACTATTACTGAATGTAAAATAACTGACTTGCCAAGTATTCAGTTTAGAGGCAATACCAATAAACTTTCTCCTGATGCAATGTCTATTTTGGATAATGTAGCAGCTAAGTTGAAAGCAGATCCGGCTTGTAAAGTGAAGGTTTCTGGTCACGGTGCATCTAACAAAGTTGCTCAGCAGTTGAGTTGGGATAGGGTAAATTCAATCATTCAATACTTGGTAGAAAGACAAGGTATTTCAAGTTCAAGAATTATATTTGAATATGGAACAGAAGGTGATCCATTGACAGTTGACCTTATGGGTACTACTGAAGAAGGTCCAAATTCAGTACCTGCTCCACATCCTAATTTACGCAAGTAATAATTTATAAAGTTTAATATAAAACACCCTCTTATTGGAGGGTGTTTTTATTAAACAAATATTAACGGGTAGTTTGCGCTCTTTTGTTGCTCATATGTATAATTTGCCCGTTCAAAAGTTTACATTTGTACACATTTATGTATCGGATTTATAGTTTGTTGATTTTGGTGTTTGTTATTTCTTCTTGTAATAATAAATTAACTAAGACCCTTAAGAGTAACGACCCGGAATTAAAGTTGAAGGTGGCTGAGAATTTTTATGCTCAAAAGAAGTATGGAGATGCCCAGGTTTTGTTTGAAGACTTATTCCCTGTGTTGAGAGGTACAGCTCATTTTGAAGACTTGTATTACAAGTATGCTTATTCTGCGTTTTATCTGAAGGATTATGCTAATTCCGAGAACTTATTCAAAACTTTTACTGAAACGTTTCCTAACAGTACCCGTGCAGAAGAAGCTGACTTTATGAGGGCATTTTGTTTTTACAAACAATCACCAAAGGTATCTTTAGATCAAACGAGTACAGCAAAGGCTATTGGCCAGATGCAGGTTTTTATCAATAATCACCCTTTATCTGCCAGAATACCTGAAGCTACTAGTATTATTGATGATTGTAGGGCAAAATTGGAAACCAAAGATTACAACAGTGCGGAATTGTATTACAACCTGGGTTTTTATAAAGCTGCAGCGATTGCTTTTGATGAGTTGCTTAATAATTATCCAACTACATTGAAAGGCGAAGAGTATAAATTAATGGTAATAAAATCTTATTATCTTTACGCCGGTAATAGTATAGATGATAAGCAGATTGAAAGGTTTGATAAGGTTGTAAATGAATGTATAGAATTCATTGACGCTTTTCCTGAAAGTAAATTGGCTAAAACTGTAGAATATTACAAATCCCAATCTTTAAACAACATAAATATAAAAAATGAGCAAGCTAAGAAGGCAGCTTAGTTCTAGCACTGCTAGCGTAGTTGAGACTAAGAATCTTATTGAGATTAAAAACAAAACGGGAAATCTTTACGAATCAATTGCTATCATCGCTAAAAGAGCAAATCAAATAAACATTACTTTAAAGGAAGAGCTTCATAGCAAGTTAGAAGAGTTCGCAAGTCATACAGACAGTCTTGAAGAGATACATGAGAATAAGGAGCAAATTGAAATTTCAAGAGCTTATGAAAGAATGCCTAATCCGGCAATTCTTGCAACACATGAGTTCATGGACGATAAGATTTACTATCGTAAAAATGAGACTGATTTATTTAGTTAATAGTCACCCTTAAATAATCGTAAAGCGGCAGTTAGATCAACTGTCGTTTTTTATTATTATTCATATGTTAAGAGGTAAAAAAATATTATTAGGCATTTCTGGTAGTATAGCTGCTTATAAATCTATTTTGATTGTTCGATTATTGGTCGCTGCAGGCGCCGAAGTAAAAGTTGTATTAACGCCTGCTGCCAAAGATTTTGTTTCGGTTTTAACTTTATCAACTTTAAGCAAGCATAAGGTTCTGGTTGAATTAGCTGAGGAAGAAACATGGGCAAATCATGTTATGCTTGGCAGGTGGGCAGATGTCATGCTTATAGCTCCATTGACCTGCAATACATTGGCTAAAATGGTTACAGGTGCTTGCGATAACCTGCTTTTAGCCGCTTACCTTTCTGCTACGTGCCCTGTCGTTGTTGCACCTGCAATGGATGAGGATATGTGGTTACATCCCGCTACAAAAAATAGCATTAAACAGTTGGAATTATTTGGGAATAAAGTTATTACTGTATCAAAGGGTGCGCTTGCAAGTGGGCTTTTTGGTGAGGGTAGAATGGCTGAACCCGAAGATATCATCACGTTTTTAGAAGAAAATTATTTCAGGTCAAATGAATTAAGCGGCAAGAAAGCAATAGTAACTGCAGGTCCAACTCTGGAAGCAATAGATCCTGTAAGATTTATTAGCAATCATTCGAGTGGCAAGATGGGCTTTGCAATTGCTGAATCTTTGTATAAAAGAGGAGCAGAGGTAGTGTTGATTTGCGGTCCCGTTGCAATTAAAACGAGATATAGTGGAATAAAATTGATGAAAGTGTCTTCTGCTGAAGAAATGTATGAAGCTGCTATAAGTGAATTTAAGGATACAGATATTGCAATTATGGCAGCCGCTGTAGCTGACTACGCACCTACACAAGTTGCGACCAATAAAATAAAAAAGGTTTCCGCTGAATTTGAAATCAACTTATCAAAAACAAAAGATATTTTGCTTTCTTTAGGTGCCATGAAAAAGGAGGATCAGATTTTGATTGGATTTGCCCTGGAAACAAATAATGAAGAAGAAAATGCGCAGAAAAAATTAAAAGAAAAAAATGCGGATGCTATTGTCCTAAATAGCCTTCAGGATGAGCAGGCCGGATTCGGAAAAGAAACTAATAAAATCAAGATTTTTAATAAAAACGGATATTCAGTATCTTACGAAGCGAAAGATAAAAAGTTGGTGGCAAATGATATTGTTGATTATATAAAACAGATGATTGATGATAAAGTATAAATTCCTTTTCTTATTTCTAATTATTTTTGCTTGCAACTTTACCTATGGTCAAGAGTTTAATGGTAAGGTAACCGTAATAGCAAGCAGAGTTCCTAATACCGTAGATAAGAAGATATTTCAAACCCTTCAGACGCAATTAACAAACTTAATAAACAATCGGAAGTGGACGACTGAGACATTTAAATCTAATGAAAGAATTGAATGTAGTTTTCTTTTGAATATTGAGTCAGTTGTTGAAACAAATGTGTACAAAGCTAGCCTTACAGTACAGGCTGCAAGACCTGTGTTTAACTCCACTTATAATTCAGCGTTGATTAATTTTCAAGATGCTGATGTAACATTCAGATATGTAGAATACCAACCGGTTGAGTTTAATGAGAATAGAGTACAGGGAAGCGATCCATTGGCAAGTAATCTTACAGCAACGTTTGCTTTTTATCTTAATATGGCACTAGGTCTTGATTTCGACTCATTTGGTGCTAAAGGGGGCGATATTTATTTTCAAAAGGCAATGGCAATAGTAAATAATGCACCTGAAAACAGAAACATTAGTGGATGGAAAGCTTTTGACGGATTTAGAAATAGGTATTGGTTGGCAGAGAATTTTCAGAACAATCGTTTTAACCTGATTCATGATGTCATCTATGGTTATTATAGGCAGGGATTGGATAAAATGTATGAAGCTGAATCCGATGCAAGAACGCAGATTCTTAATGCCCTTGTTCAACTACAAACAATTAATCAGGATAATCAAAACTCTATGATTGTACAGTTTTTTATGCAAGGTAAATCGCAGGAATTGATCAGGCTTTTTAAGAAATCTCCGAGTGCTGAAAAATCAAGGGCCATTGAAGTGCTTGGGCGCCTTGATGTAGCAAATCTTACTCGGTATCAACAGGAGATAAAATGAAATTTTTTGCTTCCATTCTTTTTTGCCTAATATTAATTGGATGTTCAGATCCGGTTCCCAAGGAAATAATAAAGCAAGAGAAAATGCAAGTAATTGTTTATGATCTCATGCAAACTGATGAATATCTTTCAACTCAAATAAGAGACACAACTATAAAGGAAAAAATGCAGCGGAGTATGAATTATGAACAAGTTTTCAGACTTCATAATACTACTCGAAAAGCATTTTACAGAAGTTATAAATATTATCAGAAAAGGCCAGATTTGCATAGAAAATTATTTGAAAATATTTCTGATAGTATTTTAAAGAAAATGACAGATACCACGTCGAAAAAAAATATCAAACTAATCAAATGACATCGTATGAATAAAGTATTTAAAAATGCGCATGACGCAATTAACGATATACATGATGGCGCTACTCTAATGCTTGGGGGATTTGGATTGTGTGGAATACCGGAGAACTGCATTGAAGCATTGGTTGCAAAAAACGTAAAAGGGCTTACTTGTATATCAAACAATGCAGGTGTAGATGAGTTCGGCTTGGGGCTTCTTTTGAATACAAAGCAGATTAAAAAAATGATGAGTAGTTATGTAGGTGAGAATGCTGAATTTGAAAGGCAACTATTGTCAGGAGAATTAGAAGTGGATTTAATTCCTCAAGGAACACTTGCTACCAGAATACAAATGGCTGCTATGGGGATACCGGCATTTTATACTCCTGCAGGTTATGGGACAGAAGTGGCAGAAGGTAAAGAAGTAAGATTGTTTAATGATAAGATGCATATTATGGAGCTGGCATTGCATGCCGATTTCTCTATAGTTAAAGCTTGGAAAGGGGATAGGATGGGAAATTTGGTTTTCAGAAAAACTACCCGAAATTTTTCAACATCTATGGCAAAAGCGGGTAACATCACCATTGCTGAAGTAGAGCAACTTGTAGAACCTGGAATGCTTGATCCGGATGAAATTCATGTAGCCGGAATATATGTTCACCGTATTTTTGAAGGTAAGAATTATGAAAAGAGAATAGAAAGGAAGACGGTTCAATTACAACATTCTTAAGTTTTTTTCTATGTTCGTTTCAGCAGATTATTTGAGTGTTCAATATGGTATTGATGATGATATTGCAAAGTTTTTCGTAGATCGCGATCCACCAAAAGATAATTTATACTGGCATGAGAAGTTGCTTTACTTAAGGCCATCACCCGGGTATTTATTTATTCCGTTAATGTTTGATTTGTTGTATAGAATTGGCATTAGTAAACAACAATTACTTGGCAATGAATTTGTGCAAACGATGGAGAAAATTGGTCATATAAGTGCATTAGAAGAGGTTAAAAAAATTACTGCTATAGAGGCTATTGGGCAATGTGAAGCACTTGTATTTAGAACCAAGAAAAATAAATATTGGCATAAGTGTATAGCAGCTTATTTCAAAGAAGAGCCAGGTAATTTGTTGACTAATTTTGCTACTCCAATTAAAGCATTGCATAGAGGTGATATGTTTTTATTTGCTCTTTGCAATATTGACATAATAGATGAGCAAGTACAACAAATTGCTGAATTATGGTTTGCGCTCATAAGTACTTTATTGTTGTTTGATGATGCGGAGGATTTGCAGAATGATTTATTGAAAGGCGAAGAGAATGCATACATAGAAAGTGGTTTGAACCCTATTGGTTTGGAGCATATTAATGCACTTGTAGAAAAGAATATTGACAAGTTATCGAAAGTTAATAGGGCGATGGCTCATCAATTGAAAAGTAGCTTTGTACAAACATGGAAACTGCCTTACATTTCTCAACTAATAAATGAAAGCAAATGGCATTAGATAAATTTGGTATTGCACGTAGAATTGCAAAAGAGTTGAAGGATGGAATGTATGTAAATCTAGGTATTGGAATACCTACTTTGGTAAGCAATTATATTCCAGAAGGTATGTCAGTGATTTTTCAAAGTGAAAACGGCATATTGGGTATGGGCCCCTATCCCAAAGAAGAAGATATAGATGCTGATCTTATTAATGCAGGAAAAGAAACTGTGACGGTAATACCAGGTGGGGCATTTTTTGATAGTGCAGAAAGTTTTGGAATGATAAGAGCTGGCAAAGTAGATCTTACTGTTTTAGGTGCAATGGAAGTTAGTGAGAATGGAGATATTGCCAATTGGAAAATTCCAGGAAAAATGGTGAAAGGAATGGGTGGTGCAATGGACCTCGTTGCTAGTGCAAAGAATATCATTGTGGCTATGCAGCATACCAATCCAAAGGGGGAGAGTAAATTGTTGCCTAAATGCTCATTGCCCTTGACCGGAGTTAATTGTGTAAAAAAAGTAGTAACTGAATTAGCAGTATTGGATATTACTCCTGATGGTTTTGTATTATTGGAGCGGGCCCCGGGAGTAACCGTTGAAGAAATTATAAGTAAAACAAAAGGGCGCCTTATTATCCCTGGAGAAATTCCAGAAATGGATTCATAATCTTCATTCCTATAGAAGGGTTCTTTAAGGATGGCCATATAATGCGGAATTTCGTTTTTTGTTCCTGTAACTTTTTTTCTGTTGAGCCGTTGCACCTATTCAAACAAAAAAGTATTAGGTTATGAAAACAATGTTATTAGCTTTTGCTGCAATGGTTGTTCTATGCAGCTATCTACCATTTGAAACTATAAAAGGCGATGGAAATGTAAAGAAAGAGAATCGGGAAGTGGCAACGTTTAGTAGTGTGTCGCTTAATGGTAGCATGAATGTAGAGTTGAATTATGGAAGTACTTCAGGGATTATTGTGGAGGCTGATGAAAACCTGCTACCCTACTTGATAACAGAAGTTGAGAATGGGGTGCTTACGATAAAAACTAAAGACAAAGTAAATTTAAGAACCGGAAACAGCATAGTTATCTATGCTAGTATAACAAGTATATCAGCTTTAAAAGTTTCAGGAAGTGGAAGTATCAGGGGTAAGGGTAATTTTTATTCAGAGGGAGAGGGTAGTTTTTCTATATCAGGATCAGGTAATATAAAAATGGAAGTTGGTTCATTTAAAGAGGCAAATATTAAAGTTTCCGGAAGCGGGGATGTTGTGCTAAAAGGGAAGCGTTCAAATAAAATTTTAGCCGCTGTAAGTGGGAGTGGAAATATAGATTGCAGCAACTTGCCTGCAAGTGATGTAGATGCAGCTATTAGTGGTAGTGGCGACATAAAAATAAAGGCGGATAAAAAGATAAATGCAAAAGTGAGTGGCAGTGGAAATATTTATTACTCAGGCGATGCTAAAAATGTTTCTTTCAAATCAGTTGGGAGTGGAAAACTGATCAAGGAATAATTTGCCCTCAATTTCAGAAAATAAATGGAATGCCGATATGATTATTTTAGGAAAGCAAATCAACCTGTTCATCGCTATTTTTGTACAGGTTGATTCATTTTAATGCGATCATAAAAGCATGTGCACATTGATGTTTTTTCAAATACTCTTTTGAAGAATTGTAAATGCTAAGTCCTTCTTTGTTTTCCCAAACTTGGGGTCAAGTATAAATGGTTCTGTATTTCCTGTTGCATGAAAACCTTGCCTTAAATACCATTCAATTAGCTCTATTCTATCCGTAATGACCCTCATGTAGATTATTGAACAGCCAAATACCAAGGCTTGATTCTCTGCCTCCAATAGTAGCATTTTTCCTATGCCATTATTTTGAAGCGTTGGCATTACGGTCAACATGCCTAGGTATAGTTTGTTATCTTCCTTTTTTAAATAAACACAGCCAATAATTGTTTTATTGTTTTCGACTTTCAATAAAGTAGAATCGGAGTTTGATAGCATGTCTTTCAACGATTTTTGATCTATTCGGATTCCATCTAAAAGATCAGCTTCTGTTGTCCAGCCAAGCCGTGAAGTTTCGCCGCGGTAAGCGCTATTGATGAGCGGAAGTAAATCAACAACATCACCAATGGATGCTTTGCTTATTTTCATTGCGTATCTTTATTTGTGAAATGAGCGACAATCATTTTCGCTTTGGATAAGCCAATAACTTTTACTAATTCTTCTTCAGATTTCGACTGGATATTTTTAACTGATTTAAAGGATTTTAATAAATCATCCGCTGTTGATTTGCCAATTCCTTTTATCGTTTCTAGCTCATTTTTAAATGTTCCTTTGCTTCTTTTTTGCCTATGGAAAGTAATACCAAACCGATGAACTTCATCTCTAATAAATCTGATCAACTTAAGACTATCACTATCCCATGGAAGTTTAATAGACTGCTGGTCGCCAGAAAAAAATAATTCCTCCTCATTCTTTGCAAGCCCTACCAAGGTGAGTGTTCCTTCCAAATGGAGTTCTCTTATACTTTCCATTGCCGCACTTAGTTGCCCCTTCCCGCCATCAATGATTACTAATTGAGGAAGTGGTTGGGATTCTGTAAGCAATCTATTGTAGCGCCTAAAAACGACTTCTTTCATTGTCGCAAAATCATTGATGCCAATTACTGTTTTTACATTGTAATGCCTATAATCTTTTTTGCTTGGAATACCATCTTTGAAACAAACCATTGCACTAACAGGATAACTACCTTGAAAATTAGAATTGTCAAAGCATTCAATATGCACGGGAACTTCGGATAGTTTGAGGTCGTCCTGCAATTTATAAAGCACTTCCTTTTTCTGCATATCACTCTTACCTTCCAACTGAAGTGTTTTTTTCTTTTTTAGTTCTTCGGCGAAGTAGTTTACGTTTTTAGAAGAAAGATCTAACAACTTTTTTTTATCTCCTGCTTTAGGTACAGTAACTGTTATCCCAGTTATATTGAATTCTATTTCAAAAGGAACTATTACTTCCGAAGAAATGCTGTTGAATGTTTCGCGAAGTTGAAGAATTACCAAAGGCAAAACTTCATCCTCGGCTTCTTCTAATTTTGTTTCTACTCTTACAGTATGTGTTTGCACAATAGACCCCTTATTTACCATCAGATAATTAACATAAGCGGTATCTCCATCTTTTAATATGGAGAATACATCAACGTTCGACAAATGACTACTTACAATAACTGACTTTGACTGGTAGTTTTCCAGGTGTTCTATTTTCTTCTTTGTCCATTCGGCTTTTTCAAATGCCATATTCATAGCATATTCATTCATTTCTGCTTTGTAATGTTGGATAACTGGCTGTAGGTTCCCTTTTAGAATGTTTCTTACTTGTTGGATGGCATCTCCATAATCGGCTTCTGTTTGCAATGCTTCACAAGGGCCTTTGCAATTTCCTAAATGATATTCCAAACATAATTTAAACTTCCCCTTTTGGATATTATTTTTCGTCAGGTTCAGCTTGCAGGTTCTTAAGGCCACATTTTGTTTTATGAAGTCTAGCAATTCTCTAACCTTAGCAACAGATGTAAATGGACCTAAGTATTCTGAACCGTCATTTATTTTATTTCGGGTCAAAAAAATTCTCGGAAATGGTTCTTTTTTAATTACAATAAAAGGGAATGATTTATCATCTTTAAGGTCAATATTGTATTTGGGTTTGAATTGTTTTATCAAGGAGTTTTCCAATAAAAAAGCGTCTGCTTCTGTATCGGTTATTGTAAACTCTATCCTTATTATACGCTGAACTAATTCATGCGTTTTATAGTTCGTAAAGGTTTTGGAGAAATAGCTGCTGGTACGTTTTTTTAGATCCTTTGCTTTTCCTACATAGATAAGTTCGTTGGACTGGTCAAAATATTTATAAATACCGGGTAATTGAGGAATGGTATGTGCTATTTGCTGATACTCTTTTGATGTCATTTGTTATTCCTTGAACTCATTTCATTCCATACTACAATCGTTTGCATTTGAACCTCAGGATTATTTGGTAGCTGAACTGCCCTGTTGATAATAAATCTTTCACCCGGTTTCCAGCTTAATTGCTCAATGGCAGAACTGTCTTTGTAATTGTAAAATTTTCTCATCATCAGGCGCTTTACTGTTTCGCCATCTGAGCCTAAAATCACATCTACATTTTGCAATTCAATATCTTTATCTATTGCACTATAATTAAACGTAATGGTTGCTGTAGTTTTGTCTTCAAAAATACGCTCTTTGTAGTTCGGCTTTAACCTTTCATCATTAATATCAGGCTTTAGAAATTGAGAAGCCAATTCAACAAATGTGTTATTATTGATAGCAGAAGAATCCAGTTTACCGTTTACTATATCCAATTTGTAAATGTAGTAAGGAACCTTATTCACTTCATCTATTTGGCTTTTTATGTACTGCGACACCTGAAAGAATTTAGTGGTATCAACTATCGCTATTTTTTCATTTACAGGCGCTTTGGATTTGCATGAAAAATAAAAAGCGGAAATCAATGCTAAGACAATTGCATACTGTTTCATTATTCAAAAATACAAGTTCAAAACGACCAAAAATAATGGAAGGCCGTTAAGAATAGAAAAAATGTAAAAGGGAAAATGAAAAACTACACTACAAACCGGTAGATACGCCAACTTTTACACCATAATCTAATAAATGTTCTTTTATCGAATATTGCCGGATAAAAGTCGAATAAGGCTGGTAGCGTACCTGTGGTCCCACCTGCCATTTTAAGCCTCCGGATTTAAAGCTAACAAAAGTTTCAAGCGTACTATTCAGGTTCCACCTTCGAACCATTTCAGGACTCTCGGTATAATTTTTAAAATTAGTAGAGATCATGTAGGCATTTCGATTGACAAGGTAAGTTGGTTGCAAACTTCCTGCAATGTTCCATTGGATTTTTGTATTGCCAAGTATTTGATATTCTAAGCCTATAGGAATGCAGATTTGATAATACCTGTTTAAGAGCTTCGTAGAGTACAACCCATTATTTGTTCGGTAAATTGCAATTGTACTAATTGTGTCTAACTGATTGCCATTTGATAATGCAATGTCAGCTATTTCAGAACTTGATCTATATGCTTCTATACTGTACTGCCTAATGTTGAATTGCAAGCCTAATTTAAATCTTAATTTTTTTGCTATTGCATATTGAAAGCTAAGACCAGCTTCAATGCCTGTTCCTGGTTTATGCCTTACAATATTGTTTACATCAGCTACATAATTTAAAGCAATAGGGCCATCTACATTCTCTTTTTGTAAACTACCATCTTCATACATCTGGCGATAGCTGATAGATGGGGCAACATATACCTGTAGGCTCCATTTGCTTTTTTTCGACCTGCTTACTTTATATTTCTCAATTAATGATAACTGCTTTTTTGTATCAGCCTCTGCTAAAATTTTCTCAGACGGCTCAACCAACTTTTTATTTAGCATACCACTTTGCAATAATGATAAAGGAGACTTTAAAAAGGGTATTTTGCTTCCGCTAAATGTTGAAAAAGAAATTGGAGATTGAATATTAGAAATTGAAATGGTGCTTTTTGAAATTGTTTTTTGACTAACATTTTCATCATTAGAAAAGAAAGGATCGATTTCATTGGATTGCAAATCGTTCCCAATGTTGTGGATGCCTGCTTCTATTATAGCGTTGTTGTTTTTTGTAAAAGATGCTGTTGAATAGTTTTGTATTGAACTTATGCCAATATTTGTATTAGGAGGTAAGGTATTTGCAGGGTTAATTTGAGCAGCGTTTGATTTAGAAAGAATTGCAGCGGTAATAGGTTTTACATTAAATAAATCAGGACTTGGACTAAAATAAAAACAAATAAAAACAGTAACACTTAAAATAGCTAGTGCGCCAATTGTAAGTGCTGGCCATCTTGTATCGCCGTGCAGCTTTTTATGGATATTTCTCCATACATTATCTGCAGGATACATTCGATGATTCCTAAGTTGGTTATGTAGAAATTCTTCGAATTCGTTATTATTAAAATTATTTTCCATTTAACTAAACATCATTTTTCACTTCTTAATTGTTGCTAAAAAACCAAATTGATGCGTTTTCGGTTTTTCCAGAATTTTTTTCTTAACCAAAACATTTTCGAGCATCACTTTAGCACGTGTATATTGACTTCTGCTTGTACTTTCCTCAATGTCTAGCATATTAGCAATCTCCCGATGGCTATATCCTTCAATAGCATATAAATTCAGTACTGTTCTGTAGCCAATTGGTAATAACCTGATGCATTCAACTACTTGTTTCGCCTGCATAATGGATGGCATCGTTTCTTCTTTCACATGCACAAATCCGGCTATTTCAATATCTACACTTTCATTAAATTTTTTATATTTTTTTAGGAAGTTGATACAAGTATGTACAATGATTCTTCTTATCCAACCTTCAAACGCACCTTTATTTTGAAAAGTATGTATTTGAGTAAACACTTTGATAAAACCTTCTTGAAGCATGTCTTCTGCATCTTCTCTGCTTTGGCCAAAACGATAGCAAACAGACAGCATTTTTGGGCTGAACCTGTTATACAATTCCCGCTGGGCTGAGGGGTCATTGTTCAAACAACCGGCAATAATAAATTCTTCTGTCATGAAGTTATTTAAAGGATTACCCTAAATTAAGACAAAAACTTGTAATGATAGCTGCTTTGGGAAAAGTATTTTTGAAATTGACCTTATTTTGCACAAATTGGCATTCAAAATAAATTTAGTTTGTGCTTACAATTGGGTGCACTACTTTTATGTTATTTCAACCGATTTTTATGAAAACAATCCTTGTTCCAACTGATTATTCTGCCACCGCCAGAAATGCTGCTAAATATGCGCTAACCTTAGCAATTCAAATAGGAGCATCCAAGATTGTTTTATATAATGCATATGAGGCACCACCGGTTGTTTCTGAACCTGATATGCCTGCCATTCCTTATGTTGATATTGATGTTGTAAAGAAAATAAGTGAAGATGGAATGGTTGCTTTCTGCAACGACCTTAAAGTTGGTTGCCCTGATGGATTAGTGATAGAAACAAAAACGGAATATGGTATCTTGTCAAGTGACATTGCAGCTATTTGCGATAGTAACCAAGTAGACTTGATAGTAATGGGAGTATCAGGAACCTCAAAATTTGAGGAAGTATGGATAGGGAGTACTGCCATAAATGTAATGACTCATACAAAAGTGCCGGTAATAATTGTGCCACATGATAATTCATTTTCTTCGATTAAAAACGTGATGCTTGCTACTGATTTAAAGAAAGTTGTAGAAAGCACACCTGCTAATTATATCAGGAATATTCTGGAGGCAACTAAGGCATCGTTGCATGTTGTTAATATTTATGAAGATCAATCTGAGTTGTTTTCAGAGAAGATTTATCAGCAAGAATTGCTACATGCAATGCTGAAAGATTTTAGTCCTGCTTTTCACCTAATCAATAATGACAATTTTGTCGATGGCATAAATGAATATGTAGACAAGAACAATATTGATCTTGTCATTGCTATCCCTAAGAAGCATGGGTTTTTTGCTGGGTTATTTAAAGAAAGGCATACGAAGAAATTGGCTTTTCATACCCATGTGCCGCTCTTGTATTTGCACAATGATGACCTATGATTTCAATATAAATATTTTGCTACTATAGGCAATCTTCTTCCTACTCCAAATGCTTTTGGGCTCACCCGGATAATTGGGCAAAACTGGTTTCGTTTGTATTCGTTTGTGTTGACAAGTTTTAGAATTCTATCAACTAGTGTTGGCTCAAATCCCATGGCTTTTATTTCATCCGGACCTTTTCTTCTTTCGATATACTGATATAAAATCTGGTCAAGGATTTCATATTCCGGAAGACTATCAGCATCTTTTTGGTCAGGCCTTAATTCAGCACTAGGCGCTTTTGTAATAATATTTTTCGGGATAATTTCTTTGTTTCTATTGATAAAATTGGCCAAAGCATAAACCTGTTGTTTATAGCAATCTCCTAAAATGCCAATGCCTCCCGCCATATCTCCATATAAAGTTCCATAGCCTGTAGCAAGTTCACTTTTGTTGGAAGTATTCAATAAAATGTATCCAAATTTATTTGCGATACTCATTAGTAAATTGCCTCTCGTACGGCTTTGAATGTTTTCTTCAGCAAGGCTAAATGGGAGATCCATAAAAATGGGTTTCAATGTAGAAAGGAAACTATTATAAACTTCATTTATGCTAATTATGTCGTAAGGGTTTTGAAGTGTTTGGCTCAATTTTACCGCATCATCTACGGAGTGTATTGTGCTGTAAGGTGAAGGCATCAAAATAGCTCTGACATTTTCCGGACCTAATGCATCACATGCAAGTGCAAGGGTTACTGCACTATCTATACCTCCGGATGACCCAAGTATAGCTTTCGTAAATCCCATTTTTTCAAAGTAATCTTTGATACCGGTAATGATGGCTTTGTAGATACTTTCAATGTTTAGCTTGGGGTCGAATTTGGAAGGATTCGGTTTTATACTAGAAATGGGTTCGATTGTTTCCCTTGCACTTTCTACAATTGTTCCATCATCATTCAGTGTAACAGATTCAATAGCTTCTTCGAAAGAAGGGAGCATTTTACACAGATTTCCGTTTTTATCAAAAACCAGAGAACCACCATCAAAAACAATTTCTGTCTGACTACCCACACAGTTGCAATAAATCATAGGAAGTTTATACTTCAACACATTGGCTTTGATCACAGATTTTCTTTCAGCTTCATGTATATAATCAAAAGGGGAAGCGCTTAAGTTGATCATCACATCAGGTGAATGCTTCATTAGATTATCCATCGGGCAAACTCTGTACAAAGCGTTTTCCTCAATATCCCAGATGTCTTCGCAAATAGTGATGGCCAGTTTTTTACCTTTAAACGTCAACACATCCCAGGTAAAAGCAGGCTCAAAGTACCGGTATTCGTCAAACACATCATAAGTAGGCAACAGGCTTTTGTGGACTTCGCCTTTTATTTCTTTTTCGTGCAATAGAAATGCCGCATTAAACAAATCTTTTCCAATGGTAGATAGGTTTTTAGAAGGAGCTCCAATTATTACGCCTATCGTATCAGCATGTAGTTTTATTTCGTCTATTGCGTCATAAGATTTCTTGATAAAGTCGTTGAATTCAAGAAAATCTCTAGGCGGATATCCACACACACATAATTCGCTAAACACGACCAGGTCCGCATTCATTTGTTTTGCTTCTTCAATAGCAGAAATGATCTTTTGTGTGTTTTTCTCGAAATTACCGATATGGTAGTTTTGTTGTGCTAGAACGATTTTCATTTTGCGAATTTCACGATTTATAGTTTAACATTATAAAGTTCATACCTTATTGTAATTTGCCGCCCAAAATATTCAATGATGAGAGTGCTTTTTTCTTTGTTGTTCTTCATCACTTTGGCAGGGTGTAAAAGCAGAAATATTCCTGATGTTTCCAATATAATTGTTGATTTGGAAGTACAACGGTTTGAAAAAGATTTATTTGCT
>JANMZN010000518.1:0-4437 GCA_031383285.1 Segetibacter sp.
TAAAATATAAAGACAGCATGAAAAAAGAACAAAAACAACTTATTATAGACATTATGAACGCTGACGAAGAAATAGGGTTATATGATTCATAGCGTTCGATTTACGACCGTCTTGGACACCAATGTAATTTATCCCTTAATAAGCAGAGATATACTGCTATGGTTTGCATATTATGACCTATATACTCCTAAGTGGAGTAAACATATATTCGATGAATGGAAAGAGGTAATGATAAGGAAAGGAGTAACGGAAGCCGAAGCCGAAAGGAGAGCAGGGAAGGCGGATTTAGCGTTCCTTGATGCCTTAGTAAAAAATTATGACGGATTAATAGCGCATTTATCATTGCCTGACCCAAAAGATCGACACGTCTTAGCGGCGGCAATAAAAACCAATGCAAACATTATAGTAACAAATAACATTAAGGATTTCCCTGAAGAATATTTACAATCCTTCAGTCTTAGAACGACAACAACCGATAATTTTTTAACTGACACAATAGACTTAAACCCAAAACAAGCAGTTGACGCTTTTAGAGAAATGGTATTGAATAAAAAAAACCCGCCGTTAGATAAATATCAAGTTTTAGATCAAATGCGAAAAATAGGATTAACAGATAGTGCAAATTATTTGCACGCAATGATATAAATGGTATTACCCCTACACCCATTTTTATTTAGCAGGCGTGGTCTAACAAGTATATAGTTACCTCAAAAGCCACACATGTCCCGACATGCATGCGGGAACAACGGCGGTGCTGCCCTCCTTCATTTTCCAATTGTCCAATTTTCACATTATCTCATTACCATATTATCAAATTAGCACATTACCTCATTAGCACATTTCCTATCTTTACCCCTATGACTGACCGCAAAAAATACGCTGATAAATACCAGGATATATACAACAACCTAAACCCCCAACAGCAACAAGCAGTTGACAATATAGAAGGACCTGTAATGGTAATAGCCGGACCGGGTACAGGCAAAACGCAGATACTGAGTGCCCGGATAGGCAAAATATTAATTGATACTGACACAGCACCCAACAGCATTCTCTGCCTTACCTATACCGATGCAGGTGTGGTAGCCATGCGCAAAAGATTATTGAGCTTTATTGGCCCCTATGCCTATAAGGTGAACATTTATACTTTTCACGCCTTTTGCAACGATATTATTCAGGACAATCTTTCCCTGTTTGAAAAGAACTCCATGGATCCGATTTCGGATTTGGAAAAGATAGAAATGTACAAGCACCTCATAGATACCTTTCCAAAAAATCATCCGCTCAAAAGGTATCGCGGCGATGTGTATTATGAAATCAACAACCTGCAATCGCTCTTCAGCACCATGAAGCGGGAAGGGTGGTCGCCGGCTTTTATCAACAGCAAAATAGACGAATACATACAAGACTTGCCGACCCGTGATGGGTATGTTGCCAAGCGAGCAACCGGATCATTTAAAAAAGGCGATATCCGTATAGATAAGATAGCTGATGATACCGAAAAGGTAGAAAAGCTAAGGGCTGCAGTCAACGAGTTTGATCGCTTTCAACAACTCATGCTTAGCCGCAACCGCTACGACTTTGACGACATGATCAATTGGGTTATCAAAGCATTTGAAGAAAATCCTCAACTGCTGAGCCGCTACCAGGAGCAGTTTTTATACATATTGGTAGATGAATACCAGGATACAAGCGGTACCCAAAACAAGTTGGTACAGCTACTCATCAACTACTGGGAAAAACCCAACGTATTTGTAGTGGGCGATGATGACCAAAGTATTTATCGTTTTCAGGGAGCCAACGTAGAGAATATGCTGGCTTTTGCGAACAGTTATAAAAAAGATTTGCTTACAGTGGTACTAACCAACAACTACCGATCGGTACAGCCGATACTCGATGTTTCCAAGTCGCTGATAGACCGGAACATTGACCGGTTGATTACACAAATGGATGGCCTGACCAAAGATCTGGTTTGCAGCAATAATAAATGGAAAAGTATTGCCGATATAGATTGTCAGCCGCAGGTAAAAGAATATGAAACGCAGCGCCACGAAATGATACACCTGACCTTGCAGATTGAAAAACTTTTACAACAGGGTGTAGAACCCGGGAAGATTACCATCATTTACAAAGAGAATAAGTATGGCGTGGAATTGGCGACTTATTTCAAACTGAGAAACATACCGGTTTACAGCAAGCGAAAACTGAATATCCTCGAAATTCCGTTGGCAAAAAAGATTGTTACTATTCTTAACTACCTGGCTGCAGAACACGATATTACCTATGGTGGTGATGAGCTTTTGTTTGAAATATTGCATTATGATTTCTTCCAAAATTCTGCAATAGAAATAGCCAAGCTTTCGGTAGAAGTTGCTGATAAAAAGTTTGGCGGCGAAAAAACATCGCTCAGAAGAATGTTGCATGAAAAAGCGACCAAACCAAACATGCAATTGTTTGAATCTTCTTTTCCAGAAAGCATGAAGAAAGCAAGTCTAATTATTGAACAGTTAATAACTGCCGTTCCCAATGTGACCTTGCAAATGCTGGTAGAAAAAGTAATCCGAGAAACGGGAATACTAGCTGCGGTGCTTACCAATGTTGACAAGCTTTGGCTGATGCAGGTACTAACAGCTTTGTTCGATTTTATAAAGGAAGAAACCCGGCGAAACCCCATGCTTCGGTTGGAAGAATTGGTCAATATCTTAGATCTGATGACCAAGGAAAACCTTTCCATACCGTTGGTACAGGTGAGTGGAAATGAAAAAGGAATCAACTTATTGACTGCTCACGGTTCTAAGGGTTTGGAATATGAATATGTATTTATTGCAGGAGCCAATGCAGGCAATTGGGAGAAAAAACGAAAGCCGGGCGGTGGTTATTCATTTCCGGATACCATGTTTGATTCGGCATCTACTCATAATGACGAGGAAGAGTTGCGGCGACTTTTCTATGTAGCACTTACTAGAGCACAGAAACATTTATCTATTTCCTATTGCCGCTTCAAAAATGATGGCAAAGAAATGGAGCCTACCATGTTTATTGCTGAGATACAAGAACAGCATGTACTTCCCGTAGAAAAAATATATGTGGATGATGTGGTATTGGCTGAGTTTGCTGTTTTACAGTTAAACGATACACTACAACCTGAAATAGCAAAAATAGAAGCAGACTTTTTGGGCCGGCAGTTAGACAAGTTTGTCATGAACGTAACAGCACTGAATAACTACATCAACTGCCCATTGAATTTTTATTATAACAATCTAATTAGGGTTCCTTCGGGCAAGAATGAAGCTACAGAATTTGGCTCTGCTGTTCACCACGCATTGCAACGGTTGTTTGAGAAAATGCAAAAAGAGAACAATACTTTTCCTTCCAAGCAGGAGTTTATAGGAGATTTTAACTGGTTCATGCACAGGCATAGAGAATCGTTTACCAAAGAACAGTTTGCCCGAAAGATGGAGTATGGGCAGGATGTTTTGAGTAATTACTATGATAAATACATTGGCGAATTTAATAAGGTGGTGGTTGTAGAAAGAAACCTAAAAAATGTAGTGGTGAATGGTGTACCGCTCAAAGGAAAACTCGACAAACTGGAGTTTGATGGCAAGATGATAAACGTAGTTGATTATAAAACAGGCGATATAGACAAGGCATTGCCAAAACTAAAAGGCCCCAACGACAAAGAACCGGAAGGAGGCAGCTATTGGCGGCAGGCTGTTTTTTATAAAATATTAGTTGACAATCTTGAAAATAAAGATTGGCAGGTAGTAAGTACTGAATTTGATTTTATAGAACCTGATAAAAAGAAAAATTACCGGAGAGAAAAGGTGGTCATTTCGTCTGCTGATATTACTACAGTAAAAGAGCAGATAACCACCGTTTGGCATAAGATTCAAAACCGAGAATTTTATACCGGATGCGGTAAAGAAACCTGTCACTGGTGCAATTTTGTAAAAACAAATGAACTGGCCATTGCTTTTCATGATCCTAATGATGATGAAGATAACGATGATTATGGCAGGGAATTACACCAGGAACTCTAATAGTGTTTCACTCATAAATATCTTGTAAATCAACACTGCGCATTCGGCTTATAGATATTTGAAGCTAAGTTTGCACCGAACTGATTAATTCATGAAGAAACGATTTACTTTTTTTTCAATACTGGCATTGTTCATTGTTACTGTTATTTATGTAATGAGCCTGTCCGGTTGTGCCAATATCATTCCGCCTGCAGGTGGTCCAAAAGATACATTGCCGCCTGTATTGATCAATGCATTTCCAAAAGACTCTGCCATTAATTTTAAGGGGAACAAAATCATCCTTACATTTAATGAATATATAGAGGTGCAGGAACAATCAGCTAATCTTGTATTTTCTCCAACGCCTACCAATATTCCGGTTATCAATACGCACTTGCGGGAAATTACCATAAAA
>JANMZN010000543.1:0-34448 GCA_031383285.1 Segetibacter sp.
ATTTGATGCTGTCTTTATTGGTATTCACGGCACACCAGGAGAAGATGGCAAATTGCAGGGATACTTTGATACACTCCGGATTCCTTACACCGGTTGCGATGCAGCCACTTCTGCCATCACATTCAATAAAAGATATACTGTTGCTGTGGCTGCTTTTGGTGGCATACATGTGGCCAAATCTGTACACCTTTTTAAATATACACCGGTAACACCCGAACAAATTTTAGAACAGTTGCAATTACCCGTTTTTGTAAAACCAAATAATGGTGGTAGTAGTATCGGAATGAGTAAAGTAAATGAACCCGCTGCTTTAGCTGCGGCCCTTGTAAAAGCGTTTACAGAAGATGATCAGGTATTGGTAGAAGCGTTTATTAGCGGTAGAGAGTTTACCATAGGAGTTTTTAAAACCCAAGGGGTGATAGTTACTTTGCCAATTACGGAGATCATCTCTAAAAAAGATTTCTTTGACTACGAAGCAAAGTATGTAGCAGGGATGAGTGAAGAAATTACACCTGCTTTGGTTGATGAAAGCATTGCAGAAAAAGTGCGTACAACCGCTAAGAAAGCATATGAATTGCTTGATTGCAGAGGCATTGTTAGGATTGATTTTATATACAACGAAAAAGATGAAAAGCCATACATGCTGGAAGTGAATACAGTACCGGGGCAGAGCGAAGCAAGCATTGTACCTCAACAAGTAAAAGCAATGGGTTGGTCATTGAAACAATTTTATACAGCATTAATTGATGAGTGTTTCAATTATTGATTTTCAATAACAGCAATAAATTATTGTAGTGTTTAAATTTTTTACGCAAAGGTCATTAGGGTTTAATATACTGGTTGTGCTATTTTTAATAGCAGTTGTTGTTTTATTATTCTTCGGTTCTCTTGATTTTCTAACAAAGCATGACCAATATGAAAAAGTGCCATCCGTATTAGGCAAAAATATGGAAGCCGCAAAAAAAATGCTGGAAGCGCAAGGTTTCGAGGTTCAAATTCAGGACAGCATTTACATTGATTCTATACCAAGGCTTGCAGTAATAAAACAATCGCCTGAAGCTGGTGCAACGGTAAAAGTTAACCGGACAATTTATTTGACTGTTAACCGGATTTTACCACCATTAGTAGAAATGCCAAACCTCGTTGGTTTCACGATTAGAAATGCACGGATGTATCTTGAAAATCTTGGGCTCCGTTTAGGTGACACTTCTTATAGACCAGACATTGCAAAAAACGCAGTAGTTGAGCAGCTTTTTAAAGGGGAGCCGATAAAATCTGGCCAGAAAATTTTTATGGGTAGTACAATTGATTTTGTTCTTGGAAATGGCATAGGCGATGAGGAGCTTGCAGTTCCAAGCTTAATTAATAAAAGATACAGTACTGTTGAAGCATTACTTAAAGAATTGAACCTCACCTATACTGCTGTTATAGATGCGGATGTTGTTGATACAGCCAATGCTTTTATTTACAGACAAAACCCTGAAAAGTATAGCCCAGGTCCAAACAATGAGAAACGAATAAACAACATTAAAGCAGGTCAGAATATTGATATTTATTTGAGTATAAAACCTGCAGTTATAGATAGCACTGAAACTGAAATTCCTCTATAATAACCTAAAGAGATTTTATGACAAATATTTCCGTTGAGCAATTAAAAGCACGTTTGGATGCTGGAGAAAAACTGAATCTACTGGATGTGAGAGAAGATACAGAAAGAGCAGAATTTCATATTGGTGGAATGCACTTTCGCCTAAGAAGGATTCAGGAAATGGCAATTGAAGATTTAGAAGACTTAAAGGATGAAGAAGTAATTTGTTACTGCAGAAGCGGTAACAGAAGCCAAATGGCTTGCCTTATGCTTGAACATCTTGGATTCAAGCATACAGTAAACGTAACAGGAGGCGTAGTAGATTGGTTGGAAAAGTACAAACAATAAAATTTGAGAATCGGAAAATGCCTTTTTGAATAATATAACCTGAAAAATGGTTGTTATAATTTTATACTTAACCCTATGGAATAATTGATGCCAGCCATTGGCATATAATAATTTTCTGTAGTTGTACTACCCCCATATACATAGCTGAATGTATAGCCATTGGCCTCATACTTGTTATTAAGTACATTGCAAACAGTTGCAGAAATATTTAACTCCTTAAACAGTTTATTTTTGATTGTATAGCTTGTTCGTACATCTTGTACATAATAAGGATTCAAGCTTCGTAAATTATTCATTGTATTGTCTAAAAATTGCCTGCTAACATATTTACTGATTAAGCTTATTTGCCCGTTTTGGAGTGGTCTGAAATTAATGGTCATGCCACCAACTGTAGATGGAGAAAATGCAATGTCTTTATTGCTGTGATTGATTTTTATTTGACCTCCGTTATCGTAATCATCTATGAACTCTATTGAATTTTTTATCTTGTTTCTACTAAATGCGATGTTGCCATTTATGCTTATCCAGCTGGTGATATTCGCATTCGCCTGCAGTTCAGCACCCATTCTAGAACTCTTAGGAACATTGGCTCGGGTATATGCACCAACATCATTTATTTGACCTGTTAAGATCAATTGATTTTTGTACAACATGTAGAATCCTGTGACACCCCATGAAATCAATGAGCCAGTTTTTTCAAAACCTACTTCAAAATCGTGTAAAGATTCTGCCTTTGGTTGTAGCTTAACGCCTGCTTCAAAATCATCTCTGTTAGGCTCCTTGTTTCCGATGGCATAACTTGCAAATGCACGAAGATTTTTTTGGTGGAAAACAATACCCGCTTTTGGGTTTATGAAATCATACTTATTTTGAGAGATCAACTTTGGATTGTTTCTAAATCCATTTATATTATAATCAACACGACGGTATTGAACATCGGAGTAAATATCTAATTTGTTATTTAAATTGTGTTGCCACTTTAGATATAGGTTGAGATCTGTTTTATATGCTTTTAATCTGTACCATTCGTAATTTTTTGGAATACTCGTTTCTGCCCATATTACCCTTCCAAAATGATTGCCATTGTATCGGTTCCAACCACCACCAAGTGTAATCTGTTCTTTAGCCTTTTTGTAATGCAATGAGAATATTTGACCGTAATAATCATTCTTCAACCAAAGCTGTCTTATCAAATCAATTGAGTCAATAAGGCTTCCATTGATGATGGGCGCATTCAGTCCATAATTTTTGAATTCCTGATCTGCTTTATATTGTTCATAATAGCCATTTCCTGCCACCCAAAATAAACCTGTATTAAATGATAAATTATTACTGAAATTGTGATTAAAAAATAGTTGATAATGGTCTTGGGTATAGTTATCTGTTTCATTCTCATATGGTGATCCTTGCTTTTCTGTTCCTGCAATATTGCGGGTTCTGTTTGTCATTAATTCATTTTCAGGAATGCCATACCATGCCTGGTAAGTTTTCTCTGTCCCGCGAAAAAAGTTAAACCTAATACTGGATTTTTGATTGATATAGGCTGTTGAAAAGTACAACGATTTAAGGTCCGATGCCGCTCTGTCAATAAATCCATCGCTACTAATGCTGCTCAAGCGTAAATCAACTAAAAAATGGTTGTTTAGTAAACCGCTTCCGGCTTTTATGGTATGCTTCAGAGTGTTAAATGATCCGTAACTATTGTTTAGTTCAGCATAAGCCTTTTCATTAAACTCATTTGTACTTAAGCTAATAGTTGCGCCAAAAGCACCTGCACCATTGCTGCTGCTACCTACTCCTCGTTGTATTTGAATAGAATTGATGGATGAAGCAATATCGGGTAAGTTGACAAAGAATGTTCCTTGACTTTCAGCATCGTTATAAGGAATGCCATTGATGGTTACATTAATTCTTGTAGCATCACTTCCTCTGATTCTTATACCGGTATAGCCAATACCATTGCCTGCGTCTGAGTTTACAACGGCACTTGGCGTTTGGTTAAGAAGCATTGGCAGATCAATGCCTGTATTGTTAATGGCTATATCAGCCTTTGACAAGTTTGTTTTTGCAAAAGGTGTTTTATCAGAGGCTCTTAAAGACTTTATTTCTAGGGGTTCAAGAAAAAGCGTGTTTCTAATTAGTAATATATCTGTTACTGTTATGCTTTCAGCAATGTCAATCAATACAGACTTACTAACCATGGCTATATGTGAAGCCACCAATTCATATTTGCCTTTTTTTAAGTTTCGAAGTATAAACGAACCATCTGCTTCACAAGTAACTGATGTAAGCACTGAACCATTTAATAGCAAAGAGATGGAAGCGGATTCTAAGGTTTGGTTGTCATCTGTTGCCACTTTACCTTTTAAAGTAAGTTGTCCAATGCATAAACTTATGCAAAAAAAAGCAAGGATTGTTCCTGTAATTTTTTTCATTTTACTAAAAGTTGTCAAACAGGAGATACGAGGAGAGGAGGATACGATAAGTCACCTTCCCTTCGCAGGCATTATCCTGATCAGGTTATACGGGTTTAATCTCAGCCTCCTTCTATTTAGTTGGAAGCACCCCGGGAAATATTTTACAAAAGTAAAGGGGAATAGTTGAATGGGGTGTAACTTTTTTTTAAGTACTTCGTTTCACTTAAAAAATAAACATATGAGGTCGCTAATTATAATGGGAATTTTGTTTTTGCTTTTTATAGGGGTAAAGGCACAAAACGTTGTATATGATGAGAATGCTGAAATGAGGACTGTTGGATCATTTAGCGGCATAGAAGTTTCGGGTGCTATTTCTTTATACCTCTCTCAAGGAAGTGAAGCAGGAATAGCAGTAAGTGCAGGCGAAGAAAAGTACAATAGTAAAATAAAGACTGAAGTGATCAATGGCGTATTAAGGATATCTGTTGATGGCGGTATTTGGAATGGTTTTAATTGGTCGAATAAGAAGTTGAAGGCTTATGTTACCATTGTTGACCTTAACAAACTAGAAGTTTCAGGTGCATCCTACTTAAATATTACTGGGGCTTTAAAAGTGAACACCTTGAATATTGAAGTGTCAGGGGCAAGTGAATTGAAAGGTATTATTAATGCCCAAAACCTACATGTTGACCTTAGTGGAGCATCTGTAGTGAGAGTTTCAGGAACTGCTACAGACGCAAATATAGAGGCAAGTGGTGCTTCCAGGTTAATTGGGTATGAATTGAGCGTAGATAATTGCAAAGTATCTACTTCCGGAGCGTCGGGGGTGCGATTAACAGTGAATAAACAAATCAGCGCAAATGCAAGTGGAGGATCAACCGTATATTACAAAGGGCCGGCTGAGATAAAAATGCTGAACTCCAGCGGCGGGGCCAGCATTAAAAATAAGACTGGAAATGATGATTAATAAATAAAGTTTGGCTGATAAGTCCTGTTGCTATACATTTGCAATCCAAATCGCGAAGTAGAGCAGCGGTAGCTCGTCGGGCTCATAACCCGAAGGTCGGAGGTTCGAACCCTCCCTTCGCAACTAACAAGAGACCTCCTTTGAGGTCTTTTTTTATGTTCAGAATTGAGTTTTGCTATGTTTGTAGTATATATTTTGCATTCCCGTCAGTTTGACAAAATTTACATTGGTTACACCAGTAATTTGGAGCAAAGGATCAAATCTCACAATGAGTTTTCGAAGAAGGGTTGGACTTTGAAGTTCAGGCCTTGGGAAGTAATCCATCAGGAGAAATTTGCAACTAAAATGGAGGCTTTGAAAAGAGAAAAGGAATTGAAATCATATCAGGGTCGAGAATGGATAAGGAGAACATTTCTGGGTTAGTTGCAGAATAATTACACTCATATCCGCCGGCTGGCGGACGGAGGTTCGAACCCTCCCTTCGCAATAAAGATAAGGCCTCCAATAAAGTTTTTAAATTTTTTATAACCAACTAATTCATTTTAATAATTTCTCCAGTAGTGCCTCTTCTTTTTCAATTAATCCTGGAGTGTCTTTAGTTCTCCACCGCTCCTTATAAGAGTAGAACAAACCTATTCCCCAGTACACCCTTTTTTTTATTAAACCTCTATATTCCTTACTCTTTAATTTCTGAAATTGTCGTATAAATAGCCCTTTATTTGAAAGATAACAAGATGCTAGCACCATTGATAAAGTCTCACCAAATTCACCATCAGGGTCGCACTTGACAGCCTGCATTAGATTTAAAAGAGATACGGTATCCTTGGTAATTTTATAATAATCATCAAATCCACTAAGAATAGGATAAAAAGTGTTATTGTAATATTTTTCCCAAGGTAGTACATACGAGGTATCAATCTCTCCATCGAAGGTATCAATTACCGGTTGTCGGTCCAATGTACATATTGCATAGAATTTATTGAAGACATCATTTATTCTTTTTTGCTGTTGTTTCTTAGGTAATTCCGAAAAAATTTGAATGCTGTCTATGTAACAATATCCTCCACTATATCCAGTAAAAATAAATTTGCCATCTGTCATTACTTTCTCAAACTGAAAGTAAGTGTTTTTGTAAAAGGTTTGAATTATATCTCTAGTGTCGGTATCATATACATTTACAGATTCTAATCCTGTTTTAATGAATGCCAATTGATATTGGGCTTTTGCTGAAGTGTTACAAGTAATCAGACAAAAGTAAAATAGCCATTTCATTTTGTTTATTGTTTTTAATCTTTTTTAATATTGTAAATATAAAGAAGTTGCGAATAATGCGATAGGCCTCATTTGCTATCTTGCTCAATTATCTTTCAGTGGATCTAATCATTTTTTTTGAAACTTATTTTATTATTGACTACCAATCTTTCGCCTTTCCGCAATTTTTCGCATCAAAGTTTCTAGTGGTCCTTTATAAAATTTTTTGCTCCATAAATAAACTCCAATTATACTCAACACAAAAAAGAGTATTGCATACAAAAAAATAAAGGCTGTTGATACGGGTGACTCTTTCTGAGGAAAGCCTGTATATGGTTTATGAGTGAGCATTGATAATAATAGGACACCAATGGTCATGTGAAATACATAAAGTGAAAGTGTCATTTGCCCTGTATTGGCTAATAGTTGAATGACTTTTGCTTTTAAAAATCTATCGCCAATTAGTATACATAAAGAAATAACCATTAGTGCCCAACCTGTTGTTATCATGATGAAAGGAATATTTGCAGGAAAATAATCTTCCATTAAGAAGTTCCATGATTTTAAGTAAAACTCATGTCGAGCATTGTTGTCGAAATCATATTTAATAAAGAGCCGTAAACCTTTAAAAACCGAAAGCAAACTTAGGCCGATTATAAAAAGGCGCTTCCATAGATTCTTGTTTTGCCAGTTTAATTTACCCAAGTACATGCCTGTTAAAAAGTAAGCAAACCATGGAAATATGGAGTTCCAGCCATTGTAAAAAGTGTTTCTTAAAAAACCAAGCGGTGTCCAGAAATCAGCATATTTAGTGGTTTCCAAATTCCAGCTGGTAAAAATGGGAATAAACATTTGCAGGATATTGTAAATGGCAATTACAAAAATTGCTGACCATAAATAATATCTTTTGGGAATGAAAAGTAAAAAAGCAGCAATGTGCATATAACCGCCATAGAAATGTAAAATATCTCCTGGCCACCAATTGTACAATAGAATTCCTAATCCAAATAGGAACCAGGAACGGTTTAGGATAATGGATTTGAGTTTTTTTTTTCTTCTAGGGTTCTTGTTTCTTTATTTGTCATGAAAATAACTCCCATTCCTGCACAAATGATAAAAATAGAAGTTGAATTTCCTATGAATAAATTGGCAAACTTTCCAAATATGGAATCATCTCTAAATGATCCAAAACAAAAGATAAAGTTGACGATGTACATGCCAAAAATAGCATAAGCCCTTGCTAAGTCAAAACCAATTATTCGCTGTTTCATTTTGTTGTCAAGTCGTTTGATTTTCTTCTCAGGCTTTTCTTTTATCACTAATACTTTACTCAGGTTTTAGTGATAAAAAAAGCAAGCATTTGTTGCTAAATATTTCTTTGTTACATTATTTTTTGTATTATTTCCCTCTTATTGATTAATGGTTGCCATACCTTGAGCAACAGCCTTTTATTCCTTGTCTGCTGTCACCATTATTTAATCAAACCATCATTTAGCTTCAACTTCGAATATATCAACGTTAATAGGAAAGGTGTCACTTCCCAATAAGGAATTCTCATGACAACGACATCGGCAATTAAAAAGAGTAAAAATGCACCAATTAAGTAACGATCATATTTTTTAGTAAAATAGCCAACAATAAAAATTAACTCCATAAAAGTTGCAAACAAATACAAGCAATAACCTACAAGCGGGTGATGAAGCAACCAATCGATAAATTGAGCTGACCAATTGACAGAACCGGTTAATAATTCCTTATGCTGAAACAATAAAACGCCGGTCATTTGTTCTGAATTTATCACAGCTCCTTGTACTATTTTCCAAATGCCGGCAGAGACAAAAAAGAACAGAAAAAAATACCGCAGCCCATTCAATACATAATAAAAGCTTTGCAGACTAGTCGTCATAAGAAGAAAAGGAAAAAGCAACCAGGGTATAAAGCTTTCTATACTATTTGCAGGATATAGCGTATAGCAACTAATGTAGATCCAGTTCACTGGTAACATAATAATTGCTATCCAGCTTGCAAAACGTACGCTACGTTGGTGTACTACCCAATAACCCAATGGTAACACATAAAAAGCTACATCAAATAGTATCCAACCCATTTCATTATTTAGCAACCATTGGTGTATGCCGGTGTTCATCAGTACCCAGGTAAAAACATCAAACCGGGTATTAAAAATGGAGGGCTTTAACTGAACCAATAAAAAGCCATTCCAGATTTTGTATAACATTAGCAAGTAAAACACTAGGCAATAGCCCTTTACTATGTTCTTTCTATGAATGGCTGTTAATTGCATAATTGTGCAAGCAGGGTATCGCTGCCAGTTGGCTCTAGTCTATAGTTTTTTAGTCGATAAATTCGGCTATGAATTGAGATATTTTTTATTTCGGCCCCTGTTATTTCCTGAAGGTATTTTATGTACCAATCCTCAAAAAATTCAATATTGCAAGTGTTCAAAAACTTTTTATCATCAGTTATAATTCCAATGTTTTTTAATAACCGTTTTGTATCAGCAAAGTAGATGCTATTGCTTTTTCTTATCCCTGCATAATATTGCAAAGGCAAAATAATCTTATCCCATTCTTGTATTGAAAAGTCAGCTGCCTGAAGTTTTTTGTTATTTGCTTCAACTTCCCAGACTGCATATTCAGCATTCACCTTCATAACTTCGCTGTACATGCCATAGTGGAAAAAAGGCGTAAACACAACCCCATGCTTATAGTTTATAAAAAGCTGTCCTGCTATGAAAAATATCATCAACAGGAACAGCAGTTTACTGTGCTTATAAACTTTCTTTAAAAACATACAGTCATAGGTGCCAAAT
Source organism: Segetibacter sp. (assembly GCA_031383285.1). Classification (GTDB taxonomy): domain Bacteria; phylum Bacteroidota; class Bacteroidia; order Chitinophagales; family Chitinophagaceae; genus Segetibacter. Next base: position 9,402 of record JANMZN010000543.1, read on the forward strand.
GCTTTTACAAATATCTAAGATTGGTTTTGGGCGTTAATGCCAGTAATGTATCGTACATCAACTTGATGGTATTTTCTATATCAGATTTGTGCAACATTTCTACAGTGGTATGCATATAGCGCAATGGTATTGAAATCAACACGCTTGGGCAGCCATCATTGGCATAAGCAAAACTATCTGTATCTGTTCCGGTACTGCGGCTAAGTGCCTTTAGTTGAACATCAATTTTTGATTTTTCTGCTACATCTTGTACAAAAGACAGCAATTTGTTTTGCACAGCAGGTCCATAGGATAATACCGGGCCTTTGCCAGTTGCGCAATCGCCTTCTATATTTTTATTGATCATTGGGGTGGTGCTGTCATGTGTTACATCTGTCACTATAGCTACGTCGGGCTTTATCCTTCGGGCTATCATTTCTGCTCCCCTTAATCCTATTTCTTCCTGTACCGCATTCACAATATAGAGGCTATAGGGCAGCTTCTTTTTGTTTAGCTTTAATAGTCTTGCTACTTCTGCTATCATGAATCCGCCAATTCTGTTATCCATTGCACGGCATATATAATTGTCGTAGGCCAATTCTGCAAAGCCGTCTTCGTAAGTAACCACAGCACCTACATGAATGCCAAGTTCTTCTACTTCTTTTTTGGTTCGGGCACCACAATCAAGCCACAAGCTTTCTACTTTTGGTTGGGGCTCTTTTTGTTCCGGGTTTGATAAGCGGGTATGAATAGCGGGCCATCCAAAAACTGCCTTCACCATTCCTTTTTTACCATGAATAAGTACTCGCATGCTAGGAGCTATCTGATGATCCACACCACCGTTTCTCTTTAGGTATATTAATCCCTGATCCGTGATGTAATTTACAAACCAACTAATTTCATCTGCATGCGCTTCTATAACAACTTTAAATGGTTGGTTGGGATTAATGATTCCAACAGCAGTCCCATAAGGATCTACCATTTGCTCATCTATATAAGGTTTAAGATAGTCGAGCCAAATGCGTTGGCCACTACTTTCAAATCCAACAGGTGAAGGATTGTTTAAGTAGTTCCTTAAAAAGGTATGCGACTGATCAGTAAGTAGGGAAGGGGTTGCTTTGGGTTTTGAAATTTTCGCCATATTGAATTTAATTTTGTCTAAATAGATAAGCTAATCAGGTTATAAAACTGGAGTGCAAGTTAGTTTAAAACAATGCTTAATAAAAGGGATTTAGCAAGCATTGGTACCATAGTCCGGTTCGTAGAAAATTATGTAAATAATATATTATTGCAATACCACAACCTCATCAGTAGTCAATGTATCACTTACGTTTTTGGCTTTGTCCTTTATCCAGATTTTAAATACTGAACTATCATTTCTGCTTGTACATTTTGGTCCCGTAATGGTTGGGCATCCCAAATTGGTGCCATAAGCAAAACATATATCAATATCTCCTTTTAGATTTTTTGTCTGAGGAAAATCCGGAAATTTATATTTACTGATAAAACCACTTGCTGAGCAGTTTCTTACAACCTGTTGTATCCAAATGCTATCCTGTATATCACCTTCTGCATCTGTTACTTCTAACACGATTTGTAAAAAATCCCCTTTTGCTAACGTAGTAGTGTTAATACTTTTAAATTTCAATGTTGGTTTTGTAGCAAAATTGTCTTTGGAACAAGCTGTAATCAACGTCAAACCTAAAAAAGCAATCAATATCTTTGTTGTCATTCTTTTATTTTACCATCCAAATTTAGATAAAAGGGAGTAACCTTGGCACTTGTGCAACAGATAATTGATAATATTTTTTCAGTAACTGCCCAAAGCTTTAACGATTGTACTTTGCAATTGTGTAGGTATCAATATGCAAACAACCTTGTTTACAGGGCTTGGGTAGATGCACTTCGGGTAAATGTAAACGAACTGCAAAGCATCACTGACATCCCTTTTTTACCAATATCATTTTTTAAATCGCATATGGTATTTTCAGGCAATTTTGTACCTGAAATAGTATTTGAAAGTAGTGGTACAACCGGAATTGTTAGTAGTAAGCATGCTGTAAAAGATGCCGAATTATACAGACAGAGTTATTTAAAAGGCTTTCAGGCTTTTTATGGAGATATAAGCGAATGGTGTATAATTGGCCTGTTACCTTCGTATCTTGAAAGAAATGGTTCTTCTTTGGTTGTTATGGTAGATGATCTAATCAAGCTTTCCGGGCATCCTCAAAGTGGTTTTTATCTCAATGAATTTAACAAACTTGGAGAGGTCCTTGGTGAACTGGAATTGAAAAAACAGCAAACATTGGTCATTGGGGTGACGTTTGCTTTACTTGACTTCGCCGAGCAATTTCCAATGAATTTGCAATACACCACCATCATGGAAACAGGTGGTATGAAAGGAAGGCGAAAGGAGATGATTAGGGCAGAAGTTCATGAATTCTTGAAAAAACAGTTTAAACTGCAAAAAATCCATTCAGAATATGGCATGACAGAGCTATTGTCTCAGGGTTATTCCAAAGGAGATGGGGTTTTCTCACATGTTCCCTGGATGAAAATACTAATTAGAGATGAGGATGATCCTTTGAAAGTGTCAGATGAAGGAAAAGGGTTAATCAATGTGATTGATTTGGCAAATTTGCATAGTTGTAGTTTTATTGCTACGGATGATGTTGGAAAAGTAAATGAAGACGGGCGTTTTGAAGTGATCGGACGAATGGACAATAGCGATATCAGGGGATGTAGTTTAATGTTCATGTAATATTTTCTTGAATTAATATTCAATTTTATTTATTTTAGAAGATTAATTCTTGCCAATTGATAAAATTTATCCTAAATAATAAGGAGATTAGTACAGATTTACCTCCAGGAATGTTGGTGCTTGACTTTGTCCGATACCATAAGCATTTAACAGGTACAAAAATTGGCTGTCGCGAAGGCGATTGTGGTGCCTGTACTGTTTTGGTTGGGGAAATTAAAGACAATGAAGTTGCATATAAATCTTTTACATCTTGTTTAACACCCTTGGGCAATGTGCATGGCAAGCATGTAGTAACCATTGAAGGAATTAATATGAAACAACTCAATCCGGTGCAGCAAGCCATGACGGATTGTTCGGCCACCCAATGTGGTTTTTGTACACCTGGCTTTGTCGTTTCGTTGGCAGGATTTTGCCTTAGTAGAAAAGAAGCAACTACTGAGAACGCAATTAATGCAATTGATGGCAATATTTGCCGCTGTACCGGATACAAATCAATAGAACGAGCCGCGGCTAAAGTTACAGAATTATTGGTTGAAAAAAAAGACAATGATCCCTTAGTATTTGTTTCAGAAAATAGCATTCTCCCAAAATATTTTAAAGAAATTAAGAGCAAGTTGCAATCATTAGGTGCAACCTTAAATAATGATTTGGCACCATCAAATGACGAGGCAATTTTTGTTGGCGGCGGTACAGATTTGTATGTTCAGAAGCACGAAGAAATGAAACATGCAGCTATTCATTTCGTGTACAATAAAAATGAATGGAATAGCGTAAGTCTAGAAGGAAACAAGTGCATCATTGGTTCATCAGTAACTGTAACGGATTTGCTTGAAAGTAAAATTTTTATTCAATACTTTCCTGGCTTTGAAAAGCATGTAAAACTTGTTTCTTCTACACCAATCAGAAACATGGCTACTATTGCCGGCAATTTTGTAAATGCTTCGCCCATAGGCGATTTTACTATTTTTTTTCTAGCACTCGGTGCTACCATTGTTTTGTCTGATGGGCGTTTGTCAAGAACAATGCCTTTGAAAAACTTTTATTTAGGATACAAAAAGCTGGATAAAAAATCTGAAGAGTTTATAAAGCAGATTGAGTTTGAATTACCAACAATAAACCATTTGTTCAATTTTGAAAAAGTTAGCAAAAGAACACACCTTGATATTGCGAGTGTAAATACGGCCATCATGATAAAGACAGATAGAGATGCAATCGTAGAATCAAGTATTTCTGCAGGTGGTGTAGGACCTATACCTATGTTTCTTGCAAAGGCTTCATCATTTCTAATTGGCAAACATTTAAGTGAAAAGCTAATTGCTGATGTAATTGAAGTTGCTCAGTCTGAAATTGTGCCAATCAGTGATGCAAGAGGGCAAGCTGCTTACAAAAGATTTTTATTGGGTCAATTAATAAAGGCACATTTCATTTCCCTTTTTCCAAAGCTGAACGTAGAAGTTTTGTTAAGTCATTAGTGTATGGAAGAAAAGAATATTTCAAGTATGAAGAACATAGATTCATTTACACATACCCGGGGAGAATCAATATATCTAGACGATATTCCCTTAGTTCAGGGAACATTGTTTGGTGTGGCATTTGGTTCGCCAATAGCGCATGGTCATATCAATATGCTGGATGTAAGTGAAGCGGAGCAAATGCCAGGTGTTGTTAAAATATTTACAGCCAAAGATATTTCTGGGGAAAATCAAATAGGAGGGATTGTTCCGGATGAACCACTGCTGGCTGATGGTGAAGTGCATTTTTGTGGAATGCCTGTAGCCTTTGTCGTAGCAGAATCTGATGAACAAGCGAGATCTGCAATAAAGAAAATTAAAATTGAAATTGCTCCTTTACCTGTTATAACAGACCCTCGTGAAGCGCAATTAAAAGGGGAGATCATCATTCCCGCAAGGAAATTTAATTTGGGAAATACAGAAGTTGCATGGCAGCAATGCGAATATGTTTTTTCTGGCAAAGCAGATACCAATGGGCAAGAACATCTGTACATTGAAACACAAGGCGCTTATGCAGTTCCTCAGGAAAATGATGGAATAAAGTTGTATTCATCTACTCAAAGTCCAAGAGCAACACAGTTTGCAGCATGTAGAGTAATTGGTGTTGGCATGCACCAAATAGAAGTAGATGTAACCAGGTTGGGAGGTGGATTTGGTGGCAAGGAAGACCAGGCAAATGCTTGGGCTGCCATGTGTGCCTTGGCAGCATTTCACTTGAAGAAACCTGTGAAATATTCATTGCATCGAATGGAAGATATGGCGATGACGGGCAAAAGGCATCCTTATTCTTCTGATTTCAAAATAGGGTTGGATAAGGACTTGAATATAGTTGCTTATGAAGTTACATTTTTTCAAAATGCAGGTGCTTCAGCTGATTTGTCTCCTGCAGTGATGGAGCGGACATTGTTTCATTGCACCAACAGTTATTTTATTCCTCATGTAAAAGCAACAGCCTATTGCTGTCGAACCAACCTGCCACCCAATACTGCTTTCAGAGGCTTTGGTGGACCACAAGGTAAGTTTGTAATTGAAGCTGCTATAGCAATGGCAGCAGATCAATTAGGCATTGATGCAACAGTTATTCAACAAAAAAATTTGATAAAAACGGGTGATGAGTTTCCATATGGGCAAATAGCTGTGAGCGAAGCTGCAGAATGCTGGGAGAAGGCGGAGGAACTGTATAAAATTGATGAATTAAGAATTGAAGTTAGAGATTTCAACGCTGCCAATAAGCTTTATAAGAAAGGCATCTCGTTCATGCCCATTTGTTTTGGTATTTCATTTACCAATACCATGATGAATCAAGGTCGGGCATTGGTGCATGTGTACAATGATGGAAGCATAAGTATTAATACCGGCGCAATAGAAATGGGGCAGGGGGTTAATACCAAAATGCTGCAAGTTGCAGCGCATGTTTTTAGTGTAGACCCATCGAAAATTAAAGTTACAACCACAAATACCAGTAGGCTAGCAAATACTTCACCTTCTGCGGCAAGTGCTACAGCTGACCTTAACGGTAAAGCCGTGCATATGGCTTGTTCAGCTATTGCCCAACGATTAAAGGAAGTTGCCGCTGAAAATATTGGCGTTGATATTTCGATGATTACTTTTCAAGAAGGATACGTTTATTCTAAAGGAATGAAAACAGACATGCATTGGAATAAATTGGTGTCCTTAGCATTTTACAAGCGGGTCAATTTATCTGAACATTCACATTACATTACTCCTGACGTTCATTTCGATAAAACAAAAGAAAAGGGTCATCCATTTGCTTATCATGTATATGGAACGGCCATTACCGTTGTTACTGTGGATTGTTTGCGTGGTATTTATTCCTTTGACTCAGTTAAGGTTGTTCATGATTTTGGGGTGAGTATGAATCCTGCCATTGACCGGGGACAAATTGAAGGCGGATTGGTACAGGGCATCGGTTGGATGACAATGGAAGAAATAGTATTTGATAAAGAAGGAAAGTTGCGATCTAATGCTTTGTCAACTTATAAAGTGCCAGATATTTATTCAGTTCCAAAGGAGATTGATATTAATTACCTGCAAACTGATAAAGACAACCTTGCTATTTTTAGGTCTAAGGCAGTTGGCGAACCTCCGTTGATGTATGGCATTGGTGCATTCTTTGCCATTCGCAATGCCATTAAGGCTTTTAATGCTCAGGCAATTGTTCCCTTTGATGCGCCATTAACTCCCGAAAAAACGTTGATGGCATTGTATTCTAAACCTGTAATGGCGATAAATAATGAAAAGGAAATTGGCAGTCTGGAGGTTAATTAGTCAAAGCCTCGAGGCAAACATTCCAGTCATTTTATTGTATGTAATGGAAAGCAAAGGAAGCAGCCCGGGCAGACAAGGTTTTTCCATGGCTGTAAATGCAGCCGGCGACATGGAGGGGACAATTGGAGGCGGTATTATGGAACACAAGTTTGTGGAACTTGCAAAGCAAAAATTGGTTAATGGCGATGTTGAACATGCTATAAGAAGGCAAATACACGACAAAACCTCATCATTAAATCAAAGTGGAATGATCTGTTCGGGTGAGCAGACAATCTTTATATATAGGGTGTCAAATAAAGATCAGGAAACTGTTCAGCTGTTGGTGAAATGCCTTGATAAAAACGAGAATGGCGAACTGTGTATTTCGTCCGAAGGGTTAAGGTTTAACGATGTAGTTCCTGTTGAGGATTTTAAATTTGCCTTTCAATCGGATACTCAATGGTATTATAGCGAGAAAATCGGCTATAGCAATCACCTTTATATTATTGGGGCAGGTCATTGTTCTTTAGCACTTTCAAGGATCATGCGTAATGTGGATTTTTACATTCACTTATATGATGATCGGCCCGACTTGAATACTTTTCTTGATAATGAGTATGCCCACCAAAAACAGATTATTGCAGATTATTCAGCATTGGATAAAATCGATTTTTATGGTTGTAACAATTATGTTGTCGTAATGACTTTTGGGTATAGAACAGATGATATAGCTATAAAATCATTGATCAATAAACCGTTTAAATACTTTGGTTTGCTGGGAAGTAAAAACAAAGTTGAAAAAATGTTTTCTGATTATAAAAGTATTGGTGTGGATGAAAAAATATTGGAGCGCATTTATGCACCAATAGGTTTAGATATAAAAAGCGAAACGCCTGAAGAAATTGCAATCAGTATTGCTGCTGAAATAATAAAAATAAAAAATAAAAGCTGAGCATGGAATTAGTGGCAAACCCAAGACAAATACTAAAGAAAATATTTGGTTACGATGAATTTCGGCATAACCAGGAAGACATTGTAGCACATGTTCTTTCTGGAAGAGATGCATTGGTATTGATGCCAACAGGCGGCGGTAAAAGCCTTTGTTACCAGGTGCCTGCTTTGTGCTTTCCTGGAGTGACGATTGTTGTTAGTCCTTTGATTGCATTAATGAAGGACCAGGTAGATGCATTGTTGGCAAATGGAATTAAAGCAACCTTCCTAAATAGTTCTCAAGGGAGCAGCGAGCAGTCTTATATTTTTAGACAGCTCAAAAATAATGAGTTAAAGCTTTTGTATGTTGCTCCAGAAAGATTGATGGGAAATGAAACACAGTTTATTCAATTTCTTCAGCAGATCAATGTTTCTATGTTTGCGATAGATGAGGCGCATTGTATTTCTCAATGGGGTCATGATTTTAGAAAGGACTATTTGGTATTGGGGCAATTAAAAGGACATTTCCCTACTGTTCCAATGGTGGCATTGACTGCTACAGCAGATAAAATAACTGAAGAAGATATCATCAGGCAACTTCAGTTTGTAGATTATCGAACATTTGAAAATAGCTTCAACCGTCCAAACATCTGGTACTATATTAAACCCAAAAAAAATCATTACAATGAACTCGTAAAGTATTTGAAAGAACATAAAAAAGACAGCGGTATTATCTATTGCCTGAGTCGTGCTGGTACTGAAAAATTAGCGCAAGATCTGAAGGACGATGGTTTTAATGCCGCAGCATATCATGCAGGCCTTGAGAAAAATATCAGAGATGAACGGCAGGATATGTTTTTACGTGATGATATACGGATAATGGTAGCAACCATCGCTTTTGGAATGGGTATCAATAAAAGCAATGTAAGGTTTGTTGTACATGCGGATTTACCAAAAAATATAGAAGGTTATTACCAAGAAACAGGTCGTGCAGGTAGGGATGGATTGCAGAGTGAAGCTATTTTGTTTTATGGGCCAGGGGATGTTATGAAGCTAAAGAAGTTTGCCGAAGTGGAAGGTAATGAAGAACAATCTAAAATAATGCTTCAGAAGTTGGACAAGATGACACAATATTGTGAAAGCAAACTTTGCAGAAGGCAAGTATTGTTAAGGTATTTTGGAGAAGAAGCACCCGATTATTGTGGTAGTTGTGATACCTGCTTAAATAAGCCTGTTCTGGAAGACGCAACATTAATAGCACAAAAAATCATGAGTGCGGTTGGTAGGTTAAATGAGAAATTCGGAATGAATTACGTGGTGGATATTTTGAAAGGTAGCAATAATGCCAAGGTCTGGAAATCGCACAAAGAACTATCTGTTTATGGCATTGCAAAAGAAAATAACAGGGAAGCGCTAATTCACTATTGCAAAGAATTGATTAGCTATGAATTTTTGCAAATAGCGGATGGTGAATTCCCCGTTCTACAATTGACGGAGAAAGGAAGGAAGGTATTGAAGAATAGGGACGTTGTTTATTTAACAGCCCCTGTAAATATAGAGATTGCTGTAGAGCCTGTTATTTTTCAGCAACATCCTTATGAGAAAGAATTGTTTGAAAGTTTGAAATTGCTACGCAATAAAATGGCCCGTGAAGCAAATGTACCTTCTTACATTATTTTCAGCGATAGCTCATTAATGGATCTTGCAACTTACCTGCCAATTACAAACAGCGACTTGCCAAAAATTTCTGGATTTGGAACTTATAAAATTGAAAAATATGGTCAGCCATTTTTAGAGTTGATTCAGGATTACTGTATTCTTAATCATTTGAAAACAAGAATGGGATTGAAGCAACCTAAAAGAGAACGAGCAAGAAAAATGGAAGATATTAAAGAGCGAGTACCAGAAACAAAAAGAATAACATGGCAAATGTATAATGAAGGCAAAAGTATTTTGGAAATAGCGGAAGAAAGGAACATTAATATCTTAACAGTTGAAGGGCATCTTGCTAATTATATTTCTACCGGTGAGTTAGACATCAATGATTTTGTCAAGATGGGAAAGCAGGATGCTATTAAAAAGGCAGCAAATCTTTATGGTATCAATAATTTAAAACAGTTAAAGGAAAACCTTCCTGAAGATATCACTTACGGTGAAATAAAATTGGTATTGGCTTCTATACAATGATAATGTGCCTGTTTTAAGTCAACAAAGATTTTTTTAGTGAATAGTTTCTATAACTAAATCTCCGCAACACCATTTTGGCGGTTATGTTCAGTTATTTCTGAAATCATTTTTTAAATATAGTTTCATCTATTTGCTTTTTTTTCGTTTCTTCATCGGCTTAATTATTGGGGAAATTTTGAGTTTTTTTTTAAGTTTCAAGTGTTTTAATGGAAAATAATTTTTAATATTTATTTCTTTGTTTTCAGGTACAAATTGGCATGCTAATTTATATATTTGGTTGAAATTTTAATTTGTTAAATAATGTTATCCGACAAAAAATACATACAGTCCAGAGCGAGAAGTTTACCTATTTATAAGTGCTTTGTTAATCCTGATTGGAAAATAGCTAAAATGGCAAACGTTTTTGTGCTTAGAATGCACATAAATGGAAACATAACTGCAGGTGTTTATTTGATTGACTTATTATGTTTAGGCGTAAAGGATACTTTTTTTATGTTCAACGAGCCTATAGATATTGTTATGGATAAACTTTACACAGTAATTGATGACCCTTTAGAAATTGATTATAATACTGCTCATAACATTGTTTTTGCTAGTCATGATTTTGCATTTGATTATCATATTAAACCACACCATGGCTTTGAAATTTCGAAGTTTATTCTAGAAGAAGATAACGATGAAATACCTATTATTGACATTGAAGTAGGGTCATTCGAGGGGATTCCACATTTGGTAGTACAGCAGAAGGGCATGTATCTAACTGCTTTATCAAGTTTAAAGAAATATGCTGGGGAAGGTAATTATTACTACACAATTGGTGAACAGTTATTTAACGAATCGGTTAACGCGGACAAGGAAATTTACGATGACGAAGAAGATGATGACTACGACGAAGGTGATGAAGTTGAAGAGATGTTTTATAGTTGTCTTGATGATTTTGAAAAGGGAACATTAAGTCCAATAGATGTGGGTTTTATTTCTACTGAAGAATTGTTAGATGAAGAAAAGGTAAAGGAAAGAGAGGAGTTTGAAAAATCCACTATTCTCGTCGAATTGGCAATAAGATCATTGTATACAATTTATCCATTGTTCTTGCACGATAATCATATTGATATAGACAATGACCTTAATTTAGCTTCCATTGCACCTGATTTTCCTATTGGCGTTTCTGATAGTGAAATTGATAATTTTAGTTTTGCAGTATCAAATTTTTTTGATCAAATGATTGAACCCAATAATAACGGCGATTTTCAAAAAGAATTTGAAATGATTACTCGAAATTTAATTAATCAATTTCAAGACAACATTTTGGTCATTTCTTTTTTTTATGAATTCAGTATTTTAACTGAATTTGAGTGGTGCACAACTATGGCCGAAAGTAAATTGAAAATTTTATCAGACAGATTCTCTTTTGCAACTATGATGTTGGGGTTTGGGAACAATATAAAAAAGATAAGTGAGGGTAAAATGAATACTCAAATTCTACCTTTCAAATTAGATCTGAATAAATTTTATCCAGGCGTTTCTGAATGGTCTAAATTGGAATTATATGTAGCTTGGCTAGAGTTTACCCTGATTTCATTTCAGAGAAATGATTTTAGAAATGCAATTCATTATTATCTTTTGGCTGCCGGTCTAAATATTCGAAATAGATTATTTCTAATTGTACAACAGTTTTTTATTGTAGCTATAGAAAGAAAATTAGTGCAGGGGAATTTGGATAGTTGATAGAAATGCGTAGTTGTTTTTTTGGCTAATTTTTTAAATGCAACTTTTTAAACTTATTCATTAGAAAGAATGATGTTTTAGGAAAAAATTTATCTTCTGTCTTGTAGGTTGTTTTAGAGAGAACATCGTTGTGGCTTGACTCAACAATTTGCCGTGCACAAACTTGGCTTTCTAAAATTCAATTAAGTTTTTATTTAAATTGATGCAGAACAGCAGTTTTGTTTAATAATTATACATTTTGGTAGCACTAAAAATATATCCAAATCAAATTTTCTTCAAAACTATTTTACCATAGCGCCTTGTTGAATCCAACAACTAATTAATTGCCTTTCTTCATCAGTCATGTTGGTCTTATTGTTTTGTGGCATTGTCTTGGTTACTACAACCCGTTGCATTATTTTATCTTTTAGTTTCACAATGTCCTGTGGCGTATTATACATCACACCATTGGGGGCAGCAGTAAAGACATCGTCAGTTGGATTGGATGAATGGCAAGACTTGCATCGCCGCTCAACAATTGCATTCACTTCTGAAATGGACACCTCTTTTTTGCAATCTGTATCAATTGGTTTCGGTGCAGACATATAGGCAGCAGCAAATAGAATAAGTATGGAAACAGGCAGTACCCACATGTTCAATTCGCCCCTGTCTTTTAAATTAAGCCAATGCTTAACGCCTGCAGTTCCCAACGAAATCACCATCAAAAGAACCCATGGATAAGGAGAGCCAAACGTACTAGGAAAGTGGTTGCTCACCATCACAAACAAAACAGGTAAGGTAAAATAATTGTTGTGAATAGACCTTGCCAATGCAAATTTACCCAATGCCGGATTCAGCGGCTTGTTTTCTTTTGCAGCTTTTACCATAGCTTTTTGCGATGGAATGATTACAAAAAATACATTACCCACCATTAGAGTTCCAATCATGGCACCGAAGTGAATATAGGCAGCCCGGCCGCTGAATACCTGGGTATAGAAATACGCAAATCCTGTAGCTACAATATAACCAACCAATGCAAACCATGCACCTTTTTTCACCAAGGGAGTCTTGCACATGAAGTGGTAAATAAACCAAGCCACAATAAACGAACCGATACCAATAGAAATGCCGGCTACCGGACTAATGTCCAATACATTTTTATCAATTAAAAAAGCGCTGGCATTGAAATAATAAACAACAAATAACAAGCAGAAACCGGAAAGCCAGGTAAAGTAGGCTTCATACTTAAACCAATGCAGTGATGTAGGAATTTCCTTTGGTGCTACTTTGTATTTCTCCAGGTAATAAAACCCTCCACCATGCACTGCCCATAAGTTTCCTGCCAGCTCATCCCTTACATTATCTTTCCTGTTCAAAGCATTTTCTAACCACACAAAATAAAAAGAAGCTCCAATCCAGGCAATACCAAAGGTGATGTGCATCAGTCTGATAATGATATTCAACCACTCCATCAAATGACCTTCCCAAGGGGTGCCTTTGGTAAGAAACCACAACAGAATCAGTAGGACCACAATAGAAAGTATGATGGACGCATATACCCAACCATGAGATAAATCAAGTTTTTCATTTTCATCCGCTCCGTGGTGCTTATGTTTGCCCAATTCCCTAAAATGATAGGTAATATTGACCAGCATCATAATGATGCAGATTACAATGCCAAACAGTATATAGTTGAACATATCTTTTCCGCTTTACTGAACTGCATATTGATTTAATCTGCCAATGTAATTATTTGTTTTCTATTTTTATGTATTAATGTAATTAAAATGACTGCTTTCGCCATTCACAGCAATAGGACAATAATAGGCAATCAAGTAAAAAATTTGACTGTAGTAGTCCAGAATGGATTGATTGTTGAATTATTGGATGGCAATGCTAACATGAATGGTTTAGAAAAGATTGATGTAGGTGACAGTATTTTAATGCCCGGAGTTATTGATCCTCATGTTCATATAAATGAGCCAGGAAGAACGGCTTGGGAGGGATTTGATACTGCTACGAAAGCTGCAATTGCAGGTGGAATAACAACTTTGGTTGAAATGCCCTTAAATGCTAGTCCGGTCACCACCACAGTAAAGGCATTTGAAGCTAAGCTTGCTTCTGCTTATAATAATATTCATACCAATGTTGGATTTTGGGGAGGCGTAGTACCCGGAAATGAAAATGAAATAGAAGGGTTGATTAATAAGGGGGTACTTGGATTTAAAGCATTTCTTACCCATTCAGGAATTGATGAATTTCCTAATGTGACCGAGGCTGATCTTAGAAAGGCTATGCCAATAATAGCTAAGTTAAACCTACCATTACTCGTTCATTGCGAGCTGTCTTCAAACCTTGAACATCAAACTACGGACCCAACATCGTACCAGCAATACCTTGCATCTAGACCAAAGGAATGGGAGGACAGCGCTATTGCCCTTATGATTCGGTTGTGTGAGGAATTTAACTGCCCTGTGCATATTGTTCATCTTTCATCAGCCAATTCTATAGACCAAATTGCTGATGCCAAACAGCGTGGATTGCCTTTAACTGTAGAAACTGGTCAGCATTATCTTTTTTTTAATGCCGAAGAAATACCGGATTCTGCTACCGCTTTTAAGTGTGCTCCCCCCATTCGCGAAAGCGCAAACAACAATTTACTCTGGCAGGCACTCGAAAACGGAATTATTGATTTTGTGGCAACTGATCATTCCCCTGCACCACCCGATTTGAAAGAATTGCTAAGCGGAGATTTCGTTAAAGCTTGGGGCGGTATTTCATCCATTCAGTTTGCTTTGCCCGTTTTATGGACGGCGTCATTGCAAAGAGGATTTAGCATTACAGATATCTGTAAATGGCTCTGCCAAAATCCTGGAAAACTTCCCGGCTTATCTGCCAGCAAAGGTAAAATAGCAGTTGGTTATGATGCTGATTTGGTTGTATTCAACGACAAAAAATCATTCATTGTAGAAGAAGAGAACATTTATCACAGGCATAAGATTACTCCTTATTTAGGTAAGAACTTATTTGGAATTGTAGAACAAACTTATCTTGCAGGTATAAAAGTGTTCGACAATGGAAAATTCTTTTTGAACCAGGGAAAGGTCATTCTTCATGAATTTTAAAATTAAAAATCAAGTATCATAAATCAATTTATATGCCTTCACCAAATTTTACTTCCTTAACCGATTTGGCAGCTGATCGCTTGGGCGGAAAAGCCTTGCTTTGTTCAGACGATTTTTTTGCAGAAAAAGAAAATATTTTGAAACCGGGCCGAGGCATTTTTATAGCCGAAAAATATACAGATCGGGGCAAATGGATGGACGGTTGGGAGTCAAGGAGAAAGCGAACCCCGGGTCATGATTGGTGCATCATTCAATTGGCAACGTCTGGAAAAATTCATGGCGTAGATATAGACACCAATTTTTTTCTGGGCAATCATCCGCCTTTTGCTTCTATTGATGCATATTTTCACCAATTTCCAGATTTTGATGTGGATCTTGAGAATATTCCATGGAAAGAAATTTTACCAAGGTCACCTCTGTTGCCTGGGTCACAGAATTTTTATGAAATAGCCGACCAGAATATTTATACGCATTTGCGACTCAATATTTATCCTGATGGAGGCGTAGCAAGATTGAAAGTTTATGGGGAGGTTTTTAAAGATTGGGATGAGGTTCCTGAAGATGATATGATGGACCTTGCAGCAGCTACCAATGGAGCTAAATCTGTATTGTGCAACGATATGTTTTTCTCACACATGGACAACCTTATTATGCCGGGCCGAGGTGTTAATATGGGTGATGGATGGGAAACCAAACGCAACCGAACACCCGGAAACAGAGATTGGGTAATTGTTAGGCTTGCGCACAAAGGAATAATCCGCAATGCACTCATTGACACTTGTCATTTTAAAGGCAATTACCCTGATACCTGTTTTCTTGAAGGTTGTTCTATAACCGATGAAAGTACATTGGCATCTGATGAAGTTAAATGGACAACCATTATTCCACGGCTTAAGTTGAATGCAGATCACGAACATACTTTTCAAAGCCAATCTGATGAGCCGTTTACGCACGTTAGGCTTTCTATTTTCCCCGACGGGGGCATCAGTCGTATGCGATTATTTGGAACCATAAAAAAGTAGTAAAATGACCATTGCAGATTTTGATCATTTGGACATAGAAACCAAAAGGACTTTATTAACCCAATGTTGTGGATCGACTAATTGGGTCAATAAAATGTTGGCTTCGCCTATGGCAGAAGATCTGATTGATTTGGAAGAAATGGCACAGGAAAATTGGTGGCAATGCAATCAGCAAGATTGGTTGGAGGCTTTTGAGCATCATCCTAAAATTGGTGACATTAATTCTTTGAAAGAAAAATTTGCCAATACAGCAGCATGGGCTTTCAATGAACAAGCGGGGGTGAATACTGCAGATGAAATGATTATTGTAAAGCTTGCAAATGGAAATGAGGCGTATGAGAAAAAATTCGGTTTTATCTTTATTGTATGCGCCACAGGAAAATCAGCAGAAGAAATGTTGAACATTCTTTTGTCAAGACTGCCAAATAATGTTGAAGATGAAATAGAAATAGCAGCTGAAGAACAAATGAAGATTACGTTGATAAGGTTAGAAAAACTGTTTCATATTCAGAAAAAATTGAGCGATATTTAATTGCTTTTTTGTATGCAGTATTGTTAGATTGCTGCTTAGAAATACTAATGGGCCAAAGTAAAACATCGAGTTTATGAGTCAAATTACATCACACATTCTTGACACTTCAAAAGGTAAGGCGGTGGCAGGAGTAAGGGTAACACTTTATGTTGGACAAAACGATGAGTGGACAGCAATTTGTTCCGGAGTAACTAATGAAGATGGCAGGGTAAAAGACCTGATAAAAAGTAGTGAACCATTGCAGGTAGGGACCTATAAATTACGCTTCGAAACAAAGGAATATTTTGATGCTCATCAGATTCCTACTTTTTATCCCATGATAGAAATCATTGTAGATATACAAACAACTGAGCACTTCCATATTCCACTATTACTTAATCCATTTGGCTATTCAACCTATAGAGGCACGTAATGAAAATATTGGTATTTTCATTTTTAGAAATCAAAGCATAATATTATAGTGGACTAACTAAAAAAAATAGCTCCTGTAAAAACTTAACAAAAATCTTTTAATCAAAAAACTGCTTACAAAGTCATGAAGCTTTCCATATCAGAAACAGCAAAAGAAACGCTACTAAATGAGTTGGGAGTAGCCAACCGCAAGTTCCAACACATCTATCCGGGTGATAAGCCGGACAGGCAAGCCGTACATACTGTTTATGGTGGTGCCAATCTTTTTAAGTCGGATACTTGCATAAAAATGGGAGAAATTGCATTGAATAGTCTCCGCAACTATGCGCCGAATTTTGTTGCATTGGCAAAAGTGCTGAAACTGAGAGGTTATGAGCACCTTCCCAATTCTATAAATGAAATTGCGCAGCTGACCCAAAAGTTGGATGCTATGAGCGCAGCAGCACGCAAGCAAGAAACTGCGTGGCTCGCTTATTCTGTCTATAATAAAATGATAAAAAAGCTGGAGAAAGAAGCAGTAGAGGATTTCAGGATTGATTTTGAAGACGGATTTGGTAATCGTCCCAACGATGAAGAGGATGCTACAGCTATCAAAGCGGCAAATGAATTGGTCTTAGGCATGCAGCAAAAAACAATTTCCCCATTTATTGGTATTCGGATAAAACCATTCACGGAAGATTTAAAGGCAAGAGGAACAAGAACACTTGATTTGTTTCTTACAGAACTATTGGCAAGAACTGGAGGAAAATTGCCAGATAATTTTATTGTCATGCTGCCCAAAGTGGTAATACCCGAACAAATGACCACCATGGTGAGGTTGCTTGAATTGATAGAGAAAGCAAATAACATGGTACCGGGTACTTTAAAAATGGAGACAATGGTAGAACAAACGCAGATTGTGATGGATGATGAAGGTCGCAATCCATTGATGCGGATTCTACGGGCTAGCGAAGGCAGGTGCATAGCAGCCCATTTTGGCACTTATGATTATACGGCATCGGCGGGCATTACAGCAAAATACCAGACCATGGCGCACCCTGTGTGCGATTTTGCCCATCATATGACCAAAGTAGCTTTGGGTGGTACAGGTATTTTTATTTCTGATGGTGCTACCAATGTAATGCCTATTGGTCCGCACCGAGGTGACAACCTTACTTATGAACAATTGTCTGAGAACCGAGAAGCGGTTCACAATGGTTGGAGGGTAGGATACAACCATATTATGCATTCACTCGTCAATGGATTGTACCAGGGTTGGGATTTAAACCCTGCACAGCTACCCATGCGGTATGCTGCTACTTATAATTTTTTCTTAAGTAGTTATGAAGACGCAGTATTCAGACTAAAGTCATTTGTTGATAGGGCAGCAATTTCTACCCTTACAGGTGATATATTCGATGATGCTGCTACAGGGCAAGGATTGTTGAATTTTTTCCTGAAAGCCATGAACTGTGGAGCAATCAATGAAGAAGAAGCGTTGGCAACCGGGCTGACTTTGGAAGAAATCAGAAGCCGTTCATTTTTTAGGATTTTAGAAGGTAGAAGAAGAAAATAATTTCAATTCGATATCGGTAATTATTTATATAGTTGTATTTTTAGAACTTATTAATTGTTTTGTAATATGGGCACTTCAGAAAATGAATCAGTTTTCAACTGGAAAACGTTTGTAATTATTATATTTTTCATTGGCACTGTCGGAGCGATCATGTATTCGTTGTTTACTGATCCTGCCTATGACGGATACGGGGGGAAAGGGGTGGATTCGACTTACATAGCTAATATAGACAGCAGCATTTTGAATAAATCTATTTCAGATTCAATTGCAAAATCTAAAACTGAAAAATCTCAAACAATTACGAACAATAAACCGGTAAAAGAAGCACCAAAACCGATCGTAAAGGAAATGCCTAAGCCGCAACCCGTTATTGTGCCTAAGCCGATAGTAGTGGCCAAGCCTGTGGTTGTAGCTCCAAAACCAGTTGTTGTTGCGAAGCCAGTTGTAGTGGCAAAGCCTGTGGTTGTGGCCCCAAAACCGGTTGTGGTGGCAAAACCTGTGGTCGCAGCGAAACCAATTGTAGCTCCAAAATCAGTTGTTGTTGCGAAACCTGTATTGGTTTCTAAACCTGTTGTAAAGACAGAAACAATATCAAGTGCAACGGCATCTATTAAACCTG
This sequence comes from Segetibacter sp., assembly GCA_031383285.1. Taxonomy (GTDB): domain Bacteria; phylum Bacteroidota; class Bacteroidia; order Chitinophagales; family Chitinophagaceae; genus Segetibacter. The sequence continues at coordinate 28,009 of JANMZN010000543.1, forward strand.
TAAAAGCTGCAAAAAGAGTAGATAAAGTAATGTCTGAAGATGAGTTGAAAAAATTGACAGCAGATATTTTAGCAGCAGGCAATGAAGCAGGCATTTATGCTAAATGTGTACAATTGCATCGTACAGCTGATGGTAATAATGAATCCACCATGAGGCAAATTGAGACTTATTTAAGGATCCAAAAATTTACAATAGCCGGTCGTGAAACGGTATCATCTCACAGAAATGGTTATGTTGTAACGCCTAATAATGGTTGCTTACGATTGACGATTGGATCATTTTAGGGGAATGGTAAAGTAGGAAAAGGGTTTAAATTATTTTGGTGCCCTTTATTTTTTAAAGAACACCAAAATAATTTTACTCTACCACCACTTTCTCCACCACCGTATTATTTTTATCAGCCACTTTTACCAAGTAAATGCCTTTGGGCAACTTACCCACCTTGATGGTTGCCAAATTGGTTGGTGAATAGTTTTGCAATAGTACCAACCGCCCGGCAAAATCAGAGATAGTTATACCTGTAATGGCATTGCCCTGTACAAACAGCTTGTCTGTTGCAGGATTGGGATAGACTTTGCTTCTACCATTCTCCTTTAAGTTTACTTGCTCAATATTGCTGTAGGTAAAACTGTCGTCTTTGTCTGTCATTTGAAGGCGGTAGAAAACGGATGGATGGGTTGTCAATGGTGAGCGGTCAATAAAACTGTATTCATTGTTTAGGCGGTTATTGGCGGCTACCTGACCTATGTTTTCAAATTTGTTGGTGCTGTTGTAGCTGCGTTGAATGGTAAAATGATGGACGTTTTCTTCGTTGGCGGTTTGCCAGTTTAGCTGAACTGCCTCGTTGCGGGCAGTAAGTGATGCCGTAAAACGGATGAGTTTTAACGGTACCACATTGGCACAATTTGCAGTACCAAATTTGGCAATAAAAAAATCTTTGCCTCCATTGCTATTGAGTTGAACATTGGCAACATTCATATTTGTCTCCATTATGCCGCCTATATATAGATTGGCTTTGTTGTCGGATACAATGCCCGAAACCTCGTCATAAGATCCTATAGAACTTTTTAATGAATCTATGGAGACGAGATTGCCTGTATTATTATTAAACCCTACTAAAAAAATATCTGAACCTGCATTACCTCCCATTATTGTATAATTGTTTCCCCATTTTAAAGCAGTATAACTACCTGTTAAGTAAATAGAATTATTGCTAAAAGCAAGACCACCAACTGTACTTGCCCCTGTGTAGGCAGACGCATGGTATCCTCTTATTAAGTTGCCTAAAGTGTCTAATTTTAAGTAGCCGGGCAAATTTGCACTTTGAAAATTTATTGTATTAACAAATTTAAAATTAGCTATACTATCTCCATTAAAACTTTTTACCGCAAATAACAAGTCGCCATTTTTATCCACTATGGGTTTAAAAACTATTTTGCCCCAATCTGTAGCATTGATATTTTCTTTCGACCAAATGTATTTCCAATCTTTATCAAAATAGCCAACAAACATGTTGTGGGTTATTTCCTTATTACCCATAAAAAATTTATAATTATTGGCAATGGCTTGTGAACCAAAAGTGCCTGATATTACATACTTGCTACTTTTGGTTTTTGCCATTCTGCAAGGTTGAAAACTTTCGTATAAGAAACTCATTTGTGGTTTTTTGAGGCTTACAATATTGCCTGCCGCATTGTATGTAAGCACATACGGTCTTGAACTGTCTGCTACAAAATTGCCTCCTCCTGCCAACAAGCCTGCTTTCAAGTAGCAAAGAATTTCTACTTTACCATCATTGTTTACAAGCATGTCTATAGGGATGCCTGCAAAATAGCTGGAATCGGTAATGTTATCCGGAGTAGGTTGCCTGAGCCATTTGAATTGGCCACTTGTATCATATTGGATAATAAACAACGACTTTCTCACAGTATAAGGTAAAATTGTATCGTTATCGAAGTGAACTTTAATTTGTGGAAAGGAAATTTCGGAGTCAACATTTCCCGTGACATATACATGCCCCAAAGTATCAGTGCCTATTCTTTTTGGTTTGTCCAACGATTGTCCACCAATTGTTTTTTTCCATCTAAAAGTGCCATTGCAGCTATAACTTGCAACAAGCATGTCTATAGCACCATAGCTGATGCCGGGGCCTTGTGAGGTATCGCCTGTAAGCGTTGGGTAGGTCAGCACTTTTGCTAGAATGTACACATTTCCTCCATTGTCAGTCGTCATATCTATTATTTCGTCGTTGTCCAATCCTCCTCCTCGCTTACCCCACTGCCACGATTGGCTATATAGGTTACAAGTGATTAATAATAGGATGGCTATTAAAATACTTTTCATAGTAAAGCTTTTTTTTTAAGAAAATAAAATTTGACAAAAGTTACTGCACCAACAACCTGCCGGTTTTTATCACTTTACCATTTGCGTGTAAAACAATGTTGTAAATGCCCCTGCCCCAATGTTGGGTACTGAGTAGTGTACTTCCTGTGGTTCCCGACAATGATTGGGTATGTTTTTTTCTGCCAAGCATATCATACACTTCCATGACAGGTTTTGTCATTTTGGAAATTTCTTTGTTTAGGTGATAGGAGATGGTAGTGCTTCCCCGTGCCGGATTGGGTACGATGCGCAGCAATGCATCCTGCACCACAAATTTATTTGGGCGCTGTGCCTGCCTGCCATCCGGACAATCAAATTTTTCTATCGTAAAAGGAAGTGTACAGATACCGGACGGGGTCCAGAAGGTTACAAGAAATGTAATGTCGCCAGTATAGACAGCCGTTGTGGTAAAGGTGTAAAAATAATTATTTATACCCGATGCAGCTACACCTGACGGAGGCGAAAAACTACCTGATAATGTAGGGGAAGTAAGCGTGTATGGTACAGGAAAAGGTCCACCATTATCTATGACCAAAGTAAAACTTGTTCTGCATAAGGTATCGGTATTTTGCCCCGTAGTAGAAATGCTGAATCTGCCACAATCCACATCCTCCGCACATGCCACCGGAATAGTAAATTCTAGCGTACTTACCGTATCTACGCAATTGTTGTTTTGCAACATAAAGGTATAGGGACCCGAAGGACCAAGTATCAGGGGTGCAACTACTTGACTACCTTGTATATAGATGCTATCTGCTACCGTATATTGCCAATGATTGAAGGGTTCTATTGGGCTGCTGACTAAAATGCCTGTATCGGTAAGGCATTTGGAATAGCATCCTGTCGGAAAGGTCCACATATAGCCCAACGGCCGCTTAGGCACATCTATTTCAGAGGTGCTGATGCAGCCATAATCATCTGTAAACCATACCTTGTAAAAGCCGCCCATTCTATCGTTTATGTTGGGTCCATTCATGCCATTGCTCCAATTGTACGTGCCCAAAGAATCGCAGGTTGCTTGTAGCGATATGACATAACCTTCCTCGCATGCTATACCATATGAAATCACAGGTGCAGGTGGTGGATAAGCCACAAAAAAACCTGCTCGTTTTGTTTTGCTGCAGCCCAATACCGGCGAAGTAATGGTCAATTGGTACACATAGGGCGAATCGGATGCAGGTAAGGTCTGTTCAATAAAAGGCTCATTACCCAACGATACCGTAACCCCTTGGTGTGTTCTTGTCCAATCGTACCCGTACTCATCGCCCTCAAAGCCGTTAAGTGTAAAAGGTTTGTTGTGGCATTTTTTATAGATGCCATTGATGCCCGGGTCGGGCAGGGGAGTAACTACGATGGTAACCGGAGGAGTAGCATAGTAACATCCAAATGCATCAAAACCTGTAGCCCAATAATAGCCGGAACTTTTCACTATTTTGTTAGGGGAAGCGCCGCTATCTATTTGGGAAAGGTTGTTGTGCCAAATAAAATAGTTGGGGTTGCCGGTAGAACTATTGAATATGTTCAATTCTGAAGAATCTCCTTCGCAAAATTCTTTTCTGTTTGGACTAAATAATTTGATAACAAGTTCTCCATACAACTCATTCTTTTTAATATTAATGGTATGGGTAACAGAATCCTTGCATCCGTTGGTATTGGTAACAGTTAGTTTGCAATCAAAAGTCGGTTGCGTTGCACTATACACTCTCTGAACACTATCCAATGTATTTTTAGCGTCATCTCCAAAGTCCCAAAAAGAAGAGACAAAGTTGGTGCTTTGGTTGCTAAAGAAAACAGGAATGCCTTCGCAACTGTTGTCTTGGATAAAGGTAAATGCAGCCACCGGCAGCGGTGCCATGGTAACGTTAAATGTAGAAGTGCAACTACTATAAATGCCATTGTAGTGGTAGTAGAGGGTTGTAGTCGTTTTATAAATTCCCGATGGAAGGTAAAAATTAATAGCTATGCTGTTGGTGGTTTGGGTAGTTACTAAATTGCCGGTTATGGTATCTATCCTAACCTTCATAGAGTCAATGACCGTACCCGGATAAATGGTTGCATTCTGGTAAACTTTAAAAAGATAATTTGTGCTATTGCAAAACACCTCGCTAAGACTTCCCATCACGATTGGCACTACAATATCATGTTTTTCAGTTGCGTCACAAGTATCGCCGTTTGGTTTAATAAATTTGGCACTGTATTCAATGGTGTACAATCCTGCAAATTGTGCCGCAACAGTAATGGCAGACGATGAAGGTGTAGAAATAGCTTGTAATCCGGGTGGCAGTATCCATTGCGTACCAAAACCACCTGCGGAGTCGGCAGTTAGTTGTATGGTTCCACATTGTACGGTATCTGATACAACAATATTGGGTGGCGGCGAAATATTGCAGTTGGACGTACTACACTGCTGAACAACGTTTAACGAATTGGAACTAGCTTTGCATCCGTTGGTGCCAATAGCAGTAATGGTATAAGAACCAAAAGCAGTTGCAACAAATGTAGAACACGTAAGGGTGGGTATGTGGCAACCTGGCCCTGGTCCAGAAGGGGAGGTCCACCGCAGCGAATCTGTAGGTTCAAATCCATTTTGCAAAGTAGCTGTAAGGGTATCTGCAAAACCGGTAGTGCAATAATATATAGGTTTAGAGGGTGAAATAGAAACAACGGGTGCCGGTAATACTTTTACTATTGCTGCTGAAGATGCTGCCGCACCGGTGCACAAATTTGGATTAGAAAGTGAGACTTTTACAGTATAACTAAGCGCACTCATGGCTTGTTTAATATAGCTGTGCGTTGCTTGGTTAGCAGGGGCTGTAGTAGTGGTGGTAAAACCATCACCAAAATCCCAGGTAAAAATTCCTGTAGTAATAGCAATTGAACTACTAACGGTAGCTGTTATAGGTGCATCTCTGCAAACTGTAGTGTCTATTGCTACATAAATAACAGGTATAGCTTTTATAGTAATAGGGAAAAAAGTATTGACAGTGGTATCGCATTTTCTTACACGCAGTTTTATATAAGTATATCGGGTAGTGGTAGCATGATTCCACAGGATGGTAACATTAGGCGAATTATTGCCACTCACTACACTGCCGTATGTAGGGTCGCCTATAAACCATTCAAAGGTTTCGGCATTTGTGAATGGCGTGTTGTACTGTTCATGACTGTCGGGGCAAACAATACTATCTCCAATAATGGTGGGGTTAACATTTTCATGTTGGATAGTTATTGTTGTTGGCAACGATTGGCAATAGGGTGCTGTAGTAGATACCCTTACAACCGTCATTTGCAAAGGGAAGCCGTGCAAGAAACTAGCCGTTACCGTTTTGCCTGTAGCAGTATCTGCTAAATTATTGTAAGCAACATTATTACCTGACCATTTAAAAATATTCCCCGGAGTATTATTCCCTGCTTTATACTCATAAGGCACGCCTCTGCAAACGGTACGTGGGCCAATAATGGTATCTGCCACTTGCGGCAATCGTTCTACTGTAAGGTTGATGGTTTTTGGCGTACAAAAGTCCTTTGTAATGATGTTGATAGCATAAATACCATTGGTTAGTGTACCTGTACTCATGTTAGTATTGTTGGTGTCTTTGTTTACTATGCTGCCATTGGGATATCTGATCTGCCAATGCCAACTACCACTAAAACCACTGGTAAGTTCATAAGAAGCCGATTGATTTTTGCATGCTGTTGTTGGTCCGGTTATGGTAGGGTAGGGCATTACAACAGGTCTTAAACTAGCGGACCCGCTGCATCCTGCCAGGGCACTTTGGTAATCGCACCTTAACGCAATCTGCCCATTTTCATTGGTATTTAGTACTATCTCATTGGGTTGGTCGGTATTGGTTATAGTTGCATTGGTGCTTCGCGGGTCTAGTGACCAATTAAAAGTAGTGCCCGGCCATGCAGGTAAGCGGTATATTCTGGAGCTGGTATCGCAAATAGCCAATGCTGTATCGCTAAATTTTATGCTGCTTTTTATAACAGGAACTTTTATGGTCACCGGTCCCGGGCAACTGCCACTTGTAATATCAGCCGTAATGTAACCAAAG
>JANMZN010000160.1:0-11523 GCA_031383285.1 Segetibacter sp.
CAAATTCGGATTAACAAATTCAATAACTGTTAATTTAACATCGTATTTACCGTTGTTATTCTTGGAGTAAGTTATGCCTTGAGCTCCATTATATATTCCAGTTACTCCTAAATCATGTATTGTTTTAGGAAAGAAAGGCAATTGAAGATTTTTACCATCACCTGTTCCATATTGTTGAGGAATTCTAGTAATAACAACTTCTTTTCCATCAGGATCAATATAAATAATAGGATTATTGAGAACATAAACAAATGGAGAAATAGAAAAATACTTATCAGCCAAAGGATCTAAAACCATCCACCTTGCTACCTGCCCATCATACATCCTCGCTCCATAATCTAACCAATCAAGACCTGATCCATTACTAAACTCTTTATTCTGCTCCTCCTTCCCATTATACTTCAGCCTATTCTCCAAACTATTAGCAGCCTTTGAAGATATCCCCGCCATTGTTAACCCGAACGGATAGTAAGCCGTCTCCTCCAACAAAGGTCCTCGTTTGTGTATTACATGCATATCATCAAAATAAACAGAGTACTGCGTATTGGTATTGCTGACGTATATATACAGAAAACCGTTTTAGGTGGTCGCTATACCCGGTAAACATATTATTTGCAATTTTCAGAAAGAGGGGTAATTTTTATTGGTACAATTGCTTTATGAAGGTATTCAAATCTAAGTACTGCACCGTTATCTACTTGCAACTCATAAAAATTACGGCGACAAACATAAGGCTCATAATCTTCAGATATTTTATAATCAATCAAAACAGGCAATACAAAAAATCTATAAAATTCATAGCACTTGCTGGTATCACTACATGGAATAACTCTAGCTTTATTCTTAAGTAAATCTCTTCCATTTATGAAGTCAACACGAACGCCGTTTTTAAATTCAATTTTTAAATTGCTATCCAACATTATTTTACTGTGAAAATCACTCACAGGATAAAAAAAATCGTGAAACCCTAATGGTTTCGACTCGCCACCTTTCCAATCGTATTGGTAGTTGTAGCTGGTTAAAAATAAAAAACCCTTTTGCTTTTCTATCAATGTTGTATCTTGACTAATGCCTTGAAGTGAAATTAAGAATATGATACTAATAAATTTCATTTTTTCATTTTTTATGAATTGCATGGCGAGGTTGCCAACCACTTGGAATATCTTTTGCAGATACTTGAGAACTATAACGACCATCCCAAAATTCTTTAACAGTAAAACTTTTATCTCTGTATTGAGGGGATAAACTATTTGCTACTTGTTGCTGTAACGTTAAGACAGTATATTGAATAATTTGTTCATAATGGCTTTTATTTAAAGTATTATTGTCTGAGTTTTGCCCCATTTTATCGTTTTGATATCCATCGTGACCAATACTTCGCCATTCTCTATTATTTGGGTTTTCATAGTCTGTATACCTGTCGCTAAAACCAAGCATGTGTCCAACTTCGTGCGTGTTCATTCTCATACTTGAACAGCCTTTTACAAATCCCTCATTTATTCCTTTACCATCACCTCCTACATGTTCCCTAAAATCTCCATTTGACATCTCAATTTGTCCATCATCTACCGTCATTATATTTTCATCCTTTCCCAAAGTTCCTACAGTTGCACTCTCATTAATTGAGGCTGTTATATCAAAGATGACATTATACTCAACGTCACCAATCTTCACTGTCCCATTTTTGTAAGTTTCTTTTAACTCTTTGTTTATTCCATCAATAAAACTCTTCCTTGCTTCGTCGCCTTTTACTAGGTCTTTACCTTGGTAATATATTTTTGCTCTAACGGTTATTGTATTTCCATCTAAACTATATTCTGCATTTTTGCCATCGGGGTCAATCACATTAATTGGATTGTTTACAGCATAGTTATATGGGGAATAACTATTCCATTTATCACACATGGGATCAATCACCCCCCACCTCCCAATCTGCCCATCATACATCCTCGCCCCATAATCCACCCAATCTAATCCACTGCCATCACTAAACTCCTTATTCTGTTCCTCCTTGCCATTATACTTCAACCTATTCTCCAAACCATTAGCAGCCTTACTACTTATCCCCGCCATTGTTAACCCGAACGGATAGTAAGCCGTCTCCTCCAATAATGGACCTCGTTTGTGTATTACATGCATATCATCAAAATAAACAGGGTACTGTGTATTGGTATTGCTCACATACACATAAAGGTAGCCATTTCGCTTTATATCTATACCGTTACCGTCGTTGGTTTGCAAAACCGTATTTCCTGCGCAACTACTAGTTCCAATTGCTTTAAATGTACCTGTAAAACCACTGCCATCGGCTACATATTTTAGTTGCTCTTCGTCTAGTAGTACCCAATTGAGGTAGGCCCCATTATGGTTGGTAAAGTTTTCCTGATTGGTCAAAAAATCATTCATCCCGGCTAGCACTATCGGCGTCAGGGCAGTTAATGCATCGCCCTTGCCTGCATTCACGATGCCTTGGGTAAACAAACTACCCAACAATTGCTCAAAAAGCGGATCAGAATTAGGGTGTATGTTTCCCTGTTCCTGATTGTCAAACCAGGCTTTTACATTGGCATCTACATGGTCGCCTGCCATTACTTTTAGTATCAGCCCTTGCCCTACTACAGAGGGGTTATCCAAATCTCTTGCAGCCCCTACTTTTTGTACTTTGCTATTGTCATTTATATTATCAAAGCATGTAGGTTTGGTTACCAAATTCACAAGATTGTTAAACAATTGCCCTTCAAAACTTATCGTTGCATCTTCTAGCGTTGCCATGTAACCATCGCTCTTTTTTTCGTCAGTAAGCACGGTGCGTACATTTCCCAAATGATCTTTTAAAAAATAATCATACTGCCACTTCATTGTCAATTGTCCATTGCCAATTGTCAATTGTCTCCTCATTCTCCCTTCCTCATGGCTCATTATCTTTAGCACATTGTTTTCATAAACGGCACCTCCCAAATAAGTAGTTTGATTATTTTTTACAGTAGGGGCGGTTTCCTGTACCAACTTTTCCAGTTTATTACCCGTAGCATCGTATATGTATGCTACAGTGCCTTGTGTACCTGTTGGATTGTTTACTTCTATCAGGTAGGGCAGGTTCAGATAGTTGTAATGAATTTGGGTAATGAATTTATTCTTGTCTTCTACCATGTTTCCATTGGCATCGTAGGCATAGTCGTCGTTAGTGGTGTTTTTATCTGTAAAATCGCCGAGTTTGTTGTCGGCAGTTATTATGTCGTTTACAGCCTTTAATTTATTGGTAGGATCGGTTCCATAGTCGTAACTCAGTTTATCTATCCAATTACTTCTATCCAATTGCAATCCACTTTGCCACATGCCAAGTATGTTTCCATTGGCATCGTAAGCACTTGTATGATTAACGCCGTTACCCATTTTTACACTAAAATCAATGTTGGCGCTTTTGTCCCATCCGGCTGTGGAGTTAGTGGATCCCTGATTAAAATCTGCAAACAACAACCTGTTGGCATTGTCGTACCCAAATCCATAAGCTCTTTCTTGTTTGCTACCTGCTGTGTACCATTTCATACCTGCTATGTTGCCGTTGTATTGGTTTTGCGCAAAACCATAGTCGTAACTTAGTTCCATACCAAACCATCTTTCTCCTACTTGGGAGGGGTTAGGCGAGGTCGCATTAATACCTTTGAGCCAGCCACGTATGTTGTAGCTATAGTCCTGATTTTCGAGTGGGTCGTTTGTTAAATCACCATTGTCGTCTTTCGTTCTACCTATCTTTTTGTTGGTCAGTTGCCCGAGTTCGTCGTAGGTGTTTTCGGCCACTACTCTAGGTTCATCGTCACCTACTTTCTTTTTTATGTTTAGCAGTCGGCCTGCATGGTCATAGTTCATATTTGTTTTTACAGGAAGTGCTACCACGTTACCGCTCTCATTGGTCAGTACTTCGTAGCGGCATACGGGCTTTCCTGTAAAATCCATCAGCGTTGTAAATATATCCACCCCGCCTTTGTATTGATGATTTTGCACTTGTACCACCCTGCCTTTGTCGTCATAAAAACTAGCAGCCTCCATCCATTTGGCATTGCTCAGTTTATTCAGGTTATCAGATGCTACTACTCTTATCCGTGTGCCGGTTGCCATGCCTTTTACTTGATCATTGTGCGTTGCAGGCAAAGGATCAAAATAATCATTGTCCAGGGGATTGCTTTCTTTGTTTAGTTGGTTATTATAAGCAGTGTTGTACCTTTTTGTAGTCCAGCTATAGTCGTCATAATAGGTTAGCGTAAGCGGCACTACTTGTGTAGCTACTGACAACGAAGGCTTGTTGGTTGTTGTAATGGAAGAAGAAAAAGAGATACTGTTGTCCGACACTATTTGCTCGGTGATGCTGCTATGGTCTAGGCCTGTTGCAAATTGGATAGTATTACTTGCCTGAAAAGTAGTTCTGCCGTGTTCCAATTCACTGATGTATAAATCTTTTGCAATAGAAGGCGTAAGTTGACCACTGTAGTTTCTTTGGTTGCTGTAATTTACAGACATAATATCGCTCTTACCGTATTCAATCAGTTCGTTCCTATCGTTACTTGTTGTAAGCAGCCCGGTTTCTACAGGTCGGTTTAGCTCATCATATAGTGTGTACATCCACCGGTTGGTAGCCCGCATATTGCCATCTTGTGTGTACACCAGCCGATCTCTATTGTCGTACACCATCCACACCCATGCAGCACCCGGAACTTTTTTTGCAACCATTCGGTTGCGTTCATCATACTCATACCTAAAGCACAATTCGTCTATTGCATCAGCGGACAATTGCCATGCAGCATTAGTCTCCATGTAGGTAACCGCTTTCGGTGGTATTACAAAACGCAAATTTCCTAAATCATCATATACGTAGTAAGTGCAAAGCCAACCTACATGACTTTTGTTGTCGGCATCGTTGTCTATTTCTACTTTCTTTAGCACAACTAGTCCGTCTTTATCCTTGTATTCTATTACTTGTTTTTTATGTTCATCATAGGTGATGGTTTTGTAAAGTTCACCTGCTGCATAGGTAGCAATGGTAGTAGGCGTAGCCTGAAAAGTAAATGGAATATCCCAAAGCTGTACTTCATTGGTACCATTAAATTCATATCCCATAGTAATCTTTCTATTGCTTCCTACCCAACTATTTCCGGGTGCAAAGGTTGCTGTAACACGGTTGAGTGGTGAGGGTTCAAATTTGGTTTCACTATAAAAAAACTTTTCGCCATCGGCAAGGTTGGTAGGGTTGTAAATAGCTGATAATTGTTGTTGCTGTTCAGCAAAGGGATCTATTTTGAATATGCCGGTGCCTGTGGTGGAGGGGTAGGGTAGGTATTTATATGTTTCTCTGCCAAATTCATCATAAACTACCGTATTTACAATATCCAAATTATTAAAACTAACTGCTTTGGCAACTGTCTGTATAGGGCGACCAAGTCCATCTGCATACAATGTTGTTTGCTTTACGTCTTTTACAGTTCCAGTCAGCAAGTCGCTTTCATTCTGAATTGGAACCGATGGCACCCATGTTCTAATATGATTCAGTTTTAAACGAGAATCAAAGCCCGGTGGCAGCGGGTTTACATTTGCTGTGGAAGTTGCATGTATTTGTTGAATGTTTGGTAAGTTAGTTTGCGAGAAACTATACATTGAAAATAAGCAACAAAAAGTAATGCCCGAAAATATTATAAATTTCCTCATAAAATTAATTTACAGTGGTATCAAGACAAGGATGATTTTGAACTTCAGTAATATTTTGAGAATAGCTCAAATCGGGCCATTCGTACCTGAAAGTATTGTTCCATAATCCCGGACTAATTAAATCACTTTGAAAACATTTTACCTTAGCGGTAACGCAAACATTTCCAATACACTTCTTATCTACACCAATACAATCTTCGCACAAGGGAACGGTTGTTGGAGGAAGGGTAATGGTTTCACTGCATTCTGTTTGTTGTCCTTGAAAATTATAGCAAATTTTCTTGAGTATATTGTTGTTTTTATCTCTAATCAATTTAAGTCTGTTAAAACCATCATACTCATAAAATTTAGTGTTGCCATTTGCATCAGTTTCACTTGTCACTCCTATCAGGGGCGAATAGGTCAAGGTATTCACAAATACTTTGCCGATTAGATTGGTTCGCAGTTTATTTAATTCATTCCGAACGGCATTATAATTCAAAGAGAGATCATTTATAGTTGTCAATGAAAGCCCACTAAGATTAATAGCATCGTCATATCCCATTCCTACTATTTTTGCAACCGGATAAGATTTGTTGTAACCCCAAATAATGGAATTAGTCACGCCATCTCTGCCTTTATACTGTAGCAAATTTCCTTTGTTATCATACTTTTCAAATGTAAGATCAACAGTATAGTTATTGTTTAACTGTTGAGACATTACTTCATAAGGCAAGATGAGTCCACAATCAGTAAAGTTTTTATACCTCATCTTTCTTGTTCGAATATTCAATCCATCCCTATAAGTGTATTCTTCATAAGGCGATGAAATTCTGTTTGCCGAATACAGCGGAAGGTAAACATCAAGGTAGTCAGCATTAGAGTTTTCTACATCAGAAACATACCTCGTAAACGAACTGCTAACTTTGCCTTTGCTGGAAGTAGAAATTGTTTGATTTGGTAAAAAATTAAGCATCGAATAAGAAAAGCTGTTTTTTACTTTCATTACAGTGTTACTGTAAGATTTTGTAACAGTACTGTCTAGTTTTACAAAAGCAAAGTATCTCCAGTACCTATAAATTATATAATCATTAAGATATATCCAAGCTGGAATCATGGTACCTTGTCCGTTCCTTTTAATGTCATTTTTGCTTACAGTAAAAGTATCAATAATGATACTAGGAGTGTCGAGCGAATAGAAATTAGTGGATTCATCAAGTATATTTCTTGTGCCAAATTTTGTTTGATAGGTAAATGTCTTTACTGATTTCTGTAATCCAGCAAAAAAATCATTGTTTATTAAAGGAGCGTTGGGTGGTACAATTGGAACAGGATTCCAAACATTTCCATAGGTAGGTATGGTTTGAGAAGTATCATTTGTTAAACTACCTACGCAGTCCCAATGATAGGTTATTGGTACAGCAACATTTTGCCCCGAATAAAAGAATTCATATTCTTTTCCTCCATTGTTTCGGGAAGTTGTTGAAGTGTTTAGCTCTATCACTTTTCCATAAACGACTGTATTATTACTTGATTGAAAAGTATTAAAAATGCTACTTGAATGTATAGAATTGAAGCCTCCTCCATAGGTTCTAGTCAAGCTAACTTCGCTTGAACCATTTCCAGTAATAATAAGCCCTGTTCCAGAGGAAGATATTGCAGTTGTCCAATCACCATAGACAAATTCACGTTTATTCACAGGTTCATTTGTTATCGAGTAATCTGAAACTGCTTTTACTCTTATGCCTGCTATCCCTGCAGTGTCAGACTTGTCAACTATTCTCCAACTTTTGATAACAGATACTCTTGCTTTCATTCGAGGTCTGTTTGCTTTAAGTTCAATCTTATATATGCCAGGCGGCAATTTATACATAGTAAAATATCCATCAATATAATTTATATAAGGTTCCATTGTTTTTGAAAAGACAGAATCTCCTGTAACAGCATCTTTTATAGTAACAACAAAATGATAATCCTCTAAAAAATCAGTAAAGCCTCCATTACTACTCATCAAATTTACAGGAGCAGTTGCCCAGTCACAATAATATCTTATGCGTAGTTCCCTAGAACCATTGTGATGGAATGTATCGGATAATACTGTTTGATACATCGTAGTACTACTATCAATTTCTGCAATAGTTGAATCAGAAAAATAGGTGTAAGCATAATCATAAGTAGTTTTATGTGGTTCATATTCAAATTTCGAGAATCCCCCTGTTGGATAAATTATTTTTTTAAGCATTCCATAACCTGCATATTTAAAGTTATATCGCCGATCACCCCCATAGTTGTTATTGCCTAAATGAATATCAAACCATGTATCGTTTGGTATAAAAAGGTCGTTTACATATCCATTGAAAAAACCATGATGGTCTTGCGAAAAACTCATTCGGGAGGGTAGTTTATTGATGTCAGTATACTCGAATTGGTATTTTTGACTAACTGACAAATCATTAGATAATTCATTCACAGATTTTAAAAAAAGTCTTTTGCGGAGTTGAGGTATACTGTTGGCAATATTTACGCCCAATACTTTTGGATCATATGCCGATTGAGGTGCTTCTGAATACTGATGATCAATCGAAAATGATTTAATCAAGCTCGAATTATCCTTTCTATTTATTCTAATTTCATCTAACTTCTTTTCACCTATAACATCTTCTCTATTTGAATAAATAAAATCAACTTTCCCCAAATTAAAGTCAATTGAAGATAATAATTTTATGTTATTATCACTCAAAAGTAAAGAAGTACTAAGACCATTTCCGCTAGAATTTGAACACATAAAATCGTCTGGAACACAACAATTATAAGAATAAGGAGTAGTGTTCACCAATGGTTCAGCAGGTCCTGTATTATAATTTTGAGAAATGCCATTGATATATGAAACTGAACTAGAATTATAGTTGAGCGTAATGGTGTCGTTGGTAATTGAAATTATTTTTGTCAAATACCAAGCCGTAGGCACATCACTAGTTACGGATTCTAGCGATAGATTGATATCATTGGTATAATTATGTGCAATCTCACTTACGTAAAAAAAATATCGATTTCCATTTGGTGCAGTTAATATAAACCCATTATTGTTCTTCTCAATTTTAACGCCATTAGGTTTAAACTGGGTCAATTCGCCATTTTCACGTCTAATAAATTTTCCACTGTAACCATCTACATTGTATGTATATTCATCAGGCTGGTAATCCGGAGGATTAGTCTGAGATGCAGCTTTAATATAATTATAAAACGTCCATTTTTCGGGATTAAAATAAAAGTGTCTACGTCCTTGAATTGAGTCAATCCTGTCTACTCCCCAATTAATAGGGCCATGATAAAATGTTGGAGGAGCAAAAGTCTCATCATCAGCTTTATCCAAAACTACTCTTGTAATTACACCTCCCGCATTTAGATTCCAGTTTATTCCTACTCTTGTAGCCATCTCGTCTACTTTCACCCCATTGCTGCTGTAGTTTAAACTGATTGGCAATTTAAGATTGCCAGATTGAACTGTGTATATTGGTAATGAAAACTGAGCTGTTCCGCTACTTATACCAATTGGAAGGTTACCGTATTTTGCAAAATTATACGCATCAGGACTTGGAGGCAAAATATTAGGCAAAGAAGGTGAAATTGAAGGAGCTTGCGCATATATAAATGGACCATAAAAAAATACAATCACGACAATTATAAACTGTTTCATTAAAAGTTATTTTTTGGTTTATTTTATTCCTCTTCGCTCATTTTTCTTTCATTAAAAAAATCATCCTCAATCATTCGCTTCAGCGAGCATCACATATCATCCATCAAACATCATAAATCCTACATTATCACATCATCCATTAAAAAACATATCCCACCCTAAACACAATCGGCTGTGTACTCGGCACTTGACGGTAGCTCAAAAAATCCCACAGCAACTGCATGTTGTTTGTCTTTTTACCAATTTTATATTTCTTGGTCAGACCTAGCAGCCCACTCCGTTGCCAACTACTCAAATCTTTTAGTATGTCTAGTTTTTCAAAGGCTTGTTGGTAGTTCAGTTCGTATCCACCGCTCAACCAAAAGCCTCCTTTTACCTTATAATCTACGTAGCTTCTCAGGCCCAATCCCTGATGCGTTATTTTAATGCTGTTAAATCCATTGCCCCATCCCATTTTATAGCTTGCCCCAATACCAATAATGCTTTTATCATTTAGCTTAAATCCTGCTGTCAGCGCCACATCACTCGTCACCGGCAACAGACCATTAGGCCGTTGCGTTTGTATATTCGCCCCGTATTCAATCCGCTTCCAAAAAGTCTTAGTTTTCATGCTATTAGGCGAAAACCCCAAATCGCCTTCCCTTCCTACTCCCTCTCCTGCGGAGAGGGCCGGGGTGAGGTCACTAACCTTATCTTTCAACTTACTCAATTCCCCTTGTGCATCCGCCACCTGTTGCTGAATATATTGCTGCGGATTAACCCCCGCCCCAGCAAACTTTTGCTGTAGCAAGTTTTGTATAGATTCTCTTGTTTGTAATCCTGCAAGGCTCTGCGCACTACCATAGTTAGCAGGCATTCCAAACAGTTGTGCTAACTGCGAGTTCTTCTGCATAAAACTAGTAAATGCCGGTAGTTTTTTCAGTTCATCTATAGCACGTTGTTCTATCTTTTTTGGGTCTTTCAGTATGGCCTTGTATTCATTCAATTGCTGTTGATAGTAGTACGCCTCCTTACTCAGCCCCTTCATATCCTTCAGCATATCGTACTTAGCCAACTGGGCTTTCAACAATTCTTTGCGCTGCTTAATGTAGTTTTTAATTTCCTCCGCCTGTTGCATTTTGGTCTCCAGCCCCGCAATATTCTTATTTACATTCTTTATTTTATCTGCAAGCAAAATCGCTGCTTTGCTCCTCTCCCCTAGGAGAGGGGTTTGGGGTGAGGTCAAAAACTTCATCCCCGTCTTCAAACTATCAAACTGCGGAATGTATGCATTCATTTTTTTGAGAGCGGTAGGATGTTGCAACTGTTCGGTCAGTTGCTGATACTTATTTTGTGCAAATATTTTCTTGGCAGCCACGCTATCTTTCAAAGCCAATTTCTTCTGAAGTTTCGCCTCTTGCTTTTGTAAGCGTTGCAATGCCTTCACGCTCTTTTCTTCTACATTGCGCTGTAGCGTTAGTACCTTTTTGTTGATGCTTTGGTAGAGTGCATCACTACACAAAAGTTGAGTAGTTTTTTCTTGCCCTTTGCCAATGAAAACCATGAAAAAAACCAACGATATAATCAGGCAACTTTTCATGAACTATTTGTAATTGTAAAGACAATGTTAATAAATATTATTTTAAAAAACATCAAAATCCAACATTAAATTTTCATTAAACAAAAAATTAATCCGAAAATTTTATAAAAGCTAATATTATTAGCAATTAATTTTGTTTCGATATTTATCAATAATCTAATACTAAACTTAAACACCAGCATCATTAGAAGCAATAGAAAGCACATTACAATTGTGCAACCCATATTAGCCTATAAATCATTAAACTACAACTACTATTTTTCACGCACCCCTGCATTCCACTAAAACATTGGTCTAAACAAGCCTAACAATAGCAAAAATCAGCAAAACATTGGCCTTGGACTGCAAAACATAGCCTGTGGCGTGGAAAACATTGGCAGGGGAACGCCAAACATTGAGCAAGTATTGTGTAACATTGTCATTGGTAATAGCCTCAATGGCAGAGGACGTTCAATCAATGAACAGGTATTGTCCATCATTAGAGATGTGCGGTCAAACATTAGCTAGGTAATGCGAAACATTGAGCAGGTCCGGTGAAACATCGAGAAGGTCCGACCAAACATTGAGTTAG
>JANMZN010000030.1:0-43709 GCA_031383285.1 Segetibacter sp.
TTTCTACTGCTACTCAAAGTGTAATTGTAAAAGACAATATTGCACCTGTTGTTCCAACATTATCTACTCTTACAGAGGAATGTTCAGTAACAGCAACAGCACCAACAACAACTGATAATTGTTCTGGAACCATAACCGGTACTACAACAGATCCATTTACTTATAATTCACAGGGCACTTATACCATCAACTGGCGTTTTGATGATGGCAATGGTAATGTTTCAACCGCTACCCAAAGTGTAATTGTAAAAGACAATATTGCACCTGTTGTTCCAAATATTGAAGATGTTTTGGGGCAATGCAACGCTACAGTTATTAATATTCCTTCTGCCTTAGATAATTGTTCCGGGACTATCACAGGTACAACAACTGATGCATTGAGTTACAGTTCTCAAGGTAATTACTTAATCACCTGGAGATTCAATGATGGGAATGGTAATATTTCCAATGCAACTCAAAGTGTAGTGGTGAAAGACAATACAGCACCTGTTGTTCCAATTATTGAGGATTTTTCGGGACAATGCAATGCCTCTGTTGTAAATGTGCCTACAGCATTGGATAATTGTTCTGGCATTATTACAGGTACAACAACTGATGCTTTGTGTTACAGTTCTCAAGGTAATTACTTAATCACTTGGAGTTTCAATGATGGCAATGGCAATGTATCAACCGCAACACAAAATGTGATTGTTAGAGATACCATCAAACCAATTATACAAATAGTTGACCTTTTACCATTTGGACCTAAAGTGGGTGCTTGCAGCGTGGATTCAATAATTGCACCACCAGTTGTTTCTGATAATTGTGGTGTAGCTGGTTTTAGCAGGGACCGACTTTCTAATTCTTATCCGGTTGGTACTACCAGAATTATATGGACAGCTACTGATGTCAATGGTAACATACAAACTGCTGTACAAGATGTGGTTGTAGTTGATGCTCAAAAACCAACTTTGCAACTTCCTCCGGGATTGTATGTAAATGCTGATGCCGGAAAATGTTTTGCAACCATAGTCAATATCGGTACACCTGTTGTGACGGATAATTGTGGTGTAGCATCTGTTACCAATAATGCTCCATCGCAACAATTTCCTGTAGGAACTAATATAGTAGTTTGGACTGTCACGGATGTTAATAGCAATGTTAGAACTGGTAATCAAAGAGTGATTGTGGTAGAAAAGCAACGACCTATTGTAAGTACGCCACCAGCTATTAAAGTGTTTGCCCGTCCTGGCCTCTGTACGTATGATACAGTATTAGTTGCACCTACTGCTACTGATAATTGTGGAATACAAAGTATTACCAGAGATTATACATCCAATACTTTTCCGGTTGGCGTTACAACCATAACATGGACAATAAGAGACCTAAATGGAAATGTGGTGACAAAGCTACAGAAGGTGACAGTTTATGATTATCAGAAACCAATCATTTCTAAACCTGTGTTGATGTATATGTATGCAGACAGTAGTTGTTTTGCCAGAAATGTAATCTTAACCTCACCGGTGGCTACTGATAATTGCGGTGTCGCAAGTTTTACAAACGATTACCCTTCTACAACTTACCCCATTGGAACTACTATGGTAAATTGGACTGCATGGGACGTAAATGGAAACGTAACTGTAGTGCAACAGAAAGTATTTGTTGTAGATAGAATTCCACCAGTTATCAAAACAAGATCCGTTACTGCTGATTTGCCACTAGATAGTTGTGGTTTGATAAATGTAAATATTGGGACACCAACCGCTACCGATAATTGTGGTATTGCGAGTTTAACAAATGATCTTACTTCAACAATGTTTCCAGTTGGCATAACCAATGTAAACTGGACTGTAGTGGATGTAAATGGAAATGTAGCAACTGCTACCCAGAGAGTAACGGTATATGATAGGCAGAAACCGACTATTGTGCCTCCACCGCAGAGAAGTGTATTTGCTGACAACGGTTCGTGCACAGCATCTAATGTAAACATTGGAACGCCCGTAACTGCAGACAATTGCGGAGTGGCTTCTGTAACCAATACTATGCCAGCAACATTTCCTATAGGTACCACTACTATTATTTGGACAGTAACGGATGTGAATGGTAACAGAACAAGCAATACCCAAAAAATAATTGTAACTGATAATCAAAAACCTATTATAACAGTACCATCTAACCTAAGTCTTTGTGGAGGTTCTACAACTTATACAATTGCAGCCCTCAATGCGATTGATAATTGTGGAGTAGACTCTATTAGCTATGTTATTTCAGGAGTAACATCCAGATCGGGAATAGGGGCAGATGCAAGTGGCCTGTTTAATGTAGGAATTTCAACAATCACCTGGAGGGTAAAAGATAGAAATGGCAATATCCAAACCGCCTCTACTATCATATCGGTAGCAGTCAATTGTACTGCACCTCGTAGCATAACTGCAGAGAATGTTGTTCAAAAAGTTCAAAAGAAACAAGTATCGGTCTTCCCTAATCCAACATCAGGAAATTTTATAGTGAGGCTTACTAATTATTCAAACACAAAACATGCTATTACTATTATTGATGGTAAAGGATCTATAGTAAAACGAACAATTGTTGAAGTTGGTTCAGACATTCAATCGGTCAATTTCAATATTTCAGATTTGGCGCCGGGCATGTATTCAGTTAACGTGGTTTACAAAGGAGAAATTCAGACAATAAAGCTATTTCTTGAGAAGTAGCCTTTCAAATAGGTAGTTTCCGTTTTTAAAATCCATTTCCTTTCTTGTCGCCTCAAAATTTTGAGGCGACTTTTTTTAGCAATATATTCATTGAGGTACTATTTGAAACGAAACTAAATGTTCATTTACTGTTCATTACTTTTAATATTTTACGATTGTCCTATTGGTACATTAACCATTTTTGAAAATTTAAAATTACCTTTCTCTTCTAATTAGATAGATTTTTATGCAGTTGTGGAATCCTGTAAACAATAGCAGACTGATTGCCTTTAGAGTATTATTTGGAATGGTAATGGCAATGGAATGCATTGGATCTATTGCAAATGGTGAAGTCAATCGTAGATTTATTCATACGCATTATAATTTTACTTTTATTGGGTTTGATTGTTTAAATGTATTGCATGGAAAAATGATGTATGCCTATTTCGGGGTGATGGTTCTCGTCGCATTACTGGTTTCTGTTGGCTTATTTTACAGAGTCACATCTGTTATATTGGCTATTATGTGGTCTGCAGTTTACCTTTCCGATAAAAGCCAGTACAATAACCATTATTATTTATTTCTGTTGCTTTGTTGGCTGATGGTATTTGTACCTGCGAACAAACGGTTTTCATTGGATACTTATCTAAAAAATAAAGAGCCGGCAAATGAATGTCATGCATGGCATATAAATATTTTCATTTTTCAAATAGTTGTTGTTTATCTTTTTGCTGCAATAGCAAAGATGAACAATGATTGGTTGCATGCTATTCCTGTAAGAACATGGTTGTATCATAAAACCGGCCTTCCTTATATAGGTTACTTTTTAAGAAATCCTATTGTTCCATGGATTGTTGCATATGGCGGATTGCTTTTTGATTTGATGATTGTTCCTGCTATGTTATACAGCAAAACTAGGTGGGCTGCATTTGGTGTTGCCATTTGCTTTCATGCCTTTAATAGTTATGTTTTTGAAATAGGGATGTTTCCATTGATGGCTTTAGTTCTTTTTGTATTTTTCTTTAGTAATAATTTTATAGAAAGGTTTGTGCCGAGAATAGACTGCACTTCAAACCAAATGGCACCTAAAGTTTTTTTATTAGAGAAAATATTTGTGTGTCTTTATATTTTTGTACAAATTGGTTTACCACTTCGGCATTTATTCATTAAAGGAAATGTAACCTGGACAGAAGAAGGACACAGGCTTTCATGGCGAATGATGTTGAGGTCAAAATCCGGTGTTAGTCATTTCAAGATTGTAAATCATGCTAATGATAGTACCTGGTACATTCAGCCGTCTGAAGTATTCGATTCTTCACATCTAATGGAAATAGCCGTATTGCCGGATGTGACAT
The DNA here is from genome assembly GCA_031383285.1 of Segetibacter sp. Lineage (GTDB taxonomy): Bacteria > Bacteroidota > Bacteroidia > Chitinophagales > Chitinophagaceae > Segetibacter. The sequence goes on from JANMZN010000030.1 coordinate 4,028, forward strand.
GGCAGGCAGCCCAATATTTAAAATTGGATTACCAAAAGAAGCAAATGGATGTTGCTGTTTTTGCTATTAATTTTGTAAGACTTAATCATAGAGATCCTACATTGTTTATTGATACTACTGTTAACTTAGGTATTGTGAAATGGAAGTGTTTTAAGCATAATGAGTGGATTCTTTTGGATGATCAGAAGAAAAATGATTGATCAGGCAAATTGTAATGAGCTTTTTTAGTGAAAAGTGAAAAATTTAATTGATAATGCAAATAAATTGATCAATTATGCAAAAAGGAAGAATGGAAGCATTTAGTGATGGAGTTATTGCCATCATCATTACCATCATGGTACTGGAAATGAAAGTGCCTCATGGAACTACACTAGTTGCGTTGAAGCCGTTACTACCAGTTTTTTTAAGTTATGTTCTAAGTTTTATCAATGTTGGAATATACTGGAATAATCATCATCATTTGCTTCATGCTAGTCATCGCATTAATGGCATGGTGTTATGGGCAAATATCCATTTTCTTTTCTGGTTATCTCTTATTCCCTTTTCTTCAGGTTGGATGGGGGCTAATAATTTCTCAACTTTTCCCGTTTGCATTTATGGCGTTGTTTTGTTTATGGCTGGTGTTGCATATTATTTGCTTGAGGTTTCCCTTATAAAAGTTCATGGTAAAGAATCTACTATTCATAAGGCATTAGGCAAAGATATCAAAGGTATCATCTCAGTTTTCTTGTATGCAATAGCTATAGGTTTGTCTTTTGTAAGTCCGAAAATCAGTATGTTACTTTATGCTACAGTTGCTATTATTTGGTTTATTCCTGATCGTAGAATTGAAAAGAAACTAGATTCAGAAAAACAATAAGAGCGTTTTTAAAATTGTTTATAAGATCGAAAGGGCAGAAATAGATTTATAAACGTTGCATTCATTTCTTTAAATCAGTCCTGAAAAATTTACTTAAAAGTACATAAAGTTCCGGATGCTTTTCCTGAAACAGGTCGGGTCTTTCAAAGAAGTATTCTGATGCTACAGCAAAGAATTCAGCTTGGTTGGTTGCCCCATATGGATTGATATCAGATTTGTCATTTTTTATCTTTTGTATATTATGTTGCATCAGTTGCAACCAAGGCAACACATACTGTTTCGATATCAGTGCTTCCGGTACCCCATCTATTGCTCCGTCTGTTTTGTCAACCAAATGTACAAACTCATGAATGGCTGTGTTCGTCTTAGCAGTTTCATTAAGGAATCCTTGTCTCAATTCATGCTGAGAAAGTATCATTATATTTTGGTAAACACCTTCTCCGACTACGCCAAGTGTTGATCTTGCTGCCCCTTGTTGCTCAAACTTTTCGTTGAATGCATCAGGATACAATAGTACCTCATTCAAGTTGATATATTCCCAATTTGAAAATTCAAAAATTGGGATTATTGCACTTGCAGAAATAAGTATTTCATCTAATCGTTCTGCTTCGGTATTTATTCCGGTTATCCTGATTGTAGAAAGAAAGTGTTGCATCCGGGTTTCAAATTCCAACCTTTTTTCTTTATTTAGTTCATTGTAAAATGAAACATAAGTTTCCAAAAGCACTCTGTCATTTTCATTGAGAGGTAGGATGTCAAGAAGATTTTTCTTTTTAGGCGACAGTAAGCCAATAATTATCAAAGCAATTGCGGCAATGGTGATTGCAAGTATTGAAATGGTATCACTCATTTGGTAAATATAATAGGATATAAAGTTGCATTTAGAAAATCTTTCGTTGCTTTTGTTAATAAAGATATATCCGACAAACAAAAATAAGAATGATCAAAGCGGGACATACCCGAATTATTAGAATTGGAATTCAAAATTATGGCTTGGTAAATCAATAAACATCCTATCTTACAAGCTAAATCATACAGCAGAAGAGGAGAATAAATTACCCCTATTATTCTTTAATATTAAAAATGTAATTGCACATGGAAATAAACGCACAACGTTTGCAGGCCTACTTCGAAGCGATGTCATTGATTGGCAAAATAGGAGATACAGGGACTAATCGTCCGGCCCATTCTTCAGATGAAATGAAAGCATTTGAATTGGCGGCTACCTGGATGCACAATGCAGGTATGACGACTCGGATAGACAACTTCGGAAACCTTATTGGCAGACTTGAAGGAGTCAATACTGATCTACCCATTTTGATGATGGGCTCCCATTTGGACTCGCAACCTTATGGTGGCAGATTTGATGGAGTGGCAGGTGTCCTGTGTGCAATAGAAGCAGTTACTACCTTAGCAGAGCAGGGAATAATACCAAATAGAACCATTGAAATTATTTCCTTTGCAGATGAAGAAGGTTGGCGTTTTAATAAAGGATTATTTGGTAGCCGTGGAATACTTGGAAAGTTAGAAGAAGGCGAATTGCAGCGAGCTGATAAGGATGGCGTCACCCGTGAAAAGGCACTGATTGATTTTGGCTGCGACATCACAAAATTCAAAGAAAGTGAGTATAAGGCCGGCGCTATATTTTGCTTTTTAGAATTGCACATCGAACAGGGGCCTGTTTTGGATATTTCAAGTAAGCCTATCGGAATTGTTTCTGGCATTTCTGGTCCGCTTTGGTGGACTGTAAAGCTAAAAGGTATGGCAGGGCATACCGGATCAGTACCTATGAGACTTAGGAAAGATACATTGGTTGGAGCCGCTGAAATTATTATAGCAGTAAATGAAATAGCCAATCAAATACCCGGAGCAGAAACGGTGGGGAGTGTGGCAACCATCAATGTTTTTCCTGCTAGTCGAAACATCATTCCCGAAGAAACCACCATTACCGTAGACCTGCGGGATATAGACCTTGATCGGCGGAATAGGTACGAAAAGCAGTTACGTGATAGGATAGAAGCTATTGCTCAAAAACATGGGCTTACTTATACTATTAGTGAAGACACTAACAGTGAACCAAGGTATTGTGCGCAGTGGTTAAAGGATATCATCAAACAGCAAACTATTGCCCTTGGGCTTGATGCACCCGAACTCATGAGTGGCCCATTTCATGATTCATTGGCACTTAGTTATGCTACCGATTATGCCATGATTTTTGTGCGATGCAAAGATGGGATTAGCCACAATCCGCTAGAGTTCTCTTCTTATGAAGACTTAGCGCTGGGGACAGAGGTTTTATTTTCAACAATGCTAGATGTCCTCAAAAAATAAGTCGATTACATTTGCGAAGTTACAAAGTTATAATCCCTTAAGATGACACTTAAGAAATTCCATGACTCAGATTGCTTACTCATAATGCGAAGTACTTGTTCTACTTTTTGTTGTGCTTGCAATGTTAATACAGTATTGCCGGTATGGTGGTAATTGCGTAATACTTCTTTTATCAATTCTATATCACTGTCTTTAAGATTGATTACCTCCGGATAAGTTAGTTGGTAATCCGGATTTTGAATAGGAGCATAAATCGTTTGTGACAATTGAGACCGTGGAGATGTTTTTACTACTGCCGTGCCGGCAACAATATCTCCTAGGCGCTGTTTTTTGTCAGACACAGCCACAGTTATAGTAGCTACCAACCCGCTAAACATGGAGAAATCGATAACTCTGAATAGCCATCTTATTAAATATTGGCCAAAAGAAGCCGATTCACCTGTCAGGCTGATTACTTTAATTTTCATAGCCATTTTACCCAAACTCTGACCATTCAGGAAAATTTCAGAAACAAGATCATAAAAGAATATGGGCAGAAACAACAGGAACATGGTAATTCCGGAAGCATTTGAAAAAGTGCCCACACCAGAAAATCCCCAAAAAACAGCAATAACAATAACCACATACGCTATAATCACCAGCAGGTCAATGATGTAGCCTACAATCCTGTCTCCCAGACTGCCTAGCTCATATTCCAGGTCTATATTTTGGGACGTATTTATTTTTATGGTGTTCATTGAAACTTATTGTTTGCAAATAAATTTTAATTTTTCAATATCTCCATCCTATTTTGCTCTTATTTTTACAAATATTCATAAATGTATTAATTGTAATTGTTTTAAAGTTTGGAAATGATACGTTTGAATTGCCAAAAAAGTTAAGTTTACCAAATGCTTCTTTAAGTTTTGTAATAATTATTCGAAGAAATGGAAGTGATAAAACAATTTGATTTTTAAAATTAGAAATGAGAGAAGCTCAGTTTTTAAAACAGAATGCGGATAAATGGTCGCTATACGAACAGGAAATAAAACTGCACGAGCATCCCGATAAACTGGCAGACCGCTTTATTGAAATCACGGATGACTTATCATATAGTAAAACGTTTTACCCTCACAGCAATACAACCAAATATCTGAATGGACTTGCTGCGCTTTTTCATTTGAAAATTTATAGGAATAAAAGAGAAAATAAGGGCCGAATCTGGAATTTTTGGCAATATGAACTTCCATTTTTGTTTAAAGTTTACCATCGCCACTTTCTTTATGCATTTCTTTTCTTTATTACGTTTTGTGCTATAGGGGCATTGTCTGCCAAATATGACGAAACATTTATCAGACTTATACTTGGTGATGGTTATGTAAATATGACCAATGAGAATATTGAAAAAGGGGATCCATTTGGGGTTTATAAGGGCTCAAGCCAGCTCAATATGTTTTTTCAAATTGCTTTTAATAACATTCGGGTTTCATTTATTGCCTATGTTTTTGGGGCTTTTTTTTCTATTGGGGTTGTTTTATTGCTCATGAATAACGGTCTTATGCTGGGATCATTTGAGTATTATTTTTTCTCCAAAGGGTTAGGCTTTAAAAGTATTACTGTCATTTTTCTTCATGGAACACTCGAGATTTGGGCGATTGTAATAGCAGGTGCAGCGGGGTTAATACTTGGCAACAGTATGTTGTTTCCGGGCACTTATAGCAGAGGTGTTTCTATTTTAAAGGGTGGAAAAGACGGATTGAAAATAGTAATTGGCTTGGTACCTGTATTCCTGGTAGCAGCATTTATTGAAGGCTTTGTAACCCGATATGCCAATATGCCGCTTTGGGTAAGCCTTAGCATTTTATGTGGTAGTTTGGCATTTATTATCTGGTATTTTATTATTTATCCAATAAAGCTTCATAATAGAATCGACAATTTATTGCAAAACAAATCTTCCGATAATCAAAACGAAAACTTTACACTATGGCTGAACAAAAAATTGAACTAAGAAAAATTCGCGATTTCAGTGAGAACATCAATGATACATTCTTGTTCATCAGGCAACAATTCAAACCATTAATCTATAGTTTCCTGGCTATAGCCGGTATTTTTATGTTGGCGACTGCTATATTTGGAGGATTGTACCAAAGCCAGTTTGGTAATGTATTTAAGGAAATGCTTTCCGGATCCCGGAAGCAAATGGATGTAATGCAAATGTATGGAGCCAATTATTTCATTTTTCTATTATTAAGTATTTTAAATATTGCTGCCATGCAGGTCGCCGTGGTCGCTTATATGAAGCTGTATGCAGCTAACGGAGAAACCCCCACTATAGAAGCAGTTTGGAATGTTTTTAAACAATATTTTTTAAAGGCGGCACTATTTACATTTCCTGTCTATTTATTGATTTTGGTTGGCATGGTTTTTTGCCTCGCACCGGGTATTTATTGGGCAGTTGTTTTGATGCCATTTCAGATAATTTTGGTTATGGAAGATGAAAGTTTTGGGGGTGCATTCAGCAGATGCTTTACGATCATCAAAGAAAACTTTTGGGCATCCTTTGGAGTTTACATCGTGGTATATATTATTTACGCTGTGGCCGCTACGGTTATTTCGGGTGTAGTAGGATTGATTTCTGGTTTGCTTTCTTATTTTACTACCAAAGACATTGTTTCTACAATTGGTATTGCTACTTCTTTTCTCAGTATTTTTTCTTATTTATTTTATGTCATTTTCTTCGTTTCTATCGTCCTTCAATATTTTTCTTTGGTTGAGAAACGCGATAGTACAGGCATGATACAACGGCTTGATAAGCTAGGCGAATCAAACCAGGATTTTGGAAATATTAAAGAGGATTATTAATGAGGATTGTATTGTTGATTCTTTGCTTTTTTTGTTTTTGTGTGCCCTCAATAGCTCAGGTCGTGGAGTATGATACGTCTGCTATTTCACATCGATCTATTAATAAATCAGTATTAAGTAATTTAAAAAAATCTCCTGATTTTTCATACATCGAAATGCAGGAACCTCCCAAAAGTTTGTGGGATAGATTTTGGGCTTGGGTTTGGTGGAAAATTGCGCAGCTATTAAGTACAAAAAATGGCAGATTTACATTCTGGACAGTCATTACTTTGATTGCTGTAATCGTTATCGGTTATTTTTTATTGAAAGTGATGGGCATGAATAAAGTAGGTTTGTTTACCAGAAATTCGGCTGATAAATTGGATTATTCTATTGGTGAAACTGATATACACAAGATTTCATTTAATGAAGCAATCCAACAAGCAATTTTAGTTGGTGATTTCAGATTGGCTATTCGATTATTGTATTTGCAATCGTTGAAGTTACTTTCTGATAAAGGCCATATAGAATGGCAAATCAACAAGACCAATAGTGATTACATAAAAGAAGTTGCCAACGCTTCATGGTACGCTTTATTTGTTTCGCTTACATTTAAGTTTGAGTACACATGGTATGGAGAATTGAATATTGGGAAAGATGATTTTGACAAATTGCAATTACAGTTTCAACAGTTAAACAAGCAATTGTCATGAAAGGATACCGTTATTTCATCATCATCTTTTCTGTGTTGCTAGTAGTGTATATTACCATGGAACTCAACAAGCCAAAACCTATAGACTGGACAGTTAGTTTGAGCAATAGTAAAAAAGCGCCTTATGGTGGATATATTATCTATGACCGGTTAAAAGATTTGTTTCCAAATAGTAAAATCAGTTCTTACCGAACACCATTTTACGAACAGATAAATAATTTTAATGGCAGCAATACGGCTTATATATTGATGGGCCCTTCGTTTGAACTTTCTAAAGCTGATGTAGATGAGATGAAGAACTATGTTATAAATGGCAATTACGTTTTTCTTGCTTACGGAAATTATCCAAAAACTTTCCTTGACTCTTTTAAGTTAAAGACAGATACCAGATTTTCCATTACCGGTAAAGATTCGACCACCATCAATTTTGTGAATCCAGCTTTGAAAGCAAAGGCGAATTATACTTTTTTGCAAGCTACAATAGACGATTATTTTTCCAGCATAGATACATCCAACCACATTGTTTTAGGCATCAATGATAAAGGCAAACCTAATTTTATAAAAATGCCTTATGGTGAGGGTGCATTCTTTGTGCATACCAATCCTATTTGTTTTAGCAACTATTTTCTTTTGCATCATGACAATGCTACTTACGCAGCAAAAGCGTTGTCTTACATCCCTAAAGTAGTGTCTGAAGTATATTGGGATGAATATTATAAACTTGGGAGGGGAGGTGCATCAACTCCATTGCGGTTTCTATTGTCAAATGACTATCTCAGATGGGCATTGCGAATTGCACTTATTGGCATGATCTTATATGTTCTTTTTCAATTGAAACGGAAACAAAGGATTATTCCTGTAATTGCGCCTTTGAAAAATACTTCATTGGATTTTATCAGAACGGTTGCAAGTTTATACTTTAACGCCAAAGACAATAATGGCATAGCGGATAAGAAAATTAATTATTGGTTGGATTTTGTAAGACATCGATTTAATCTGTCAACGCAAGTATTGAATGAAGAATTTATGGATCTTTTATCCAGAAAAAGTGGAGTGGAGAAAAAAGAAATAAATGAATTGATTGTATTAATTGCTGAAATATCTTCGAAGCAAGTAAATGACAATTTACTATTAATGCTAAATAACAAGATTGATAACTTTTATAAACAAGTATAAATGGAAATGGAACAGCCAGTAGAAAATATTGAAATTAATGAACTCAACATTGCTATTAGCCGGGTAAAGGCCGAAATGGCAAAGGTAATTGTTGGGCAAGAATCAATGATTGAGTTGTTGCTAGCAGCAATCATAGCTGATGGGCATGTGCTGATAGAGGGTGTGCCGGGGGTTGCAAAAACGCTTACGGCAAAACTGCTTGCCCGTTGCATAGATGTCCCATTCAGCCGCATTCAGTTTACGCCAGATCTGATGCCAAGTGATGTCATTGGAACATCGGTTTTTAATCCGCAAACAGGAAATTTTACTTTTAAACATGGGCCAATCTTTAGTAATGTTGTATTGATAGATGAGATCAATCGTTCTCCTGCTAAAACCCAGGCTGCATTGTTTGAAGTGATGGAAGAGAAGCAAATTACTTTTGATGGGACTACTTATAAAATGAGTGCTCCTTTTTTGGTATTGGCTACGCAGAACCCGATTGAGCACGAAGGAACGTACCGTCTGCCCGAAGCCCAGCTTGATCGCTTTATGTTTAAGGTAAGTGTGGACTATCCTTCATTAGAAGAAGAGGTGATGATTCTTCAATACTCGCATGAAGGTAAAACGACAGACTTTTTATCAATGGTGCAGCCTGTTTTGTCAGCTACGCAAATTGTTCAATTGCGCAAGGCAGCGGCTGCATTGCACATAGAAAGCAAAGTGATGCGCTATATAGCCGAACTTGTGTATGAAACACGTAACAACAAGGCATTATTTCTCGGCGGATCACCCCGTGCATCAGTCGCTATTTTAAAAGCATCCAAAGCCATCGCCGCTATGAGTGGACGATCTTTTGTAACGCCGGATGATGTAAAAAAAGTAGTGGCGCCAATACTTCGTCATCGCATTATGCTGACTCCCGAAAAGGAGATGGAAGGCAGCACTGCTGACGAAGTAATTGACATCATCGTAAAAAAAGTAGAAGTTCCCCGTTAATCTTTTGCATTGAAAAAATTCTGGTTAGCATATATTACGCCTTTGTTTTTTACCACCCGTTGGAATGCGGCAGTTGTGGTATGTGTTGTGTTTTTTATTTGCCGGTTCTTTTTAACTTGGCTGGGCATTCTTGCTTATTTGGCATTGCTTGCGTTGGTTATCATTTTTCTTTTTGACTATTTTTTATTGTTTAGTAAAACCAATGGATTTTTTGCTTCCCGAAAGCATGCGGATAGATTTAGCAATGGGGACGAAAATCCTGTTCAACTTGACCTTGATAATAGGTATAGTTTTCCGGTCAATGTAGAAATTATTGATGAAATTCCTTTTCAGTTTCAGCGTCGGGATGTATTATTTCTTGCAATCCTTAAAGCCGGTCAGAAAAATGATATCACCTACAAGCTTCGTCCTGTAAAGCGGGGTGCATATGATTTTGGTTCCCTTAATATATATATTGCAAGTGGCATTGGATTAGTGAGGCGGCGTTATACTTTTCACCAAACAAAGTCGGTACCTGTATATCCTTCATACATTCAGATGCAGAAGTATCAGTTAATGGCCATTAGCAACCGCCTGACTGAAGTAGGAGTGAAGAAAGTAAGAAGACTAGGCCATAGCATGGAATTTGAGCAAGTTAAGGAGTATGTTCAAGGGGACGACTTCCGAACGCTCAATTGGAAGGCCACAGCACGCAAAGGTCAGTTGATGGTTAATAATTTCACAGACGAAAAAAGCCAACAGGTTTATTGCGTGATTGACAAAGGCCGGGTAATGAAAATGCCATTTGATGGGATGTCATTACTTGATTATGCTATTAATGCAACTTTGGTATTGTCCAATGTGGCACTGCTAAAACAGGACAAAGCAGGCTTGGTAACTTTTAGTGAGCAAATAGGTGCTTTTCTGACAGCTAGTAGCCGACCTGTGCAAATGGAGTCCATTCTCGAGGTTTTGTACAATCAAAAAACCCGTTATTTAGAAAGTGATTTTGAAAGACTGTATGCTGCTTTGCGGCGAAAAGTTAGCCAGCGTAGTCTCATCGTGCTTTTTACAAACTTTGAATCTATTTCAGGGATGCAACGGCATTTGCCATACTTGAGAAAAATTGCTGCGCATCATTTGTTATTAGTGGTATTTTTTGAGAATACTGAGTTGAAAACATTGGTAGCATCTAAAGCTAATAGTGTAGAAGAAGTGTATGTGAAAACGCTGGCAGAAAAATTTGCATATGAAAAGCGATTAATGGCAAAAGAGTTGCAGCAGTATGGTATTTTATCTATTCTTACTCCTCCGGAGGAATTAACAGTCAATACGATTAATAAATATTTGGAGCTAAAAGCAAGGCAATCTATCTAAGAAAATTTCAAGAATAAACACTCAATTGCAGATATTACAAATCCGGTTTGCATTGATAGCTCAGACTACCTATATTTGCAGCCCAAAATGCCGAGGTAGCTCAGCTGGTTAGAGCACAGGATTCATAACCCTGAGGTCGGCAGTTCAAGTCTGCTCCTCGGTACACAATAAACGACATTGATTTTTCAATGTCGTTTTTATTTTGGTCAAAACTTGTGGAAATACAACCAATTAGAGAAAAGCTTCTTCCGCTTTTGTTGGTTCTATATGACCTTTTTTACAACTATTAATAAGCCCTGTAAGATTAGTTTTTTAAGTCTTTTGCTGATTTCTACCTCACCAAGAGATAAGTAATTAGTTAATGTTTAGAGGCATATCTACAGATGCGTTGATTTATGCTGATAGGTAAGATATTGCTATCCAGGTGGCCGAAACTAGCAATTCAATACGGTAAATCTGAGAAGAAATTATCATAATTTTCTCGCTATAAATGCTTTTAAGTAGAAATTATCTTTTTTAAAAAGGTTAAAAATAAAGTTTTTGTATCAATTAGGTGGAAATTATCACTTAAATTTGTAAAAACAAATTGGTTAAGAGGAATTTATCAACTGAAGGGGAAACATTTTCGGATCAATAATTTTCTTTTGGATTAGGGGAATGAAATAGGCACTTTTTATGTTTATCAGTTGGCTTAAAAATGTCGAAATTCAAGGAAAAATAAATAAACTAAACACTCATGAATAGCGTAAAGGAAATAATTGTAGGCACCAAGGAAAAAGACAGAGAAATTCAAAAATTGAAAAAAATGGATTTAATAGTCAAGATTGCCCCTAGGTTATATTCGACAGTAAAAAATGAGCCTGTTGAAACGGTGGTAAAAAGAAATTGGTATCACATATTATCCGAATTATATCCGGATGCTTTATTAAGTCATCGCAGTGCTTTTGAAAAAATACCTACACCCAATGGCCATATTTATCTTACATACTCCTATAAAGAAAATGTAGTTCTTCCAGGCTTACATATACACTTGCTTAATGGACCTGCAGCTACTTTTGGCGACGACATTTTCTTTAACAGGACCAAAGTTTCTGGTACTGTAAGGGCCTACCTCGAGAATCTTCAGCAATCAAGAAATACAGGGGAAGTATCCAAATGCCTTACTCGAGAACAACTTGAAGTCAGGTTGGAGAATTTTATTAGTGTTAAGGGGGAAGAAGCGCTCAATAGCCTAAGAGATAATGCGAAACAAATAGCTCCCCTATTGAACATGCAAAAAGAGTTTGCATTGTTGAATTCTTTAATTTCAGATATGTTGGGTACGGGCTTCTCAAAGAATCTTGTGTCAGCAGTAGCAAAGGCACGAATAATTGGCGCACCGCTTGACATCCATAGAGTGGAACAATTCGAATCGCTTTATGCAGATTTAGCTGCTCAGGAGTTTCCAGATTACAATGACAAAAACCTATCATCTCAAGCCTATAAAAATTTTGCTTTTTTTGAATGCTATTTTTCAAACTTTATAGAGGGTACGGAGTTTACTGTTCAGGAGGCTAAACAAATCATTACTTCGTTAATTCCTTTACCGGCAAGAGGCGAAGATTCTCATGATGTTTTAAGGACATATCAGATTGTATCAAATAAGGAAGAGATGTCGGTTAATCCAACAGATGAGAATCACTTTATTCATTTATTGAAAGAACGGCATGCAATTCTATTAAATGCAAGGAAATCAAAAAATCCCGGTCAATTTAAGGATAAAAACAACAGAGCAGGAAACACAGAATTTGTCGATTGGCAACTAGTGAGCGGAACACTTAAAAAAGGATTCGAATGGTACACCCTACTTCAACATCCGTTTGCAAAAGCAGCATATATGATGTTTCTGGTAACCGAAGTTCACCCGTTTTTAGACGGGAATGGTAGAATGGCTAGAGTTATGATGAATGTTGAGTTAAACTCCAAAGGCTTAGCCAAAATTATCATTCCTACCGTTTACCGGGAGGATTATATGCTTTCCTTGAAAAAACTATCTAAAACCAAAGAGAGCGATGCCTATGTACGGATGCTATTGAAAGCATGGGAGTTCAGTAGTACTATAATACAAGAAAATTTGGAAGACATGGAAAATTACCTGATTTCTTGTAATGCATTCTATTTGCCATCCGAAGACCAATACCTTAAATACAGCGTGAGTTAGTCAAGAAGATTTAATAATCAATGACATTAAAGGGTCGTAAATAGCAAGAAAGATTATAAATTTCCCGTAAATCTTCAATAAATCTGTTAGATATTAGAGGCTTCCTCGGTACATAAAAAAACGACATTGATTTTTCAATGTCGTTTTTGTTTTTAACTTGTTATAAATCAGTCGTTTATGACTGTAATGGTCAAATGAATTTATTGCAGGCAATGAAAAGATGAACCAATAGTTTCGGGAACATAAATTGAGCCTGAATATTTATCTTTCCTAATTCAAACCTACAGTTTAGCTTTTCACAAGTTTTGATACGGATAGTCGTCTAACACTAAAACTGAAATGATTGATTGATGCTGATTTTGTAAAGTTGCTGAAAGCAGGAGATGAAGCTGCCTTTTCCAGGTTGGTAGACATGCACCAGCAATTGGTGTATAATACTGCCCTGGGTTTATTGCAATCGTCAGAAGATGCAGAAGACATAGCTCAGGAGGTTTTTGTACAGGCTTATGAATCAATAGGCACTTTTAAAGGCGAAGCAAAACTTTCTACATGGCTTTATAGAATAACCGTTACCAAATCGTTGGATAGGATCAAATATTTGAACAGAAAGAAAAGAGGGGGTTTTGTACTTAGCCTTTTCTCAAAAGATAATTCCATGAATGATCTGCCAGATTTTAACCATCCTGGCGTGAAATTGGTGAATAAAGAACGGGCTACAGTTCTGTTTAGAGCCATGGCTACATTACCTGATAACCAACGAATAGCTTTTACCCTTCACAAAGTAGAAGGCTTAAGTCACCAGGAGATTGGAGAAATTCTGAACTGTACCATAGCTTCTGTAGAAGCATTAATGCATCGGGCAAAACAAAATTTAAGAAAATTATTAACTGATTATTACAAACCATAAATATTATTTTTTATGAGTGATATAAATAGGGAAGATGAAATATTGAAAACGATCAATAGCCTTGACGGGATGGAGAAAGCTGAAGTGCCTGCTTTCTTTAATGTAAAAGTAAAAGCACGGCTAGCTGTTTCAAAAAATGAAAACGCTTTTCCCTTCATGTTTTTGTTGGCAAAACCGGCATTGTCATTTGCAGCCTTGGCTATAACTATTGTGTTGAATATTTATATGGTTACACAGGTAAATGCTGAGCATCAACAATCAGCAAAAACCAAAGACGTAGCTATAGAAAATTTTGCAAAAGAATATGGAATGGTCAGCTATTCCGCTTACGATAAATCTAACTAAGATGACAAATTTTTTAAAAAACAAATGGCTGGCGATTACAATAGCAGTATTGTTGATGGCAAACATTGCCACCTTTAGTTACTTCTGGTATGCAAAACTTATTGGCCCTCCGCCACCACCACCTCCGCCACGTATGGGACATCCGGGACAGGCACCTGATTTTGTACAGAAGGAATTAAATTTTTCTGCTGCACAGCAACTGCAATATGAGCGGCTTTTTAAGGACCATCGCCTTTTGGTAAGAAACTTGAAAGACAGCGTGAGAGTGGCAAAGGATGATTTCTTTTCTTTATTAAGCAGTAGTGTTATAGATCCTTCTGTAGTAGAAAGTAAAGCAGCCATAATAGCTGAATTGGAAAAGCGAATAGATATACTAACGCTTCAGCATTTTCAGCATGTAAAAGCAATCTGTACACCTGAGCAGCAAAGTAAATTTGATAAGATTATTCATACTGTTGTACAGCGCATGGGGCCACCGCCACCTCCACCAATGAGACCTGGTGAAAACCATTTTGGAGACGGACTGCCGAAACCACCTTTCGGCAATGACGAACAAGGAGATGGGCATCCGTCACCACCACCGCCACCTCCTGAAAATGAAAAGCAATAAGATTTTTTTAACAGCCGGAGGGCAAAGGAATTGATGGGGTATATCTTCTAATAAAGCAAATCATTCACTAAAAAAATTACCATTATGAAAAAACAATTTCTTGTGATGGCAGCAGTACTAATAACTACTGTAAGCATCGCCCAGAAAAATGAATCTCCCAAGCCGCCATCAGCGGAGGACAGACTAAAGCATTTTACAGAAATGCTGGACAAAGAGTTGACATTGTCAGCAGAAAAAAAGCAAAAGGTATTAACTACCTACAAAGATTTTTTTGCAAAAATGGATCAATTGCATGCCAAGTATCCGCCGCCACCCCCTCCTCCGCCACCACCTGCAGAAGTAAAAGATGCGATGGATAAGTTGGTTGCAGAAAAAGACAGCAAGCTGCAAGGCGTATTGACAGCCGATCAGTTTAAAAAGCTAAAAGACATGGAAGAAAAAAGGCATGGTCAACACGGAGGCACTATGCCACCGCCGCCACCGCCACCTGCACCGTAGAAAGTGTTTAAAATAGTAAAAGCCGCTGCAAGAGCAATCTTGCAGCGGCTTTTAGTTTGATGTTCGAAGTTTGATGTTGTGACCACTCGCTCCCGCCCGGCGGACAGGCATTCGCGTATCACCTCTCACCATTCACCATTGACCATTCACCATTCACCTCCCCACCTTCACCGCCTTCACCGTTTTTACTTCTTCTCCTTGTCTAACTTCTACCATATAAGTACCTGCCTTTAATTGCTCTCCAAAGTGGAAAATTTGTCCGGGCATTCCTTTGGCTGCAAAAGCGGTTTTGCCATTTACATCTAATACACGTAAGGATATGCTTTCTTTCTTAGGAGCTTTTACTTGTACATTAAATACATTGCCCGTTGGGTTGGGTGCAATAGAAACTTCTAACGAAGAAGGGCTTACCACTTCTGTTTGAGAACCACCTTTAGCATAATCAGGTTTTGACAAGCATGGTGCTGATACAGAAAAATTGGTTGATGTGCTATTGGTGCATCCACGTGTATTGGGTGCTGTGGTGTAGGTAATAGTCACATTACCTATGGCAACTCCGGTAACCAAGCCTGTGCTACTGACCGATGCAATACTGAAATTGCTGCTACTCCAGGTGCCGCCTGCTGTAGAATTAGCTAACTGAGAACTTTTGCCTACACAAGCAGTTTTTAAACCGGTAATATTTCCAGATATTGATGGCAGCGCATTGATTGCCACATTGGCCGTCGCTTTATTGATGCATCCATTGGTATTTGGTGCTGTAGTATATGTGACTTTTGCATTGCCCACCAATTTGCCTGTAACTAGACCTGTATTACTAATAGTAGCTACAACTGTATCAATGCCCCAAACCCCGTTTGGTGTTGCATTGGTTAGCAATGTTGAGCTTCCTTTACAAATAGATAAATTGCCTGAAATGGCAGCTACCGCAGGTAATGTATTGACTGTAACTTTTGTGGCAGTGGATGTTCTGCTGCAACCTGTAAGGGTATTGGTAATTTTTACCTTGTAATTACCTTTGGTTTTGGCAACGAATGAATTAGAAGTTTGACCTGTTAGATTGTTGGTCCCTCTTATCCATTGATAGGTTCTGTTATTGGATACCGTAGCTTTCAATAAAACGCTGTCTCCATTACAAAAAGTCAATGGACCTACTGAAGTAATATTAGCAGTAGGCAATGTATTAACTACTACGGTGGTTGTTTCAGTTATAACTGATGCCGGGGAGTTGTTATCTGTGATAACTACAGAGTACACGCCATTGTTGAGTGAGGTTACACTGGGTATGGTTTGGTTTTGTCCTGCTGTAGCGGTAAGGTTGGGGCCGGACCAACTAAAGGTATAAGGTGGAATGCCACCACTTGCTGTTGCTGATAAGTTGAGCGTATTTCCCGGACACAAGGGGCCATTATTTGTCGCCGATCCGGTAAGGGTTGTCGCAGGATTAACAGTAAGTGAGAATGATTGAGTTGCGCTGCTGCATGAGCCATTGTTGGCTGTTACCGTTACATTTCCTGAAGTACTCCCTAGCGTTACCGTTACACTGTTGGTATTGATGCCTGAGGTGATGGTACAACCTGCCGGAAAATTCCAGGTATAACTAGTTGCTCCACTAACCGTTGCTACAGAAAATACTTGATTTGTACTTCCTGCAAAAGCAGGACTGATGCCTGAAATGGTATTTGGAGTAGGAGGTGGTGTACAAACGCCGGCCCACCAGGTGCCCCAAAAGTTTCCTGTTTTTGCATATTCCTGTACTGTCCAGAAGTTCATATCGTCATTGGGATCTACTGATACAGATGTATAATCGCCCCAACGATTGGTAGAACCGCCAAATGTTTTAAAATAATTTGCTTGTCCTGCTTTGTAAACAAAATCTGATTGGAAGGTATTTATGGGATCAGCGGCCATTCGGATAGAATAGCATGCGCTTGGAAAAGTAGTGGCACTAAATTTAGCACAGCCAATCATTACATCATTGTTCTTATTAACATCAATAGAGGGAAAAGCAAAAAAGTTCTCACCGGATCCATCTTCAATTCTTCCGCGTTGTAGTAAAGCCCCTGCAGTACTTAATTGCCACCATTGGGCAGCTGATTTTGTAGGTGCAGCAGCTGGTAAAAATACGGTATGTGTTGTCCAGATGCTGCCGTTTCTATAAATTGTTTTTTGTATGCGGTGATCACCTGTTGCCACCTTATTGGCAGTACCCGATTGAGGAGCAAAATTTGACCCACCTGAAAAAGACCATGTATTGGGTGTGCTAATGAAAGTAGCTCCTGACAACACTTCCGAACCAACTGCTCCGGAAATGTTGTAAAGTGCGATAAATCCATTTCCATTGGAATTGCCATTAACACTTTGAACCAAATACATTGTTGAAAGTGAATTGTCGTAGGTGATGGCAGGGCATAAACCGGCACCTGAATTAATGACTGTAACGGATGGAGATAATACACCCGCATATAAATCAGCTTTCTTATAAATGAAAACCTTCCCTGTACTAAAAGAGTTACTTGCTACAGTAAACATATTACCCCCTATTACTACCCAATCTTTATTAAACCCTATACTTGGATAATCAAACCAGGTTGCATTGGTCCCATCAACATCCAATGAATACAATTGCCAACTACCTGTTGGGTCGTTGTTTGCAGATATGCCAACAAGTAAAGCGGAATTGGCAGACACTGCATTGCCACAGGCGACTACTATCCAACGGTTATTAAAGGGGTCATACATTACTTTCGGGTCAAATGTACTTGGTGTTCCAACCGTCGCAAAGAAAGCATTTAAGGTTACTGTGCTAATAACGGTACCTGTGCGGCTACTTATTCTTACGCCTGTTCCATTAAGCGTAGTCATTACATGGTTTGGTCCAATCTGACCGCCTACATCCGGAGGTATTACATTTCCTGCGTCGTCTATAGCATTGAAATCTATATTCGGAGCTACGGAATTGAGAGCGTTAATTCCGGGAGAAGGCCTTCCTGCAACTGCGGAGGCCATTTTTCCAAAAGGGTCCGACATCACTTTTGCATTTTTGGGAATCTTGATTATGGGTAATTCATCTTCGTCTTCTTCTCTTTGTTTTACGCCATTTCTCACACTTCCTATTCTTTTTTCATTGGGATCTTCCGGATGTTCTTTATTGTACTTTTCAATCTCGCTAAAAAAAATAGTTGATGATTTACTAACTTCTACTTTCTCTCCCTTTGTCTGAGCGTAAGTATTGTTACTGAATAACAACAAGAGAACAGCTGAATAGCATGTTAATACCTTAAGCAAATAGATTGCCTTTTTTTGGATTGATCTCATGGTAGTTTGATTTGATTAAAAAAATTTATGGTAGTAAAGCTAAACAAATAAGTGAAAAGAAAGAACTATTCAAATAATATAATTCCATCTTACTTACCAACTTCATACCTGCTTACCTTTGTTTATGGGCACTATACACTTGCGCTTAGTCACAAAAATAAAGTAGGAAACTATTATAAATCCTAAGATTTATGACAATAAATGAGAAGTACCATGATTACGTTAGTATCATGCAGCGTATAGCAGATGTAAAATATGCGTCTGCTGTATTGCAATGGGATCAGGAAACTTATTTGCCACCAAAAGGTGCTGATGGGCGAAGCAGACAATTGGCAACCTTGTCAGAATTGGCTCACCAAATGTTTACGAATGATAAGCTTGGCAACTTGCTTAGCGACTTGAATGATAGCGAAGACTTGAATGAAAGGCAGAAAAAGAATATAGCATTGTCTGTCATAGATTACAATAAGTCTAAAAAATTTTCATCACACTTTGTAAAACTAATGAGTGAATGTGTATCAACTTCATTTCATGCATGGATACAAGCAAGAAAAGATAATTCTTATAAAATATTTCAGCCTGCTTTGTCAAAGTTAATTGAGCTAAAGCGGCAAGAAGCTGAGATACTCGGCTATAGCGATCATCCTTATAATGCCTTAATGAATGATTATGAAAGGGGATTAACGGTTGCAATGACAGACAAGATATTTTCAGATATTGAGCAGCCTTTGAGTGAGCTATTGGTAAAAGTGCAACAATTGCCCCGACCTGATGATAGCTTTTTGTATCAGCATTTCCCAAAGCAACAACAATGGGAGTGGGGGCAATACTTAGCCAGGCAATTAGGCTTTGATGAAGAAGCTGGCAGACAGGACATTTCGGAGCATCCATTTACAATAAATTTTAGCAGCAAAGATGTTAGAATTACCACAAGGATAGACGAACATGATTTTGCTAACATGACCTGGAGTACCATTCATGAAGTAGGTCATGCGCTGTATGAACAGGGATTGCCTGATGCAGAATATGGACTTCCGCTAGGGGAATATGCTTCGTTGAGTATTCATGAGTCGCAATCAAGATTGTGGGAAAATTGTATAGGCAGAGGTAGGGCGTTCTGGGAATATTACTATCCGGGGTTACAGAAATCATTTCCTAAGCAGTTTGGAAATATTTCGCTGAACAAATTTTTCAATGCAATCAATAAAGTTTGCCCTTCACTCATAAGAACAGAAGCAGATGAGCTGACTTACCATTTTCATGTAATGATCCGGTATGAACTTGAAAAGCTATTAATTGAAGGGTCTTTGAAGGTTGAGGATATACCGTTTTACTGGAACCAGCAATATAAAAGTTTGTTGGGAGTAGAAGTGCCAGATGACAAACAAGGATGTCTGCAGGATGTACATTGGAGTCATGGAAGTTTTGGATATTTTCCAACCTACAGCATGGGCAGTTTTTATGCTGCACAGCTTTGGGAGAAAATTAAAACAGATTTACCTAACGTTGAATTGGGATTGGCTTCATCGGGTAGTACAAAATGCATTCTGCAATGGCTTAGAAATTCAATCCATTTTCAGGGCAGGTTTTTTTCTAGTGAAGAGGTTTGTAAGTCTGTAACAGGGCAGCCTCTTGACAGCAAAATTTTCTTAAAGTACATGGAGAGAAAATTGCTTGGATAAAACACTCCCTTCTTATATATTAGTAAAATTTCACCTGCATGGATGCAGGTTACCGGCATAATTCCCATTTTTGGTCGGTTTTATTTAATATTTCTCCCTTTTTTGGAAAAATTCTTCGTGTTGTAAAATAAAACACATTAAAAAGTGGTTTATACCTTATGACATAATCCATAATTGGATAAAGGATAATTAATATTAATATGAAATTTACTATGAAAACCATTGCAACCAAATTTTTGTTTTCGCTGCCACTAGCTTTTATGCTACTTATTTCGGCTGTTGCAGATGGTCAGCTCAAAGCAGATTTTTCAGCTACACCCCGTTCAGGATGTCCTCCATTTGTTGTAAATTTTAAAGATAGTTCATTTGGTACGCCAACGTCTTGGAAATGGGATTTGGGTAATGGAACTATATCCTATCTAAAAGATCCAATTGCAACCTATTTTGATCCTGGTACTTATAATGTAAAATTAATTATACAAAATGCTACTGGTAAAGATTCTGCTGTAAAAAGTCAGTATATAAGAGTCAATGCATTACCTATTCCAATATTCAATGTTTCGGATACTGTTGGATGTTTCCCATTGAAATCAAGGTTTGAAGATTTGAGCCTTCCGGGTTCAGGCGTTATAGCTTCATGGCAGTGGGATTTTGGAGATGGAACTTTGGCAACTGATGTAAACCCAATACATGCTTATACTGCTTCTGGAACATTTTCAGTTACTCTAAAGGTGACCAACACTTTTGGCTGCTCAAAATTAATAACAAAGAATGCATTGATAAAAATACAGAATGGTGTTAAAGCAGCTTTTACCTACTCATCTAGTCAAGGTTGTCAGACTTCCGCACCGGTGAACTTTATTAATCAATCAACCGGCACCGGATCTATGCAATATTTTTGGAATTTTGGAAATAATACGAATTCCTCAGCTGTAAATCCAGTTGTGAACTATGGTGCAACAGGATCCTATACTGTCAAATTAATAGTTGCAAGCAGTTTTGGTTGCAGGGATACATTAATCAAACCAAATGCTATTAACATTGGGGTTGTAAAAGCAAATTTCAATCCTCCTGATACAGTCTGTACAGGCGCACCTTTTCAACTAACAAACGCTTCTTCTCCAAACTCATTTATTGGGTCTGTCTGGAACTTTGGAGACGGTTCAATTTTAACAGAGAATAATCCTACTTATTCTTTTGTAACAACAGGGGTTCACTTGGTAAAGCTTGTTACAGACTTTGGCTCATGCAGAGATTCCGTTACAAAGAGTATTATCTCAATTCCAAAGCCAAATGTGTCTTATAATGCCCCAATAAGGTACAGTTGTAAAGCACCATTAACTGTAAATTTCAACAATACATCTTCTAATGCAGTTTCATATTTATGGAATTTTGGAGATGGAACAACTTCGACGGTGAAGAATCCTTCACATCAGTACACAACAATGGGATCGTTTGCAGTGAGCTTAATAATCATCAATTCGAATGGTTGCACTGATACATTGTTGCAGGAAGATTATATAAGAGTATCTCCACCGGAAATTATATCTATAGATAGTTTGATGATAAAGGAATGCACTCCATATACCGTATTCCCCCATGCAACAATTGAGACAGGTTTGCCAATTAGTTCGTATTTATGGAATTTCGGAGATGGAGGAACTTCTACGGACTCTACGCCTTCTCACACCTATACGGTACCGGGCATTTACAATGTAAAACTTACGGTCTCCTCCGGTGCCGGATGTATAGATACCTTAACACTTATTGAAGCTGTTATGGTAGGTTTAAAACCGAATGCTATATTTTCAGCAACTCCGTTAGATGTTTGTGCTAATACACCAGTAAACTTCACAGACCTTAGCACAGTACCAAATGGTTATCTTGTAAATTGGTGGTTTTGGGAATTTGGTGATGGAGGAACTAGTCCAGAAAAAAATCCGATCCACACTTATAGCGATACCGGTTGGTTTTCGGTAACGCTTACCGTTGCAAGCTTAGGCTGCAATGACTCGGCCGTAATAACCAATTATATACACGTAAAACCCCCTATCGCTAAATTTGATACTGCCTACAGTTGTAGTATGCCATTGAAGAGAAATTTTATTGATAGTTCTATAGGTGCATCTAGTTGGACATGGGATTTTGGTGACGGAGGGTCTTCCACTCAAAGAAATCCAGCACACACATTTACGACTTCTGGAACTTATCCTGTTTCATTAACAGTTTCAGATGGATCTTGTCAACACACTAAAACGGTCAATGTTTTAGTATTAGATCAGTCTCCTAAAATGATAATTAGCGACTCCATAAGTTGTAGGGCAACTAGAGTATTATTTGATATTGGCAATGTAATGGCAGGAAGTATTCAGCGATACAAATGGTTTTTTGAAGGAGTAAATAAGCCAGGAATACAAACCGGTAATACGCCGGTAGCTCAAGCTTATGCCACTACAGGTGTAAGGAATCCAGCTGTAGCATTAACTGATATTCTTCAATGCATCGATACTGTTTACGGGGCTTTTCCAATTACCGTATATGGTCCCAAAGCTGCATTTGGAGGTAATCCGCGTGGAGGATGTTTTGGTACAACCATTACATTTCTTGACTCTTCTATCAACGATGGTATCCATCCTATTTCTAGTTGGACTTGGAATTTTGGTGATGGACCTCCGAAAGTACTAACCTCAGGACCATTTACACATGATTATACTTCTCCGGGAGTGTATAATGTGTATATGATTGTAAAGGATACTTATGGATGCAAGGATAGTTTGGGGAAATCTTCTTTTATAAGTATATCGAGCATTAATGCAGGATTTGTTCCTTCAGATTCTTTGGTATGTCCAAATTCACCAATAGCATTTTCAATTAATTCTATTGGTGCAGATATTACTTATAAATGGGATTTTGGGGATAATAATTCTTCAACTTCTGCTACTCCAACTCATACTTTTAGCAATCCGGGAACATACATAACCAGCTTATTTGTTTCAGATAAAATTGGGTGTAAAGACTCATCAACTAAAGTAATTAAGGTATTTACTGCAAAATCAAAATTTACGCTAAGTGATACCTTTGCTACTTGTCCTCCATTGGTAGTAAATACGACCAATAATTCAAACAACTACATTGATTATAAGTGGGACTTCGGAGATAGCAGCTATTCAACTTTATTGAATCCTTCACACATATATACCTACCCGGGTACTTACACTATTTCTTTGGCAGTTAGCAATACAGGTGGTTGTACTGATACTATGCGAAGAAATATTGTTATCAAAGGTCCTACCGGTTCGTTTGGCTATATTCCAACTCGGGTATGTAATCCGGGAAGAGTCTCTTACAATATAATTTCAAACGATGCAATAAGCTATATTTGGGATTTTAGTGATGGCAATACCGTTTATACAACACTTGATACTACTTCTCATGTATATGCCACACCGGGCATCTATGTACCTAAAGTAATAATTGAAGATGGAGGAGGTTGTAAGGTTGCTATTTTAGGATTGGATACCGTAAAGGTAATTGGAATAGAATCTTTTGTTTTATCTGATGCTACAACCTTGTGTGATAGTGGATATGTTTCATTTAGAGATTCTACTATTACAAACGATGTAGTCAATAGTTTTGTATGGGATTTTGGCGATGGAACGTTTTCTAACAATCAAAACCCAACCCATGGTTATGCAAATCCTGGATTGTATAGTATAACATTTACAGCAACTACTCCTTTTGGTTGCACAGATACGGCCAAACTTATTGATTATATCAAAGTAACAGGTTCACCTAAGGTTAGGATAACCGGAGACAGTATTGGATGTCAACCTGCACAGTTGTCTTTTTCTGGAGCTTTGGTTGTGCCCGACACTAGTACAATAAATTGGCAATGGATATTTGATAATGGAAATACCTTTACTGGTCAGACACCACCGGCTCAATTATTTAATGCTTCAGGCTCCTTCAATATTAAACTTATTGCCACTACACTTGGAGGTTGCGATGATACAGCAAGAACAAAAGTTACTATTCATCCAAAACCAAATGTTGACGCAGGTCCGGATGCTACCATTTGTAAGGGACAAAGTCATCCGCTCCAAGCAAGTGGTGCAAATTCGTTTGTATGGACGGGTAGTCCATTCCTAAGTTGTATAAATTGTGCTGATCCATCAGCTAATCCCTTAGTCAAAAATACTTTTTATGTTACAGGGTCTAATGCTATTGGTTGTTCCGGAATGGACTCTGTAACTGTTGATGTTAGGCAACCATTCGTCATGGCAGTTAACAATGGTGATACGATTTGTGTTGGTCAGTCTGTATCACTGGGAGCGTCAGGAGCAGATTCTTACCAATGGAGTCCATCACTTTGGCTCGACAACTCATCAATTGCCAATCCAAAATCGAGACCTGACACTTCAATTACTTATACAGTTGTGGGAGAGGATAATGCTCGTTGCTTTAAAGATACTGGATTTATAAGAATTAAAGTTTATCCTATTCCTACTATTGAAATCACTAATGGCAATAATATTAATCTTCAAATCGGCAAAACTATTCAGCTTAATACCAAAGTTTCATCTGATGTAATAGGTTACACGTGGACACCAGGTCAGGCGCTTAGCTGCTTTACTTGTGCAGAACCCCTAACTTCTACAAGAGATAATATTACCTATACAGTTACTGCTAGTAATGCAGGGAATTGTACTTCTCAGGATAATGTAACTATTAGCATGATTTGCGAAAATTCCAATGTATTTATTCCTAATACTTTTTCTCCCAATAAGGATGGTATGAATGATGCATTTTTCCCGAGAGGCGCTGGAGTTGGAAACATCAGAAGTATGAGAATATTTAATCGTTGGGGGCAGGTGGTTTATCAAAAACTAAATTTCCCCGCAAATGATGCTTCTGAAGGATGGGATGGAAGGTATAACGGGGTAGATATGCAGGCTGATGTTTATGTTTACATCGTAGAAGTAGTATGTGCCAATAACCAAGTATTGCCTTTAAAAGGGAATCTTACTTTGCTTCGTTAACAGTTAATTATTATAATAAAAACCACGCTTAGGCGTGGTTTTTTTATATTTGGTGTTATTAAACACCTTTTCCCCAATAAAATATTTGGGAGGTTTGTTATTATCCTCTGCCTTTTTGTGATTTGCGCTGAAGCGAAATCTCAATTGTCAGCTAATTTCAAAGCTGATCTAACAAGCGGGTGCCCTCCTTTTGTGGTGCAGTTTACAGATTTGTCAACAGGTAGTCCCACAAGCTATTTATGGGATCTTGGGAATGGAACTACTTCTACTCAAAAAGATCCTGGTACTATTTATTTTAATCCGGGGCAATACACAGTAAAACTGATTATCAAATCCGGATCAGGGGCAGATTCTATCGTTAAGAGTCAATATATTTTTGTAAGTAGTCTGCCTGTTGTAGATTTTTCTGTAAACAGTAATTCGGGTTGTGCACCATTTGATGTAAAGTTTACAAATTTAAGTACGCCAGGTTCCGGCACTATTACAGGATGGGATTGGGATTTTGGTGATGGCGCAACTGCATCCACTGCCTCTCCAAATCACCAATATGTTGTAAGTGGGGATTTTACCGTGACTTTGAGAATAACCAACAGCAATGGTTGTAATACCATTGTTACTAAATCAGCACTTATTCATGTAGATCCATCGCCAATAGCAGATTTTTCTTCAGTATCTACTTCAAGTTGTAATCCACCGGTAACCATCAATTTTTCAAATACTTCCATAGGGCCTTATACAAGTAGTGCATGGACATTTGGCGATGGTAATTCATCTACTAGTCCCAATCCATCCAACAACTATTCCGTTGCCGGAACTTATATTGTTTCATTAATTGTAAATAACAGTTTTGGATGCGCTGATACGGTATCCAGAGCTACAGTTATTGGGTCGGTATCTGCTGACTTTAGTGTACAAGATACTATCTGCGAAGGCACTCCTGTTGTTTTTAACAACACATCTTCGGGCACGGTCTCTTCTTTTTGGTCATTTGGGGATGGCACCACAGCATCGGTTATTAATCCTGTAAAAATCTTTACGAAATCGGGGCCATTTACTGTTAAATTGGTCAATAATTTTGGAGCATGTAAGGACTCTGTTGCTAAACAAATTTTGGTAATAAAAAAACCCGTTGCCAGCTTTACTTTCGTTTCGCCTACTGTCGGATGCGCAATACCGGTTACCGTATCCTTTAGCAGCACTTCGGTAGGAGCAGTTAGTTATAAATGGTACTTTGGGGATGGTGGAACATCCACATCTATTAATCCAAACCATACTTATACCGCCTTGGGTATCTACACAGTAAGTCTAGTTGTTACAAATGCTTCAGGTTGCAAAGACAGTTTAGCAAAACCGAGTATCATTTCTATTTTACCTCCAGAAATTACTGGATTTAATAACCTTCCATATAAAGGTTGTATACCTCATACTCAAATTTTTTCTGCAAATATTGTTACCTCTGAACCTGTGCAAAGGTATTTGTGGAATTTTGGAGATGGTATTACATCTAATGCTGCCAATCCTCAGCATCTTTATTCTACTTCAGGCATTTACAATGTTTCATTGGTAATAAATACAGTTAGTGGATGTAAGGATACATTTTTGTATAAAGGAGCAATTGTTATTGGTAGCAAACCCAATGTTAATTTTGACGCTAATCCTAAAGTTTCTTGCGCTCATGATCCAATACAGTTTAGTGACTTAAGTACAGGAGTTGTGAACGTTTGGAGTTGGCAATTTGGCGATGGAGGATCGTCATCAGCACAGAATCCCCTTTATACTTACAAGGATACCGGATTTTTTAACGTAACGCTCATTGTTGGCGATTATTATTGTTTCGATACCATTACCTTTTCCGATTTTGTTTACATCAAACCTCCTATAGCAAGGATGGATATCCGATTTAATTGTGATACGCCCTTCACAAGAAAATTTTCTAACCGTTCTATAAGCAACTTAACTACCCAATGGACATTTGGTGATGGAGGTTCATCTACTGCTGCAAATCCTGTGCATACTTATGCCACTCCCGGCATTTATGATGTGAAATTATACGTAACCAACGGTGCTTGTTTTGACGAGGTAATTATTCCGGTATATATTATAGATGAAAATCCTGATTTTATTCATGATAGTTTGGCATGTAAAAATACATCGGTGGTTTTTACAGTAACGAACGCTATTTTGAGTAACTTATACGATTACAAATGGGACTTCGGTGATGGTACTGCACCAATTACAACCCTATCGCCAAGTATCACCAAGAGGTATAGCGTTTCAGGGGTTTACAGTCCGCAATTAATTATTAACGATTTAAATGGATGCTTGGATACAATAATACATCCATTAAGGGTAAAAATCCTTGGTCCAAGAGCTGCTTACTTAAGTCCAGCAGGTGCTTGCATCGGTGACTTAGTTGGTTTCTCGGACAGAAGCACTCCCTTTGGCGGTTTCTCAATAATTAAGTGGATTTGGGCGTGGGGAGATGGCAATATAGATACACTCACAGGTCCACCGTTTATTCATCGATATGTAAATGCTGGATTTTATAATGTAAGGCTGATAGTAGTGGATTCATATGGTTGCAAGGATACTCTCCTCAAGCAAAATATAATTCAGATAACTAAACCTAATGCAGCCTTTTCTATAACAGATACGATTTCGTGTAGGAACAGCATCGTTGAATTTGTCAACAACTCAAGTGGCTCTAATCTTACTTATAACTGGAGCTTTGGTGATGGAGGCACTTCCAATGCAAGTAATCCATCTTATTCCTACAGTACATTTGGAAGCTATAATGTAAAATTAACAGTAAAGGATAGGTATGGTTGTATTGATACTATTTCAAAGAACAATTTATTGACTATTGCCAATCCTTTAGTTGGTTTTAGTATGAGCGATTCTACCATTTCTTGCCCTCCAACCCAGATTAATTTCATCAACCAATCAAGTTTTTTCACTTCTGTAAAATGGGATTTTGATGATGGAAGTTTCTCAACACTTAACAATCCTTCGCATTTTTTTAGAACAGCTAAGACGTTTAACATTAAATTAGTCGTAAAAGGTTACGGCGCCTGTTCAGATTCAATAATTAAGCAATTGAAAGTAAAAGGCCCAAGTGGTACATTGTCTTATGCGCCACAACTTGCTTGTGTGAATACTACAATAAACTTTGTTGCAAATGCACAAAACAATAATTATTTCACTTGGGATTTTGGCGACGGCTCAACAGTTGTAACAACTACTTCAACTATTAGCCATGTGTACGCAACACAGGGAAAATTTGTTCCGAAAGTACTTTTGCAGGATACTACACTGAATTGCGTTGTACCCATCATTGGCACCGACACCATATTTGTTACAGGAGCGTTAGCAAAAATTGGCACATTTAAAGATGCATTTTGTGATAGTGCTACCATACGGTTTTTGGATTCTTCAATTGTGCAATATGATACTGTCGCTAATTACACCTGGAGGTTCGGGGACGGCACAACTTCTACTCAAAAAAATGTGACCCATACGTTCAACTCAACAGGAATTTACAACATCACGCTTCGTGTTTCTACTACTGGCGGTTGCATTGATTCTACTTCTCGGGTATTGAAAATTGTGGCAAGTCCTATCGCCATTATAACTGGTCCTGATAGCGCCTGTATTAATAGCACAACTAACTTTCTTGGGGGATTGTCTCAGCCTGATACTTCGGTTATCCAATGGACATGGACGTTTGGTAATGGGGGTATTTCAAGCGGTCAACCAGCCGTATCACAAGTATTTTCATCTGCGGGAAATTTTGTTATTCGGGCACTCGCAACAAATTCTACTGGCTGCACAGATAGTATCATGCATCCGATACAAATACTTCCGCTTCCTACAATTAATGCCGGAAATGACACTTCTATTTGCCGTGGTAACGTTGATACCTTATACCCTTCAGGAGGGGCAAACTATATTTGGCAAAGTCATCCAACGCTTAGTTGTACCAATTGTACCAATCCTGCTGCATCACCACTAGATATACCTGTTACTTATGTTGTTACCGGCGCAAGTTCTTTTGGTTGTTTAAATAAAGATTCTATTACAATAAGTGTTATACAGCCTTTCAACATCAGCGTTAGCAATCATGATTCATTGTGTCTTGGGCAGTCTGTTAAACTCTCTGTATCCGGGACTGATAAATACGAATGGACGCCCATTGCAGGAATTGATAATCCGGCTTCCAATAACCCTTCTGTTAAACCCGATACAACTACAAAGTACATGGTTGTTGGTATTGATAATAAAAATTGTTTTAGGGATACGGCATACATCAATGTAACAGTTTTTCCTGTACCAACGTTTAATATTGTTCCTGATAATATTTCTATAGCTTCCGGTAGCAATGTTACTTTAACTACAACTAATTCTGCAGATATTAATTCATGGCAATGGACGCCAACAACAGCGCTGAGTTGTGTAGCCTGTCGTGAACCAATTGCAAGCCCGAATTTAGATATTACCTATACGGCAGTTGTTACTAATTCAGGTGGATGTACTGCTCAGGACAAGGTTTCTATTTCGATTACCTGTGGGGAAGGTAATCTATATATGCCCAATACATTTTCTCCCAATAATGATGGAATGAACGATGTGTTTTATCCTCGGGGAAAAGGTATTGCCGGTATTAAACTATTAAGGATTTTTAACCGGTGGGGTGCATTGGTTTTTGAACGTTCAAACTTTGCTGCCAACGATGTATCCGCAGGTTGGGTTGGTACTTATAGGAATCAATCATTAACGCCTGATGTATTTGTTTACATGATAGAGGTGATCTGTGGAAATGGACAGATGTTTAATTACAAAGGAAATGTAACATTGGTCAGGTAATTTATTCCATCTTTATTATTTGATCCTATTATTTCTTGTAGAATAACAAGGCTAAAATTCTTGGCAATGTCTTATTGTTTTCGTCAAATAATTCTTCAATCGATTCTATAGAAAAATCGACTTTTTTTGCCGCGATTAAAAAATCTGAAAGATGATGATGGAAGCATTCCAACACTTGAATTCCTTGTGCTGTTTCAAACCTTGCTTTGGTGCCAGCATATTGTTTATAAGGATGAAGTTCGCCTATATAAACAAAGCCCCCTTTCTCTAATGATTTATGAGCTTCAGAAAATATGTGATCAAGATGTTCAATATGCTCCAACACTAAACTAAATGTGATCAGATCAAATTTATTATTAGTAAAGGACCATGCATTTGTAATATCCGCCTGAATAAAATTTACATTTTTCAATTCAGGTTTATCTTTGGCTTTAGCTAGCATCTTTTCAGAAAAGTCAACCGCAGTTAGATGCTTAGCTTTCTCATTCAACCAAATGCTGTTTTTACCTGTACCACAACCTATTTCCAATACATTTTCAAAAGTAATCTTTCCAAGCATTTGTCTTAATGCCACCGCTTCCAAATCTCTGGTTTGGTAGGCATTTGTATCGTATTGATCGGCCCATGCATTATATGATTCCCGGATGCTCAAGATTGTAATTTAATTCTAAGATTATCTCCTTTATTTCTTGTTTAGTCAGTTCTCTTTGTTCCAGCATACAATTCATATTCTAGCAACCGACAGTCTATTTTGCTGGTATAAAATTCTATTCTTCTGCTAGCTTTCAATCCAATTTTTTTAGCTAGTTCCAGATTGCCTGTGAATATATATCCGGTATAACCCTTCGATTTTTTCTTCATAAAATCGCCCATCCGCTTATACGTTTCCTGTAGTTCTATTTCTTCACCTAATCTGTCTCCGTACTCAGGATTGAAAAAAACCACACCATTTGCTCCTTCCGGAACAATGGTGTCTTCAAAATCGCAAACAGAGAAAGTGATGTATTTTTCTACTCCTGCTGCCGCTGCATTTATTTTTGAAATGTTGATGGCATCTTCGCTAATGTCAGTAGATGTGATTTTTAGATCTTCTATTTCCACAACTTGCTGCAATAATTGTTGCTTTTCTGTTTCATACATTTTCATGTCAAAGCCTAAAAGATGCATAAAAGAGTAATTGCTTCTGAATAAACCCGGTCTCCGGTTGGTAGCTATCATTGCCGCCTCAATAGCCAAGGTGGATGAACCGCACATTGGGTTGATGAATATGGAATGTTTGTCCCATTTGGTGGCCATGATGGTAGCTGCGGCTAAAGCTTCCAACATCGGTGCCTGACCAGGTATTTTTCTGTACCCATGCTTCGCTAGTGTCTCTCCGCTAGTATCTGCAAATAGCTCAGCGCTTTCCTCTTTCCAATACAAATGAAAAACAGCTTCATCAAGGTTTGGCCCGGAGTCAGGGCGGCTATTTGTCTTTTGTCTCATGCGATCAACAATGGCATCTTTTACTTTTACGTTGGCAAATAAAGGAGTGCGGATGTTGATATTGTCAACATTACTTGTTATGGTAAAGTAGCCATCACTTTTTACGAAATTTTCCCATGGTAATTGTACTAGTTCTTTATAAAGTTCATCAGGCCCCGATGCCGTAAAAGTGTGCATTGAAAACAATACCTGACTGGCGCATCTCAAATTCAGATTTAGTTTGATGCAATCTTGCATGGTGCCCAATAATTCCACACCTGTTTGAAATGTTCTTACAAGCTTGAAGCCTAGCTCTATTATTTCTTTTTCAAGGAAAGGTGCCAAGCGCTTGCTACAAGTAACAATGATTCTTGATTCGGTAGAAAATAGTTCCATGGTGCGAAGATGACGATAATTGTGGTTAATGTACAAATATGCTATTGTTTAACTAAGCAAATATTGAATTTGATATCATGTCTTTGTTTATCTGGACTGTACGTAATTTTTAAAAGTATAGATTTTTTGAAGTTTTCACTTTCCGGATTTTGGTTTGAAATGTATTGTTTTGATCACTATTCGCTCAGTTTCTTTTCGTGCTTCTAAATTTAGATGAACGACAACTGTTTATTTCCCGGGCTCATTAGTAAATTGCATTGTCACTCAATACCATGCCATGTTAAAATACCTAATAAGATTGTTATCTATTGCAGTTTTTTCTTTTGTTACTTTAATTGTAGTTGGACAACAATTCGGTGGCAATCCTTCTGCTATCAAATGGAATCAAGTGAATACAGATACCGCACGTATTATTTTTCCGGTAGGCATGGAAGAAAGCGGAAGAAGGGTTGCATCAATCATTCACGAACTACAAAAGAACAACGCAACTTTGGGTAAGAGGTTGCGGAAGATAAATATAGTTTTGCAAAATCAAGGAACGGTGTCAAATGCCTACGTTGGTCTGGGCCCTTATCGCAGTGAATTTTATTTGTTTACGCCGCAAAATAGTTTTCAGCTTGGTTCACTCAATTGGGTAGATAACCTTGCACTTCATGAGTACCGTCACGTACAGCAATATAATAATTTTAATGTTGGTCTATCTAAAGTAGCTAGCATTTTGTTTGGACAACAAGGACAAGCATTGGCAAATGCTGCAGCTGTACCCGATTGGTTTTTTGAAGGAGATGCTGTATTCAATGAAACATCCCTTAGCAAACAAGGTAGGGGCAGGCTACCGGAATTCTTTAATGGCTACCAATCTTATTTTCGCCAAAAGAAGCATTATTCCTACATGAAACTCCGCAACGGTTCATTAAAGCATTTTGTTCCCAATCACTATGAATTGGGTTACTTGTTGGTGAGTTATGGAAGGCAACAATATGGAGCTGATTTTTGGTACAAAGTAACACAGGATGCTGCTCGATTCAAACCATTAATCTATACTTGGCAAGGTGCTATTAAAAAGCATGCAGGTATTGCTTACAACAAATTTGTAAAAGATGCTTTTGATTATTATCAACAAAAGTGGCAAAAGAATGACTCAACTTCTTTGGCTTATTTGACAAGCGTTAAAAATTATGCCCTTGATTATAAATATCCTTATCTCGATTCTTCGGGTTCGATCATAGTACTAAAAACTGGCAAAAGATTTATTCCAACTATATACAGGATTGATCAGGACGGAAAGGAAGAAAAAATAGTAACAAGAGGAATTGCAAACGATGATTATTTTTCTTTCAATAATGATAAGGTAGTATTTGCTTCCTTTAGGGCTGATAAACGTTGGGGATACAGGGAATATAGTGATATAAAAGTGGTAGATATTGCTTCACTGCAAACATCAACGATCACTTCCAAGGGAAGATATTTTTCACCTGATATTTCTCATGATGGCCAAAAAGTTGTGGCAGTTAATATGCAGGTAAACCAGGCTTCAAACCTCGCTGTTTTAGACTTAGATGGAAAATTATTGTTTACATCAAAAACTACAAGAGGAGTTGTTTATACTTATCCAAAGTTTTCTGCTGATGATCACTATTTATATGCAGTACTTCGCAATCAAGATGGGTTGATGTCGTTGGTGAAAATAGATTTGGCAAGTGGTAGAGAAACAACTGTATTGGCTTATGCCAATCGGGTTATTGGTTTTCCATTGGTGCAGAATGATACCTTGTTTTTTAGCTGTTCATTTAATGGAAGCGATGAAGTTTGGGCTTATGTAGAAGGCAAGGAAAAGGTTTATAGGGTAGCATCTCATCCAACAGGTTTGTATCAGGCATTTTATGATGGTAGTAACCGAAGACTGATTACTTCCAATTTTACGGCAGATGGATACAGATTGGCTACGATCAAAAGCCCTCAATTAAAGTGGCAGCCCGTAGATGAAAAAGTAAATGCAATGCCTGACCTATATGTGCCTTTGGCATTACAGCAAGAGCATTCAAATATGTTGGAGAATGTAAAGGATCGGCCGTTTGCTGTTTCAAAATATAAAAAGGCTTTCAACCTCCTCAACTTTCACAGTTGGCGACCAACTTATGATGATCCAGAAATTAGTTTCAGCTTGTTAGGTGAGAATGTATTAAATACGCTTCAGTCTGAACTTTCATATACTTACAATAGAAATGAAAGTAGTCACAGGGCAGGATTGAATATGGTTTATGGCGGTTGGTATATTCAACCTTTGGTGGGTGTGAGCAACACATGGAGTAGAAATGTAAAAGTGGATGCTAATACAAGCTATTTCTATGATGAGTTGAATCTTAATGCGGGTATTCGATTACCAATAAATCTCACAGCCGGAAACGAATATCGCTTTCTCAATCTGCAGGCAACGGTAAACAATCAGCAAGTAAAATGGAAAGGGCTAAGCAAAGATTTGTTTAATAACCTTAGTTTTAATTATTGGGAGGCTAGATTGCAATACAGTTCTCAGATACAAAAAGCCGAGCAACATATTTTTCCGCATTGGGCACAAACATTGTTGGTTCAGCATCGCAACATCATCAACCAATATACCGGACACCAAACGCTTTTTTCAGGGTATTTATATTTACCCGGATTTTTAAGAACCCACAGCATTGTTCTGACCGCAGCTTTTCAAATGAGGGATACCATGAATCAATATTCATTTTCAAATAATTTTCCTTTTTCAAGAGGTTATCCCGGTTTGAATTATCCCCGCATGTCAAGATTAGGCGTTAATTATCATTCCACACTAATGTATCCTGATTTTGGCATTGCCAATTTGGTATATTTCAAAAGGTTACGATCTAATTTATTTTACGATTATTCCACCATTAAAAGCCTCCGATCCGGCAATACTTTTTCCTTTGGTACTACAGGTGCAGAATTATTTTTTGATACCAAATGGTGGAACCAACAAGATGTTTCTTTTGGAATAAGGTATAGTTACTTGTTGGATAATAGGATTTTGGGCATCTCTAATCCTCATCAATGGGAGATCATATTGCCTATCGGGCTTTTCTAACATTGCTGTGCATTACTTTGTGATCATTAATAATTGGTTTCTCATAATTTTATCGTAAATACTTGATTATGCCTTCCAAAACCCCAAAAGAAGCAATGAGCAAAGAAGCAATACCATCAAAGATGGAAGAGAAAAAAGTAAAACAAAAAGTCGTACCTGCCATTCAACCCAAGCCTAAGAAGTATGAAGAGATACATTTTGTAGAAACCAGCAAAAGTGTTTGGAACTACTCTTTGTTAACTGATGAAGATGTAAAGAATTTTCAGGCAGGAACACTTTATTCTGCTTACAAGGTATTTGGTAATAAACAGATAGAAGTATTGGATACGATGGGTACTTATTTTGCAGTTTGGGCACCCAACGCAACATTTGTTTCTGTCATTGGCCATTTCAACGATTGGAATAAAGAGTCACATCCGTTATTTGTTAAACTAGATCAATCCGGTATATGGGAGGGATTTATTCCTAATCTTCCTGAAGGAGAAGCGTACAAATATCACATTCATGGGTTCAATGGTATAAAGTTGGACAAGGGCGACCCATATGCACATTTCTGGGAGAAACGGCCACATACAGCATCTATTACCAAAGGGGTAGAATACGATTGGAAGGATGATAAGTGGATGAAGAAAAGAAAGAAGCACAATGACCTGTCTGCACCATGGTCGCTATACGAAGTGCACCTTGCAAGTTGGATGCGTCCTGTAAAAGATAATGAGGAAGTGTACAATACCTATCAGCAAATAACAGAAAGATTGGTACCTTATGTAAAGCAAATGGGTTTTACACATGTGGAGTTGATGCCCGTTATGGAGCATCCGTTTGATGGTAGTTGGGGTTACCAGGGTACGGGGTATTATGCACCTACTAGTCGGTTTGGTACGCCTCAGGATTTTGCTGCCATGGTAGAAGCTTTTCATGAAGAGGGGATAGGCGTGGTTTTGGATTGGGTGCCTTCGCATTTTCCTTATGATTCGCATGGGTTGTACATGTTCGACGGCACACACACTTATGAGTATGCTGATATGCGCAAAGGATTTCATCCCGATTGGAATTCGTACATATTTAATTATAGTAGAGGAGAAGTAAAATCTTTCCTCATTTCAAATGCTAGATTTTGGTTCGATAAGTTTCATATTGATGGTATAAGGGTGGATGCCGTTTCCTCTATTCTAAGGTTGGATTATAGTCGCAACGAAGGCGAGTGGGAACCCAATGAGTTTGGCGGCAATGGCAACTTGGAGGCCATCGCTTTTATAAAAGATATGAATGAAACTATTTACAGGGATTTTCCGGATGTACAAACGATAGCCGAAGAATCTACAGATTGGCCATCTATTTCAAAGCCTATTTTCTCTGGAGGTATTGGTTTTGGTATGAAATGGATGATGGGATGGATGCACGATACCCTAAAGTATTTTAAGTTCGACCCATTTTTCAGGTCCCATCATCAGGACCAAATCACTTTTAGTATGATGTATTTTTATGATGAGAACTTCATGCTACCAATTAGTCACGATGAAGTGGTGCATGGCAAAGCTCCAATGATATACAAAATGCCGGGTGATGAAAAGCAAAAATTTGCCAACCTTAGACTGTTATACACCTATATGTACACGCATCCGGGTGCCAAACTGTTGTTTATGGGTAGCGAATTTGGACAAACCAAGGAGTGGAATTATAAAAGTGAGCTTCAGTGGGAGTTGCTACAGTTTGATCCACACAAAATGATGCAGCACTGCGTAAAAGACCTTAACCATCTATATAAAGAAGAGCCTGCATTGCATGAAAAACAGTTTGAACAAGGTGGTTTTGAATGGGTGGACCTTAATCACAGGGACGATTGTGTAATTGCTTATAGAAGGCTTGGGGAAAAGCCTAAAGATGACATAATTGTTATATTAAACATGAAGGATGCACCCCATTCGGACTACGAGATAACCGTAAAGGGCAAAAAGAAGTGGAAACAGATATTTAATAGTGATTCCACAAAATATTGGGGAGAAAGCTTCGTTTCAACTATTGAGGACGATACTGAAGTTATTGACAAGGACGGGAAGATTTTCAACATAAAACTAAACTTACCCCCATTGGCGGGAATTGTTTTGAAATAAGTGAAAATTTGTCTCACTTTGGGAAACTCAGCAATCGCTTTATTAAACCCCAATTTTTATGAACAAAGTGCTCCTTTCCCTAGTTATTTTGACAAGCCTCTCCTTTGAAGGTCAAGCAAATGGAGTGGATAGTTCATCTTTTTACGCAAAACAGGCAATTGAACTGAGCAAAGCCCGTAAAGTGTGGGAAGCTGACAAGAGTTTTCAGAAAGCGATCGGGTTCAACCCATCCAATCTTGAAACTCGTTTGCAGTATGGCAATTACTTGCTGGATCAGCGGAAATATACATTTGCAATTGAGCAATTTGGTAAAGTATTGGAGATCAATATTAATCAACCGGCTGCATTGCAGAAAATGACTGAAGTTAGTTTTCAGCTTCACCGTTGGAATGACGTTGTAATGTACGGTTTCAAATTGGCCCAAAATGGCGGAATGAAAGACCTTAAGTACATGATTGGTAAAAGCCAATACGAATTAGAAAATTATGGTCAGGCTCAAAAATACCTGAGTGAGGCACTTACAGAAAATCCTAAAAGAATAGAAACAGTTTCATTGCTAGGCAAAGTGTTTATTGAAATGAGCAACTACAAGCAAGCAATTGATGTTTACAATCAAACGTTGCAATTAGATCCTAGCAATGCACAATTGACTTATGAACTTGGTTTATTGTATTATACCATGAATGATGAAAAAAGTGCAGTAAAATATTTTGAACTAGCTGCTGAAAAAGGATACAAGAAGGATCTTGATTATTATGAGAACCTGGGCTTGGCAGCAATTGATATTGATTTTAACAAAGGAAAAGCAGCTTTGGACAAAGTGTTGCAAATGAAGCCGGGAAGTTCAGAAATCCTCTTCCAGATTGCACAATCTTATTATAAAGTTGAAAAATTTCAAGAAGCGGCTGACTCTTACTACGCTGTTTATACAAGTGATCCCAGCAACAGCCGTGCATTATATATGACCGGTGTAGCTTTTCAAAAGAAAGGGGATAAAAACAAAGGAATTACTTTATGCGAAGAAGCTATTAAAATGGATCCAAACCTTGCTCAACTAAAGTCTCAGAAGTTCATGTTTTAAGTTTATATAGTTTTAGTAATAGAAAAGCGGCGGCTGATTTTTCAGCTGCCTTTTTTTTAGGCTATTGCCGCTTTTGTCGCTGCTTGGTTAGAAATGCTTCCATTTCAACCAGGGAGAAGCTGCTCAAATTTTGCAAAGCAGTTAAACCTGCCTTTTGTGCTACCAAAACCCCATATTTCACATCTTCAAAACCTTCTATTGCATGTGCATCAGGATTTATTGAAATCAACACATTGTTATCTGTTGCAATAGCAATATAGCGCCAATCCATATCTAACCTTCTTGGATGGGCGTTTAGTTCTATTACCACCTGATGTGCTACACAAGCCTCTATAATTTTATCGTGATCAACAGGGTATCCATTTCTGCTTAATAATAATCTGCCCGTCATATGGCCCAATATGGTAGTATACGGGTTTTCAATCGCCCTGAGCAGCCGCATCATTGCTTTTTCTTCATTCATCTTTAGGTTAGAATGTACGGAGGCAATTACAAGATCAAAAGTGGACAATATAGCATCTGTATAATCCAGGTTGCCATCATTCAGAATATCAGATTCTATGCTTTTAAAAATTTTGAAAGGTGCAAATTTGATATTCAGTTCATCAATTAACTCATGTTGGGCCTTTATTCTATCGGGGAATAAGCCTTGTGCATAGAACGCAGTTTGTGAGTGATCGCTGATGACAAGGTATTCAAGTCCTTTTGCAATAGCTCCTTCAGCCATCTGTTGAATGGTATGCACACCGTCGCTCCAATTGCTGTGGCTATGAATAATCCCTTTGATATCGCTCACCTGTATTACGGTTGGAATGTCTTTGGCTGCGGCTTTGGCAATGATCGTAGGATTTTCTCTTAAATAAGGTTCGATATATGACAACCCATGCGTTGCAAATATGGCTGCTTCTGATTCATATTCCCTATTGTCTTTACATCCAAATTTTTCCTTCCATGCTGCTAAAAATTCCTCGCTGCCATTGTGCTGAAAAAACTCGGATATCAATTGTTGCTTTCTTACACAATAAAACTTTAGCTGAATGTTTTCTTCGCCTTTGGCTAGTAAAATATGGTCGGTTACTTCGGTTGTGTAACCTTGCTGTTCAAAGAATTGTTGGAGGGCTGCTTCATCAGTATCCGTTACCCATTCTATAATCGTAATGATTTCTAAATGTCTGTTGTAATCACCTGTGATTAAGAATTGGTGATCTAAAAAATGCTCCTGAAGTTTTTGTGTAAATGCCAATCCATATCCCTCTACCTGACTAAACAAATAACTTCCTTGATTGGATAAATAAAACTCGATGCCTTCTTTGATATTTTGTTGGGTTTTGGCGCCAAATCCTTTGTAGAGGAGTAGCCTGTTTTCCTCGCAGGCATACAATAGTTCACCCAAACTTTCTATGCCAAGTTCTTTCCAAATGGTGGAAACTTTTTTAGGCCCCAATCCTTTTATTTTCATGATCTCAAACAGGCCGGGCGGTGTTTTCAGAATGTATTCATCCAAAGCCGCCAACCTGCCGGTTTCTATTTGTTCTAATATCTTTTGTCCGGTGGCTTTCCCGATGCCCGGAATGGTAAATATTTTTTCAGGAGGCAACTCATTTAGTTGCACCTGTAGTTTTTCGATGTTAAAAGCAGCTACACCATAGGTTTTGGCTTTAAAGCTGTCATCGCCATGTATGTCTATAAGCTTAGATAGCAGGGAGAAGTTGTCGGCAATAGCATAATTATCCATGTGGCGAAGGTAAGCAGCTAATCAATATATTTTTGTCGCTAACAATAGCCGCCGGCTAAATGTTTGTTGTACATTTATCCCAAACCTACAACTGTGCAAGAAAATTC
>JANMZN010000031.1:0-6219 GCA_031383285.1 Segetibacter sp.
TGTTTATCAGTCCTGAAGGAAAATTAGTTCATAGAATAGTTGGAGCATCTGAAGCTGATGAGTTTATAGCCAAAAGTTCAAAAGCTTTAAAACCCTCAACGCAATACTATTCGCAATTTGCCAAATACCAAAGCGGAGAAAAGGATTCCACTTTTTTATACAATTTAGCTATCGCTTCAGAAGAAGCATATGAATTGGAAAATGCCTCCAAAATAGCCAATGAGTACCTTGAAACCCAGCAAAATTATTTTTCTAATGAAAATGCAGCCTTTATCGTACGTTTTGCCGAAAGCCCAACAGATAAAGCTTTTAAGATTTTAGTGGAAAATGCAGAAAAACTGAACCAAGTTTTAGGATCTTCAGCCGCTACCAATCGTTTGATGGAAGTAATAATATCGGACGATGTTTTTGCCCCATTAAGTAAAAAAAATACGCTGCCTCCAGATTGGAAAATGATGACTACAAAGTTGAAAGTTAAATATCCAAAGTATGCTGATGAGGCCATAGCAGGAGTTAAAGTGAGTTATTATCAAATGAAAGCAAATTGGATAAATTATGCATCTGCTGTAAAACTTTACATGAAGCAGTACGGAGAAAATGCCCAATCTGGTCAATTGAATGAATATGCCTGGACAGTATTTGAAAATGTAAAAGATGCCTCTGTATTGGCAGAAGCATTGGAATGGAGCAAACGCTCATTTGCGGTCAAAGATAATCCAATGTTTATAGATACTTACGCGAACATTCTTTACAAATTGGGTAAAAAAGAGGAGGCAATCACCTGGGAACAGAAGGCGATGGATTTGGTAAGTGATGCAGAGAAAGTAGATTATGGTCCTACTTTAGAAAAAATGAAAAAAGGAGAAAAGACCTGGAAGGAATAGTTTATAATTTTTAATGGTAAAAAAAATTATTGATACCAAACCAAACATTTTTTTCGCCTATTCATTAACACAAATGTGATGTTAAAGTATTTTCGTGAAATAGTTGGACCATATTTTGAATAAGCCTTGTTATTTAAATTTTTAGGTAGACTTATTCAACTAGAAAAAGGAAATTAATTTAGCAGAAATAAAGAAAAATATTACTGCGCAAATAAAACTCCGTAACCAATAAGCTACAATAATATTTTAATAAAACAGGAGGAAAACAGTTGCGGCAGTTCTTGTACATGTATGCATAAAATGCGAAAGCAACCAATCTGGCTAGTAGAGCACTTTTAAATCGTCTCAGAGCAACAGGGAAAAAAAAGTGGCTTTAATAACTGTTTGCAACAAACTTTTAAAACAGGTATTGGCTGTGATAAAATCAGGTATTTTATATTCAGATATTTATTGAAAAAATATTGGTTGATTTATTTGGTTTATTACACAGTTCGTGTTGTACGTTCAGCCTTTATCTATGCTCACCTTTAATGTGGGTCTGTGTCTAACTTTAGAGTGTTGAATATGCGCTGGTACTAGAGAAAGCACCTCTAACTATTGCTTAGGTTTCATTTGATTATTTCTTTCACTCCTTCTTTCCCCATTTTTCCAAGGGCGAATTGTAGTAAATGGCAATTTCAATAGCTTTCCAATTGTCAACTCTTTTTCATCCGCATAGGAAGGAACACCAATTGCTATCTCACTTTGATGGATATTTAATTGCACAGTTTTATGTATTCTATCCCAAAATGAGAAAATAACAGCGTAATTGCTGTCCGTTTCATTTTTTATCATTGAATGATGAATGCCATGCATCCGTGGCGTTACCAGTAAATAATTCAACACCTTTTCAAACCTAGGGGGGAGTTTGGTATTGCTGTGATGAAATTGGGTTGCCATTTCAAATACGATCTCATAAATTAAAACCAGCAAAGGTGAAGCACCAAGTAAAATAATAGCAGCGCCACGAAAGAAAAGAGAACCTACCATTTCTCCGAAATGAAAACGAAAAGCGGTAGTGATATCCAAATCTAAATCTGTGTGATGTACTATATGAAAGCGCCAGAGAATAGGAAGTTTGTGCAGTAATATGTGCCAGATGTAATTACTGTAATCAATCAATAAAAAGGAGAGCATAACTTTTATTATATCAGGTAAATCAAACAGATAATTAAATCCAAATTGCCATGTTTGATTTTGCGTTGCCAGCCAAACCACAGCAGGAATAAACATGATACGCAGTAAAGCGAATGCTGGTATTGCGACTATGAAATTGATGAACACTCTTTTCCACCTGCTTTGCACCCGCTTTCTTAATCGAAATTTACTTTCAATCAGAAACAGCAAAATAAATAATGTTGTTAAGATAAGTGCGCCGTACGTGTCAAAAACAGATCTAATCATTGTCTCTTAATTTTTCTCCTTCTCCCTTTTTGGTATGCCAGGTAGCATCCTTATTCAAATCCAAATCCTCCTGTATTTGTGGCGATGAACCTTTGGGCGGCTTGCCAACCATCATGCTAAAATAACGAATGCCATCTTCTACATTTGCCCAAATGTGTGAAGGCGCATCAAACCCATAAGCCCTGTATTTATTGGGTGGCACTTTTCCTTTATCCCTTACGAAATTTTCAACATCATTAACCCACCCTGAAAACGTATTCATAAATCCGCATTCTTTTATTACATCTTCTGCCTGGTTATCACTGTATTTTTTCCCCTTTCCGCTGGTGCAATATTTCCATAAGTCATCAGGTACTTCTATGCCACCATACCGGCACTGCCAAACCAATGGTGCATACGCATTACGCATATCTGTGAAAGGTTCCGCATCGCCATTAAAATAATTTTTGTGCTCCAATATTTTCGGAACATTATGCTCATCCATTTCATCACCACCCTCATCCCCGTAACAAAAAAAAGCGGCTGTTCTTCCTTCCAGATGATTTAAGCTCATTTCCTTCCATTCTTCTGTATGTTCTAATGCCATTGCTTTTTCAGGGTTTTTGTGATCAATGGTTTTTTCATCTGGATTGCCGCCATTCATACATACCATCCTATCAAACATCAGTTTTAAATTACTACTGCAGCTATACCAGTTAA
Source organism: Segetibacter sp. (assembly GCA_031383285.1). Lineage (GTDB taxonomy): Bacteria > Bacteroidota > Bacteroidia > Chitinophagales > Chitinophagaceae > Segetibacter. Next base: position 3,027 of record JANMZN010000031.1, read on the forward strand.
CAGGACCAATGATTGCCCATGCATCTGCCATATCCAGCCTTGCATATAAATCTAAATCCCACATAAGGTCAGGCTCCTTGCGGTTGTTTTTTTCGTAACAGTTGCAAGGATATACGCATAGGGCCATAGAAGTAGATACACAGGCATTGCAGCTTTGTATTCTTGCTCTTGCATAAACGTTCCCTAAATCTTCATAATCTATTTCCCAATCCTGCGGAAGCATTTCCGCCATCTTTAACATGAGTGTTCTTGACTTACTATCCACACCCGGGCAATTGTATTGCCTTCTGTCAGAACCGGAAATAATTAATACTCTGAATGGTCTTTGCTCCGGGGGCAGCTTTGCATTTTCATCATTTGGTTTCATGCTTCGTGTTTTTTTTGATTTTCGTTACAGTTGAATAAACCCCGTAAAAAATTGTAAGGCTGATAAAAATATACACCCAGACTGGAATGTTTCTACCAACAAAAATGAGATATAGATAAGCTGAAATAAAAAAAAGCGCCGTCAGCATTAGGGGCAGTAGAAATGACTTCTTTTTTCTCATGTTTTTAATTGTCCAGCCGAGGCATAAAAAAAAGAATGGAATAGCACCGATATAAATGCTGCCAAATATGTAGGGGTTTACATGGTATTGTTCTCCTAAACTAAAAAACCAGTTCTTAAAGACTTCCCACCATTCCATAACTAGAAATTTACAATTTATGCTTGTTTATTGATCGTCTATACACTGTTAACATTTGCTGCTGTGAATAATCTAAATAGTACATTGCCCAAATTCGGTAAAAAATTCCCTGTATCCTGTATATACCATTGTCCAGGTATTTTCGTGCCGATGTAGTTACATAATCATTAATAACTTTAAACTTTCCATGTTCTTTTATCCGATGAATAATTTCCTGGTCTTCCATCATTAATAAATCTTCCCGAAAACCACCTGCTTTTTCAAACACTTGTTTGGTTACAAATAAGCTCTGGTCTCCAAAACGAACAGCATTTACATCAAACCGGGTGAACCATGCATTAGCTTTCAAAAACCAGTGGTTGTAATCAAAGGCCAGCCGAAAGCAACCGCTGTGAATTTGCTGATTATAGGCGTTTAAAATCTTTGAAGTAAAGTCTATTGGTGGAATACTATCCGCATGAAGGAAATAGAGAATTTCATATTTGGCAACTGATGCGCCTTTATTCAGTTGTGCTGCCCTACCTTTTCGTTCGCTCTTCACTACAAATGCGCCACAATTTTCGGCAATGGCAATGGTATCGTCTGAGCTGCCCCCATCCACTACTATTATTTCTACCACATGCCTACTGTTGGCGGTGTGGATGCTGCTGATTGTTTCGGCAATCCCAACAGCTTCATTATATGTTGGTATTATGATGCTGAACATGTTCTTCTAATTTTTCTATAACCAATCTTTTCAATGCTTCTAAAGTATGACAAACTTCAATTTCCTGCTTAGTGATCATTTCCTTTACTGTATCCTTTGCTATAATAAAAATGGCAGGTAAAGCCGTGTAGGTTTTATACTGTGTTTCAAATTGATCTTTATGGAGGAAAACTGTTTGAAGCGGAAGATTTTCAATGAAAGATTTCCATCCATTTTTCATGGAGATGTTTCCATAAGTCAAAGCACATAAATGGCATTGATATGTAGATGGCGATAAAATTTTATGAGCAAAGTCTGTAACTGAACTGAACAAACCACTATTGGCGTTATAGACGAAGATTAATTTCAGCTCACTCATAAACTTACTTTTTTAAGGTGAACCAAATCTTTTTCCTCGTCAATATCATTGAGTACAGGCAGCAACCAATAATCTAAATGAGAAGCAACACATTTGCTGATTGTTTCTTCAAAAACTATATTGGTACTCCAGGCTATATTTTCAAATAGTTGTGGATGATGTTGTTTCATGCCTAATAAATAATAACCACCATCGGCAGCAGGGCCAATCACTACATTGTATTTATCTAGGTACGCAAAAGCATTCATAATTATTCCTGCATCCAGGCCCGGACAATCGGTTCCGATGACTACAACTTTATTAACCCCTTTCTTAAATGTTGAAGCAAAAGCATTGTTCATTCTCTCTCCCAAATTATTGCCCTGTTGCAATTGTTTCAGATAATGCTTTTTGTTCCATACATCTTCTTGTTCTACTTCGTCGGAATAAAATACAAACTTATCGACAGGTAAACCGCTTGTAATAACCAATGTATGCTTAACCAACTGTTGATAAACTGAAAAAGCAACATCATTCCCCACAGTAATGGCAAGTCTAGTTTTGACTTTCCCCGGAACAGGGTTTTTTGTAAATATTAGTAATGCTTCCTTTGTCATATCTCTTTAATTACTTCTGCAAATAATTTTGAAAGCTTCTCATCTGCTTTGCCTGCCACTTCAATGATTTCTGCAATATTCACAGGCTTTAAATTATCCGGGTCGCACTCATCTGTGATAACAGAAACTGCTACACAAGGCAGTTGCATGTGAACGGCGGCAATTACTTCTGGCACCGTGCTCATGCCCACCAAGTCTGCACCAATAATTTTCAAATAGCGGTATTCAGCTTTTGTTTCGAGGTTGGGCCCATGCACTGCTGCATAAACACCTTTCTTTAATTCTATTCCTAACGCTGTTGATTTGTGTTGCAACCTGCTTTTAAGCTGTAAATCATAGGGTTCACTCATATCAGGAAAACGGCTGCCTAATTCATCATAATTCCTTCCACTTAATGGATTGCCTGAAAGAAGATTGATATGGTCATCAACCAATACCAGGTCACCCTTCTTATAATCGAGATTAATTCCCCCCGCTGCATTGGACAAAAAAAGCTTTTGCACACCTAAAAGTTTCATCACTCTTATGGGAAAAACAATCTGTTGCATGTTATAACCTTCGTAGGCATGAAAACGACCCTGCATAATAAGGATCTTTTTACCTGCAAGTGTTCCGTATATTAAATTGCCCTTATGAAATTCGACAGTTGCAACAGGAAACCCCGGAATAGCTGCATAAGGTATTGAGTACATGATTTCAACGTGGTTGAGCAGTTGATGCAAGCCTGTCCCCAATACAATTCCAATTTCGGGCTCAATCAGTCCTTGTTCTATTAAGTAGTTCTTTGCTTTAATAATTATATCCATACTTTTTTTTAAGCTACTGTTCCACCGCAACTTGAACCCGA
>JANMZN010000049.1:0-16898 GCA_031383285.1 Segetibacter sp.
CCCCAAGCATATGAACTAATGCCAGATCCTAGTCCATGAAGTGCCTGAGGGGCATCTCCATCTACATAAGGGAAGCCAATAAAAACTCCCAACTGCCACATATCTCTAGGCTTTGCAGGAAAATTACTGTTGTTATTGAGGAAATCTGATTGTTGAGCCAGATTACGTGGAGATATGTAAGAAGTATCCAAATAATTGTGTGTACCTCCAAGCTGACCAAAACTAGTTGCTGAAATAACTGTAACAGCAATTAGTAATAAAATTTTTCTCATAAATCAATTATTATTCATTTTTCAGATCTTCCAAAAAAAGGAAGGATCAAGTTTCTAATTATCCAATAGAGAACAAAGCAATACAAAAAGTTGCACTTCAAAAAAAAATTGAAAAAAATACCCTCCTGGTAGAAGGGTATTTTTTGAAAACTTATTTTATTATTTGCTTTTCAAATTAGGATGAGGAGCTTCAACACGGTTTGGACCGGTTTCAGTTGTTCCCATTAGGTCAACAGTATTTGCGTCTCCATCTTCACCGTATGTAAATATGAACCTGTTTTCATTTATTCCTTGCTTTTCAACAAGATAACGGATAACAGCATTTACTCTATCCCAACTTAACTGCTGAGAAGCTTTAGTGCTTGCACCATGTCCTGTTACTTTTACTCTGCAAGTAGGCACCGCTTTTACTTGAGCAGCTGCACTCTTTAATAGGTTCATCGCATCTTTACTCAATACAGCACTTCCTGATTTGAACTGTACACTAGGTAGATTACCCATGTTACAATTTCCAGATCCACCAGTACCACCGCCAGTACCACCGGTACCACCACCATTAGCTATGATATCTCTTAATTCCTTGCAGCAAGCTGGCTCAGGACAATTTCCAACACCATCAGCGTCAACAGGGAAGCATTTGCTTGGGGTAAGTAATTCCTTGTCTTTGTAATCAGGAACACCATCACCATCAGTATCTCTAGCTACGCCACGCACGTCAACTGGTACACCTGCAGGAGAATTTGGCTCCATATCAAATTGGTCAGTTACACCATCACCATCGGTATCAGGAAGAACTGGAGCAGGTATTTTGAAATGACTAGGTCTATTCAACTCATTATAAACATAATTGTTTGGATTAATCCACCACAATGGTTCAACACGCTTAGAAGATTTACCAATATTCCAATTCAAACGACCACTAGTATAACTATATAAATCATTACTTCCAGAACCATCAGGCTTAATACCATCCAAATAATCATATCCAGTCAAGGTGTAGCGATGCTCAAGGCCAATATTAATTCTCTTACTAAGCTTAACAGAAAATCCTGCTCCGAAACTTCCACCACTTAGTAAGGACCAACCTTTTCTACCATTAACTTCTGCGCCACCGAAAGTGGTTATTAGACCACTCTGAGTACCTCTTCCCACTCCTGGCCTATTGCGAATGCCATAGAATACACTATATCCGCCATCTAATTGAACGCCAACAGCTCTTTCATAAAATACTCTTGAAGCAATCAAATCCATACCCGCAAGAATGTACCAATTCCATTTTGGATTACCTCTATATGGACTGATAGGATTCAACGAGGCGATTAGATCTAGATTGGCCATGTGAGTCCAGTTTCTATAACTAACTTGTCCACGCCTTCTGCCTAAAGTAGTTGGATCTCCTTTCAAATACATGCCGGTATAACCAGCCCTTACAGAAAATGTGTGACTTATTGCTTTTCTTAAACTGATACCCCCACCGAAAGATGGTTTAAATGCGATGTCACCCCATAGAAGTGGCATACCTGCGCTAAAACCTAACTCCCACATACTGCGTGGTTTTGCTGGGTAAGGGTAGTTATTATTTGCAAACTCACTGTGTTGAGGGAGTCTTTTAGAAGGAATCTTTGAAGAGTCTTTCCAATCATAACTAGCGTCTCCCTGCGCAATTGCTGCAGAGAAAAACAGGCTGATTAAGCCTAACATGAAAATGTACTTTTTACTTGCCATAGAAGTGTTTTATTAATTTGTAATAGAAATTCTTGTTAAGATCCCCATGCAAAAATATGCTTTGGAGATAAATAACCAAATATTTAACGATAAATTTTTAAATGTTAGAAAAATACACAAGACTTACACTGAATTATTTAGACAAATAATAAGCAAAAATGCTGCATTGTTTACCTTGTATATATTTTTACCAGTTAGTTAAATGCAAAAGTACATTAACTTTTTTAATTTATGAAACTTAACTTGCGGGACCAAATCATTTAATGGAATTAGCAAATAAAATAATACATTCGGAGTTAAAAGAATTTGAATTGCATTTCAGGCAAGCGGTGAAAAGTAATGTATCATTACTTGATAAAATAATGCAGTTTATTGTAAAGCGAAAAGGCAAACAAATGAGACCGATGTTTGTATTGCTAAGTGCAAAACTTGGAGGGGAGATTAATGACAAAACTTACCGGGCCGCTTCGTTGGTAGAACTTCTACATACTGCCACACTTGTACACGACGATGTAGTAGATGAATCGTTAGAAAGAAGGGGCTTTTTTTCAATCAATGCACTTTGGAAGAATAAAATTGCTGTATTAGTGGGCGATTACCTGCTATCTAAGGGATTATTGCTATCACTTGATAACGATGACTTCCAAATTCTAAAACTACTCTCTGAGGCTGTAAAATTAATGAGCGAAGGAGAACTTCTGCAAATAGAAAAATCGAGAAATCTCAACTTGAAAGAAGAAGTCTATTTTGAAATCATTAAAAATAAAACAGCTTCTTTAGTTGCTTCATCTTGTGCTGCTGGTGCTTCCACCACATTTAAAGACAAAGAATCAATTGACAAAATGCGAAGCTTTGGAGAAAAAGTTGGCATTGCTTTTCAGATTAAAGATGATTTGTTTGATTATGGAAGTGCAGACATTGGCAAACCTACCGGAAATGACATTAAGGAAAAAAAGTTGACACTGCCCCTGATTTATACACTGAATAAAGTTGATTCTTCATTAAGAAAAAAACTGATTTACATTGTAAAAAATGAAAATACTAATAAAGCCAAAGTAAGGTATGTTATTGATGAAGTACAAAAAGCCGGAGGAATTAATTATGCCGAAAGTAAAATGTTTAATTACAGAGACGAAGCACTTTCAATTCTACATCAATTTCCTGAGAGCGACGTTAGAAAAGCACTAGAAGAATTGGTTAGATATACAACTGACCGCAAATATTAACATGATGGAAAAAAGATGGAAAATATTATCCAGTGACAATGATAATTCTCAGGCTTTGCAAAAAGACCTCAAAATTAATGAGACCATTTGCAAGATTCTGGCACAACGCGGATTTAATAGTTTTGAAAAAGCAAAAGATTACTTTAGACCGCAACTCGCTCACCTTCATTCTCCATGGATAATGAAGGATATGGACAAGGCTGTAAATAGAGTACTTAACGCCATTGAATTCAAAGAAAAAATTCTTGTTTTTGGAGATTATGATGTTGATGGTACAACGTCTGTTGCAAGCATGTATCAATTTCTCAAAAATATTTACTTTAATGTTGATTATTATATTCCCCACCGGTATAGAGAAGGGTATGGAATATCAAAAATCGGTATAGACTTTGCAAAAGAAAATGGTTTTACATTAATCATTTCGTTAGACTGCGGAATTAAATCCGTTGAGCTGATAAAATATGCCGCAAGCATTGGAATTGATTTTGTTGTTTGTGATCATCACCTGCCTGATGAAGAACTTCCTCCTGCCATCGCTATTTTAAATCCCAAACAAAAAGATTGCGCTTATCCCTACAAGGAACTTTGTGGATGTGGTGTTGGTTTTAAATTGATGTCGGCCATTGCCGAAAAATTAGGGTTAAGTGATGAATCTTATTTGTGCTATCTTGATTTATTGGCTACTGCCATAGCTGCGGACATAGTACCAATGACTGGAGAAAATCGCATATTGGCCTATTTTGGATTGCAAAAAGTTAATAAAAATCCCTGTACAGGCATTAGGGCTTTGATGGAGTTGGCCAAGGTAGAAAAGGAAATGTTCATTACAAATCTGGTGTTTATAATAGCGCCCAGAGTAAATGCTGCAGGCAGAATGGATGATGCAAAAAAAGCTGTTCAATTATTCATTGAACAAGATGATGTAAAGGCGAAGGAATTTGCAGAAATGCTTCATATAGACAATACAGAAAGGCGGACCGCTGATAGTACAATAACAGAAGAAGCTTTTGCACTTATTCTAGAAGATAATGATTTTAAGAATAAAAAATCTACAGTCTTGTATCAGGAACATTGGCACAAAGGAGTTGTTGGAATAGTAGCTTCAAGGCTAATTGACACGTATTATAAACCAACAATTATTCTTACTAAAAGTGGGGAAATAGCAGGCGGTAGCGCAAGGAGTGTTGTTGGGTTTAATCTATACGAGGCAATACATGCTTGTAGGGAACATCTGATTGGTTATGGCGGGCATTTTGCAGCTGCGGGAATGACATTACTTCCAGAAAATATTGATGCTTTTAGAAATAAATTTGAGCAAGTAGTTAGAGAAACAATTTTACCGGAATCACTGATTCCCGAAATAGTTATTGATGCTGAAATAGAACTGAAGGACCTTACCTTTTCATTCTACAAAATCATTTCGCAAATGGAACCTTATGGTCCTGAAAATATGCGACCGGTTTTCATTGCACGGAATGTTGTTGATACTGGTGAATCAAAGTTGTTAAAGGACCAACACATTCGATTTTGCCTTAAGCAAGGAAACAATAGCTTCAAAGGAATCGGCTTCAATATGCCTGAAAAATTTCAACACATAGAGAGCAAAAAACCATTGGATGTCGTTTTTACGTTAGAAGAAAATGATTACAATGGAAACATCTCATTACAATTGAAAGTTTGTGATCTTAGACTTTCAGAATTGTATATTGCCAACAATCAAAAGCAATCAATTCTATCCGAATCTATGTAATAAAAATGCTGCCTAAAAAATCAGGCAGCATTTTTTTTCATTTTAGCATCCAATTATTTCACCTACACAACAGTATTCATCTTCTTTTCATCTTCCATTAATTCTACGCTTCTATTGATAAAAGAAGTAAGCGCATTTCCCTTTAGCAAGCCCTGACTTAACAACGCTAGATCAGCCAAGTTTCTTACTTGTTTTGCTTGCAATGTTGAATTGTCTTCTTTCAACAACTTTTGATAAATTTTATGGTTACCATTCACTGTTAAAGTTACTTCATCCGGCATATTTGCATACCAGCTTCCCATACCGCCACCCATTGCGCCCATATCCTTCATTCGACGCATAAACTCTGGCCTGGTGGCTACAACAGGCGGCGTATCTACACTTAATCCTTTCACATCAATAGTTAAATGTATTTGAGGTACATCAACGGTGAATAATCCTTTCAATTTCTCTTCTTCATCCTTGCTCAAAACACTAGAAGAATCCTCCGATTTATCAATCAGGTTATCTACTATATCTGCATCAACTCTTACAAAATGTACCTGCTCCCATTTCATTTCCACTTGATTAATAAAGGACGTATCCACCAAGGTTTCCATCTTTATTACAATATATCCTTTCCGATGAGCAGCCTGTATATAGGCGTCTTGCTGAATTGGATCTGTAGTATATAAAATAACCAGTTTACCATCTTTATTTTTCTGCAACGTTTCGGCTGCCATTCTGTACTCCTCCAAAGTATAGAACTTATTTGAAGTCTTCTTTTCGTCCCCTTCTTTAACCACAGAGGCAACTGCATCTTCCATTACCAAAAATTTATTCGCTTTCTCCAAAAACTTATCGTCGGTCATCATTCCGTATTTCACAAACAATCCCAAACTTTCCCACTTTTGCTCAAATGAAGGTCTTTCATTTCTAAAGATCTCCTCTAGCTTGTCTGCTACTTTCTTAGTAATGTGCGCATTGATTTTCTTTACATTCGGATCGCCTTGAAGATAACTCCTGCTTACATTCAGTGGAATATCCGGGCTGTCAATCACCCCATGCAACAACATTAAAAATTCCGGAACAATATCTTTTACTTCGTCCGTTACAAATACTTGGTTACTGTATAGCTGAATTTTATCTTTTTGTATCTCATAACTCTGCTTAATTTTTGGAAAATAAAGTATGCCCGTGAGATTAAAAGGATAATCAACATTTAGATGAATCCAGAACAAAGGCGTTTCACCATAGGGGTACAATTCTTTGTAAAATTTTTCATAATCCTCTTTGGTAAGTTCAGCAGGTTTCCTTGTCCAGGCAGGAGAAGTATTGTTGATTGGTTTAGGTGCTTCTTTATCTTCTTCTTTCTCGTCTTTTGCTTCGTTTACTTCGGTAAAGTATATTGGGACCGGTAAGAAACGACAAAACTTTTCAAGAATAGATTTGATCCTGTTTCCATCAAGAAATTCATTGCTTTCTTCATTGATATGGAGTACAATTTTCGTACCCCTGTCAGCCTTGTCTATAGCATACAATTCATATTCAGGACTTCCGTCGCAACTCCAGTAGCAGCCTGGTTCATCCTTAAAACTTTTGGTGTACACTTCTACTCTTTCGCTCACCATAAAGGCACTATAAAAACCCAAACCAAATTTGCCAATGATGTTTTCTTCATTCTGACCTTTATATTTCTTAACAAACTCTTCAGCTCCGCTAAATGCCACTTGGTTAAGGTACTTATCCACTTCCTCTTGTGTCATGCCCACACCGCGGTCCATAATGGTAAGTGTCTTCTCCTTGACATCCAATTCTACATCAATGCGTGGTTCACCAACATCACCTTTGGCTTCACCAATAGAAGAAAGTGTTTTCAGCTTTTGCGAAGCATCGACCGCATTACTAACTAGTTCACGAACAAATATTTCGTGGTCACTGTATAAAAACTTCTTAATTATGGGGAAAATATTCTCCGTCTGAACCCTTATCTGACCTTTTTGCATATAATAAATTTTTTTTAACAATGTCAAAATAAATACCAAAAGCATTTTTGCTGACACGATGTCAATATTTTCTACAAAAGGAATGTTTAATTTTAATAATATTAAACTACTTTTATTTATCAGTTCTGATATCAACACTAAAACAATTCATCCAATGAAAATAAAAATGACCATTGCTATTATTTTCATGATCACAACAATTTCTTGCAATTATTCAAAAAAAAGTAATTATAAAGAAAGACTTGATTATTACGTGTTGGTATCTTCACAAGTAAAAGACATGCCACTATTAATTAAGGATTTCAACAATAAGCTGCGAGAGGGTCGGGAAAAAATTTTAATTACAAGTAACAAAAATGACAATCTTAGTGAGATTAATGATTTACAACAGTCACTTGTGGATCTAACAGACCTTATAGACAAACGTTTGATTGTTTTAAACAATCTTCAACCAAATAAAGGCGATATTGGATTGGATGTTTTCGCTGCGCAATATTTACAAGAAAGCAAAAATTTATTAGTCTATGATATTAGTGGGTTAGTATCCAATCTTGGAAATAAGAAACACAATACCTCGAATGAAAATAGAGCTCGATATGAGAACTTTAAAATTAGAAATGATAGGATAAATAAAGAAGCCGAAAAATTATATAAGTTCCTTAGTGTGTATAAAACAATCTATAAATTAGATGAAAAAGATTTGGAAATTTATGGTTTATAACACCAATTAAAAAACCTTTTTACCCCCTACATAAGTTGCCATAACCTTCGTTTTCAAGACTTCTTTATCATCAACTTTCATCAAATCTTTATCCAATAAAATAAAATCAGCTTTTTTACCTACTTCCAAACTGCCAACCTCATTCTCCAGAAAACATGCTTTGGCTGCCCAAATTGTCATGCCCTTAATGGCATCTTCTTTACTTAATGCATTTTCAGTTTGAAAACCATTTGCAGGAAATCCTTTGGCATCTTTTCTAAACACAGCTGCTAAAAATGTTTTAAAGGGACTGATATCTTCCACAGGAAAATCTGTACCAAGCGGCAACCAACCATTTTGATTGAGTAAATCTTTATAGGCATAGGCACCTTTCATTCTTTCTTTTCCCAATCTTTCTTCGGCCCAATACATATCGCTGGTGCCATGAGTAGGTTGTACGGAGGGAACAATACTGGCATTTCCAAACAAATTAAAATCGTTTTCATTTACTACTTGTGCATGTTCTATCCTCCACCTTCTGTCATTCTTTCCTTTTAAGACCCTGTTGTAGATATTTAGAATGGTCCTATTGGCACTATCCCCAATTGCATGGGTACAAACCTGGTAATCTGTTTTGTATAATACATCTGTAATGCTATCAAAATAATTTTTATCTTTTAGCAAGAACCCAAACCAATCTTTTTTATCAGCATAATGGCGAAGTAAACATGCACCTCGGCTGCCCAATGCACCATCTGCATACAGCTTTATACCCTTTACAAAAAGGCGGTCAGTCTTGTACGGCTTCTTATTTAAATATCGTTTGTAATTTGCTGTATCATCACTCAACATTACATACAAACGCATGCTTAATTTCCCTTCTTTCTGAAGACCATCAATTGTTTCTACATCGTTATACATCAAACCGCAATCGGACACGGTGGTTAATCCAACTTTAAAACAATTTTGCTCAGCAGCAGTTAACCATTTTATATAATCATCAATGGTATTTTTCCCCATTTTGCTTGATACTAAATCAACTGCGTTGTCAATCAAAATTCCCGTTAGTTTTCCACTCTTTGTTTCTATATCACCCCCTGTCAATTGCTGACCAGAAACAATACCAGCTAGGTCTATTGCTTTTTGATTTACTACAGCTGCATGACCATCAATTCTAGTAAGAAATACAGGTGTGGCAGGAAATAATTCGTTTAATCTTTCATTGGTTGGATAGGCTTTTCCTTTCCATAAATTTTGGTCCCATCCTCTTCCTTTTATCCAATTTTCATTCGGATGTTCATTTGCAAATTTTTGAACGCGGATCATGACTTCCTCCCAACTATCAGCGCCGTACAAATCAACCATAAACAATGATTGCCCATAACCTAAAAAATGGGAGTGCGCATCAATAAAACCAGGATAGACTGCTTGTCCTTTTGCATCAATTATTTCACTAGCATGGTAACGCGAAATAATAGCTTCATTGTTGCCTACCGCTAGTATTTTTCCATCTTTTACTGCAAATGCTTGGGCGACACTAAATTGATTATTGACCGTATAAACTACTGCGTTGTGCACTACCATATCTGCTTCGTTTTTTGTAGTACAACAGCAAAAAGAAATGGAGGCCATAATAGCAATTAATAGTATTCGCATAGCAGTTATTTGGTTCTGATAATTTTATAGATTTTAATTGCAGACATCAAAAGGACAATAAATAAAATCAACCCTACAAGTCCCCAAAGAAGGCTTATACTTTGCTTCACAGTTGCGAGCATTACGATGGCAATTAAAAAAATGGTGGCAACTTCATTCCATATCCGCAACTGCTGAGAAGAGTATTTAAATACCCCTGCAATTTGCTGTTTAAATATAGAATGAAGTGAAAAGTGGTAAACATATAAAAACACCACAAAAATCAACTTGATGAGTAACCATTTGCCTTCTTCTTCAAACACTATTTTGTGCCAGTTGAAATTGATCATTACCCATGGACCAAATATTAAAGTAAGGATAGCAGAAGGCCAGGTAATTCCGTACCAAAGCCGCTTCATCATAAGGTTGAATTGCTCGTGCAAAGCATTGCGAATAGCTTCAGGTTTTGCAATAGCTTCGGTATTATAAATAAAAATCCGTGGCATATAAAACATGCCGCTAAACCATGTAACCACAAAGATGATATGGAGCGCCTTCAGATAATAATAAAGCATTCGTCTTTGATATTTTTTCAAGATAACTTAAACCATCCATCGAAATAAACTAACGGTACAAAAGAACGAGAAACTATTGAAGCAACATTTCCTTTTTACCAACCGACAGGTCATTCATCCATGTTACCAAAGACTGCACCCAAAGTGGGTGAAGATTGAGGCAGGGAATCATGGTGAAACTTTCTCCGCCTGCTTCTAAAAAAGAATGTTTGCCTTCTTCTGCTATTTCCTCAAGTGTCTCCAGACAATCGCTTACAAATGCCGGACAAACGATCAATAATTTTTTTACGCCTTCTTTGGGCAGTTCTTCAAGCCGAATGGCAGTATATGGCTTTAACCATTCTTCTCGTCCAAGTCTTGATTGAAAAGAAAATCCAACCTTTTCAGGAGGAATACCAAGATTTTTTATGATGAGTTGAGTGGTTGTCCAACATTGGTGCCGGTAGCAAGTTTTATGCGCAACAGAATCTACTTCGCAACAATTTTCAACTTTCATACAATGCAAATGAGTAGGATCTGCTTTGGACATATGCCGCTGAGGCAAGCCATGGTAGCTAAAAAGAATTTGATCGTAATCCTGGTGCAAATTTGGACGAATACTTTCGGTCAACGCATGAATATAATTTGCATCATCATAAAATGGCTTGATAAAAGACAACTTGAAGGAATATCCTTTCTTTTTATAAACTTCCTTAGCATGTTCTATTGCAGTTTCGTAAGAGGACATCGCATAATGAGGATACAATGGAATGGCAATGACTTCTTCTATGTCGGGCATGCGTTCCAATAGTTTTTCGTAGGCATGCTCCATAGTTGGCTTGCGGTAACGCATGGCAACTTCAACAGGCTCATGTAACAAAGGTTCTAAAGCATTTCTTAACTGATTGGTCATAACTACCAAAGGAGATCCGTCTTTGGTCCAAACTGTCTTGTAAGCTTCGGCCGACTTTGGTGCCCGTAATGGGGCAATAATTCCTCCAACCAACATCAACCGGAGAATGTAGGGATAATCAATTACTCGTTTATCCATCAGAAACTCCATCAAATATTTCCTTACGTCTTTCACTTCTGTTGAGTCTGGAGACCCAAGGTTCAACAGTATTATTCCTCTTTTACTCATATTGCGTAATAAAATACAAATGTAGGATGGGAAAAGTTGGAATAACCCTGAAATTTTATACCAATTTCATTTTAAAAAAATAAATTTACAATGGAGCCGTTCACATACAATTTAATAATAATTTGCCAATTGTGTTTTGAAATTAAAATATAGATTATTGCATTATATTAATTCTTAATATTTTGTAAATAAAAAAAGGGACAGTCTGGTAGACTGCCCCTAATACAAAGAGTAGAATTTTACTTTCCCTGCGGACCAATATGTATCTGAAGACCAATGGCCATGCCGAAAGTATCGGTTTTGTCATCCAAATCTGTAGCCCCTTTTCTCCTGTAAAAAGGAGCTATTTGTAATGCGGTATGTTGGTTTAGAAAAATGGATGGCCCTACCATTATCCTCATTAGCGTTGTTGATTTTGTATCAGCGCCTGTGGCAGATACAGAGCCAATTCCGTATGAGGCGTCAGCAAACAAGTTTACTTTTTGTGCCACCGGTAAAAAGTAGTACCTCAAAAAGGGTGAACCAAAAAAACTTGTCGCAGATCCGGATCCACTTCCATAAGATGCAGTGCTTATATCTACTCTTAATCCTCCTGCAAATTTGTCCATAAAGAAATAACCTGCTGCCGGATTAAAACTAAGCTCTGTAATGGTTGGATTATCTGTGTACTTTGTGGAAGTAAAAGTGGCATCTCCACCGATCATCCACTGACCTTTTTTAATTTGAGCAAAGGTAGCGCTGCTTGATAATAATATTACTATAGCTAGTAATTTCAATTTCATAATCATTGTTTATAATTTGTTTACTTCTATAGCTATTCAATTTTTGTGCCAGCCAAATTCATAGAACAAAACCTTCAGCAGGATAAAAAGAATAAAATATTAAACAGGGCAGTCGTCCGGCATAAAAAAAATCTTTGAATTAAATCATGATAAATTAAAATAAAATCACAGTTATTGAATCTCCTTTTAAAACAATTTCCTTTTCTACAAAGACAGAAATATTGATGATTCTACCCTTGGCGATATACAAAAACAGGATGTTCAATTATTTTAATCATCCATCAATAATATCAGAAAAAAAACATGCCTACAATTTTTTATATAAACTTAAAACAGGTAATTAATTGGTTTTGTGTAAATCATTTTACTGTAAGGTTATAACCAGGTACGAGCTAATCATAAAATGAGATATATGAAATTGAAAATTATTGGTTTACTTTAGACTAAAATTATAATTATGGAAAATAGCTCTTCATTTGGCACAGAATTGATGCCAGAAAAAGTACCTACAAGCGATGAAAAGACGATGGCATTGCTGTCTCACATTCTAACCGTTGTATTTCCCATACTTGCACCTTTGGTTATTTATTTAATTAAAAAGGACGAATCAGCATTTGTAGCTTCTCATGCAAAAGAGTCGCTCAATTTTCAGATTTCACTGATTTTGGTAGTGATTGTTTTATTCATATCAATTATAGGCATTTTTTTTACCTGGATTGTTGCTATTGCAGGTTTTGTTTTGATAATTTTAGCAACCATAAAAGCAAGCGAAGGGAAATTGTATAAATACCCTTTTAGCATTCGGTTGATAAAGTAATTTTATAAAGACAAGCTACAATTAAATAGTTTCCTCAATGAGGTACAATTTTCTAATTGCATTTTCCGAAAATTATGCTCATTATAAATCTATTTCGAAATTAATATTAATCGAATAATATTCCTCAAAAAAGAGCTGGGTAAAGTGGTTGTGGAAACACAACTTTTGGCGGCGGTGGAAGTGTAGAAGAATTAAACCAAGTTAGAGAAATAGGTTGTGCCTCAACAACCTTTGGGTAAAAAAATTACTAGATAAATTATCCTCCAAAAAAAATTGAGGATTTGAAAAAAAGCGTCGATAGAATGGTTGACAAAGGAAACCCAATAAAAAAAATCGAAGTTATTTAGTTATAAAAAAGGAACTGACTGAAAGGGAAAAATATAATTAAATTCTTTCCCCTAATTTAGCTTTTCAATGATTAGCAAAACAATAAGGCTATACAATTTTATAATTGATACACTTGCCTATTTTCTTATTCTTATTTCGGTGATGGTATTGTTCAAGAATACTATTGGAATTGAAAATATAAAATGGATTTCCTGTATTTTATATCTTTTATACTATTTCTTGCTTGAATATTTTTTAGGTCAGACAATAGGTAAAATGATCACAAGGACAGAAGTAGCTACCTTATCAAGTAATAACAACTTTTATTTTTTTAGAATATTGATTAGGTCAATTACAAGATTTATTCCGTTTGATATTATTTCATTTATTTTCACATCTAGAGGACTTCACGATATTTTTTCTAAAATTTCAGTAATAAAATTAAGAAAAAATTAAAAAATACTAATTTTTATAACTTATAAAAATTAATCATTAAAATTGCATGTATAAATTTTATTTTATAATTTCTTAAACCTAAACGAATGAAAAAAACGCTATTAAAAATCACATTGGCTTTAATGCTAGTTTCCTCACTAAGTTCTTGCGCTACTGTATTTGGTGGCCGGGTGAGTGATTGTCAAAGAACAAAACCTGCTCAAGGCGAGCCATCTAGACCGCTAAGAGCAGGCGCACTTATTGCCGATATTTTATTGTTTTGGCCTGGATTAATCGTTGATTTTGCTACGGGTGCAATTTACAAGCCATGTAATAAATAAATACAAATAATCTTTTAAATAGAAAACTTGGGAATTCTGGGGTTTTTTATTTAAACGATTATTGTCATATTGGAATAAAACAACAAAAGCCGGCAATAGCCGGCTTTTGCTTAAAACAATTTTTTAATTAATTAGAATCCAAAGTTATAAGCAACTCTTGCACCAATGAAAGATGAAGTAGAGCTATTCTTGCTAAAAGCCTCATAACGAACACCAATATCAATTTGGTTGTTGATCATAGTTCCAAGTCCTGCAGCGTATGTGAAAGCAGAGCCTGAACCTGCACCTGAAAAGAATGACATGCCTAATTGAGGCTCACCATAAATACCACCACCTAACATATAACGCAAACCAGCTTTTACCGGAATAACATTAAGTTTTGTGCCTGGAACAACTGTAGTAAATGTTTGACCTAAAACTGTAGTAGTTATTGTTTGATCCTTACCACCGAAAGTCATGTAGCCAGCAGACAATGTTACTGCACCACCTTCGAAAATGCCAAATGCAGCTTTTGCAGAACCACCAATACCAAGCTTTTTGCTATCACCTAAGTCACCTATAGGTAAACCAAGTTCTGCCCCAATACTCATTGAGTTTCCAGAAGCTTTTTTCTTGTCATCCTGACCGAAAGAAGTAGCAGCTACTAATACTGTAAGTGCTAACAAACAAATTTTAATCTTTTTCATGTTTTATTATTTTGGTTAATTGGGTGCAAAATAAAGGAATAAACGGCAATCAAAAAAGATGTACATAATTTAAATCTACACATTTATTTTATCAACATTACTATTGTCCATGCAGCGTTTCGGCGTGTTATGCACAATAAATAATGTGAAAATATTTACCGTTCATCACATTAATGAGCGGATGATGTCATTAAAATCCTTTTGTAGCTACACCATCGGCAATAGCTTGTAATGCTTTTGCTTCGTTCAATATAGCAGCCATTTTATTTCCTTTACCATCGTTTCCACCTGCCATATAGCCGCCTTTAGCTGTTCTTGTAACAACTGCATCATGCATAGGCACATTTTTCTCTTTAGTCTTTAAGCAATAAGCCTTGATCATTTTTGAAGTATCCATTGTAGTGGGTTTTATTTTATTATTAATTTTAATTACTTGCACAATCTACAGTATTTTTTGTTTATTGGTTTTGTGGTGTGAAAAAAATATTTTTCTATTTAAATAATTCCCAACATAGCCAATTACAAATAAACTGTTATAAACACAAAACTCCGGCTTTTATTAAGCCGGAGTTTTCTATTAAAATATTTTCAGCCAATTACACATCAATTCTCGCATACTTAGCATGGCTTTCGATGAATTCTCTTCTTGGAGCCACTTCATCACCCATCAACATACTAAAAACCCGGTCTGCTTCTGCGGCACTCTCTATGGTAACACGCTTTAATGTACGTCGTGCCGGGTCCATGGTAGTTTCCCACAATTGATCAGCATTCATTTCTCCCAAACCTTTGTATCGCTGAATGGTTACACTGTCGTCTTTTCCTCCGCCAATTTTTTCAACCAATCCCTTTCTTTGTTCTTCTGAATATGCATAAGCTTGTTCTTTTCCCTTCTTTACCAGATATAATGGAGGTTGAGCAATATAAACGTATCCTGCTTCAACCAACTCTTTCATATATCTGAAAATGAAAGTCAAAATCAATGTGGCAATATGGCTACCATCTACGTCAGCATCAGTCATAATGATGAGTTTATGGTACCGAAGTTTCACGAGATTTAGCTGCTTTGGATCTTCCGGAGTTCCAACAGTTACACCAAGTGCAGTGTACATATTTCGGATCTCTTCGTTTTCATAAATCTTATGTTCCATTGCTTTTTCCACATTCAAAATCTTACCTCTAAGTGGTAATATTGCCTGAAAACTACGCTCTCTGCCTTGCTTGGCTGTACCACCGGCCGAGTCTCCCTCTACAAGGTACAATTCTGTTTTTGATGGATCTCTTTCGCTACAATCAGCCAACTTGCCTGGTAATCCACCTCCACTTAGTACAGTTTTACGCTGTACCATATCTCTTGCCTTCTTAGCCGCAACTCTAGCTTGTGCTGCTAATACTATTTTTGAAATTACATTTTTGGCTTCTCTTGGATTTTCTTCGAGGTATGCTTCCAATGCACGTGCTACAGTTGTTTGAACTATGCCACTTACTTCATTATTACCCAGCTTAGTTTTGGTTTGCCCTTCAAACTGTGGTTCAGGTACTTTTACAGAAATAATGGCACTCAGTCCCTCTCTAAAATCATCACCTTCTACTACTACTTTTGCTCTCTCAAACAAGCCATTCTTATCGCCATAAGTTTTAAAAACCCTGGTCAATGCCTGCCTGAAGCCTGTAACGTGGGTACCGCCTTCTATGGTATTGATATTATTTACATAAGAAAATATATGCTCTTTAAAATCATTGTTATAACTCATAGCAACCTCAACAGCTACATTGCTTTCAACATCGTGCCCTTCTACGAAAAGCGTATTGGCTATGATAGGTGTACGACGACTATTTTTGTCGAGCATTTCCACAAACTCTACTATTCCACCTTCGCTATAAAAATTTTTGAAGTAAGGTTTACCTTCTTCCCCAATTTCTCTTAAATCGGTGAGATTGATATTTATCTTTCTATTGAGGTAGGACAACTCTCTCAAACGACCTTCCAGAATTTCTCTGTTGTATTCAGAAACAATGAAAATGGTATAATCCGGCCAAAAATGAACTTCTGTACCTGTCAGGTCCGATTCTCCAATTTCTCTTACAGGGTATTGTGGTGCACCACATCTATATTCCTGCTCATATATTTTACCATCACGCTTTACCGTAACATGCAATTTTGAACTCAAGGCATTCACACAACTGACACCTACCCCATGCAGACCACCACTAACTTTATAGGTATTCTTATCAAATTTACCACCTGCATGCAGTACCGTCATTACTACTTCCAATGCGCTTCTGTTCTCTTTAGTATGAATCGCGGTAGGAATTCCTCGCCCATCATCGCTAACGCTGATGGAATTGTCTTCATGAATAATAACATTGACATTTGAGCAATAACCTGCAAGGGCTTCATCTATGCTATTGTCAACTACTTCATATACAAGGTGATGCAATCCTTTTACACCTACATCGCCAATATACATAGCTGGTCTTTTTCTTACCGCTTCAAGACCTTCCAAAACTTGAATACTATC
>JANMZN010000054.1:0-2556 GCA_031383285.1 Segetibacter sp.
GTATCTGGTTTTATTATTGGTTGCCGAGTGTTTGCACCTGAGAGAATTATTGTTAAGGGTGTCCAAATAAAACCCGTTGCATTGGTAGTTGGATGAAGAATGAAATCATCTGTTTTGCAAATGGTTGTATCGTTTCCTGCATCAACAGACACCGAATCTACTACATTAACTCTTATGGAATCTCTGGAAATACATCCAGCATCATTAAGTGTTACCGTATAAATAGTATCTTTTTTAGGAAATACAATCGGGAAGGCTGATCCAGTATTTAGAATATTGTAAAGGGGGAACCATGAAAAAGAGCCTATTCCAATAGCCTTTAAGGTGAGGCTATCTATACTGCATATCAATGTATCTTTAAACGGCAAGGTAAGTACAGGTGCAGCTCTTACAATTACCAGATTAGTGGAGGTGTCTTTGCATCCTTTGGAACTGGTCACTATCAACCTTACATTCTTATTACCCGCTACCGGATAGAGGTACGATGGATTTGCAACATTTGCGGTATCTGAATTGGTTGACCCTTGACCGAAATCCCATTGCCAGGTATTAGCTACCCCAAACCTGACAAAACTTTTGTCCTGAAACTGAAAAGGAGATTGATAACAACTCCCGATATAACTAAAATCAGCATTGAAACCAGGATAAACCCCTATTACTGTTGCATTGGTATCTGTACACCCGCTAGTCGCTCTTACTATTAATTTAACAATATAAATTCCGGTATCAGGAAAGGTAAAGGTCGGAGTTTTTGATGTTGAGGTGTCTGTGTTTACACCTTGAACACCAAAATCCCAAAGAGCACTTTGTATGGTTGTTGATGAGTTTTGATTTGCAAATGAAACGTCAAAATCATTGCACGACACATATCTGAAAGGTAAAGTACTGATATATGGTTCACCCGACAATGCTACAGGAGTAGCTGCTGCAAAATCGCAATTGCCAATAGCAAGAATGAAATCCTTTCGATGGGAATTAATCACAACACCATTTCTTCTTTCTGTAACACAAACATTGATAACATACCTGCCCGCTGAAGGGGCTA
Organism: Segetibacter sp.; assembly: GCA_031383285.1. Classification (GTDB taxonomy): domain Bacteria; phylum Bacteroidota; class Bacteroidia; order Chitinophagales; family Chitinophagaceae; genus Segetibacter. Next base: position 1,046 of record JANMZN010000054.1, read on the forward strand.
CACCAGTTATTATTCCAGTTGTTGGATTAATTGTAACACCTATTCCTAATGGTTGCGTCCCACTAAAATTTGGAGTGAGATATGGCAATGCATTCAAACTTAAATTAGCAGCAGGTCCTGGATTAGGATCAGTTGAAGTTCCCCCTGAATATGCATCGCAAAAAGAATAGGTCAAAGTATCTCCATCAGCGTCAGTTGCTCCAAAGTCTAAAAAAAAATTCTTGTTCTTGCAAACTAATGCAGTGTCCTTTACCAAAAATTGTGGGCTGCTGTTATTTCCAAATGGTAACAACGATGTACCAGGAATACTTGTAGTAAATGTCGCTCCAACTCCACTATTAACCGATAAGTTGGCAAGCCCATCTGCACGACAACACCTTAACCAACTCAGGACATACCCTCCTAAAGTGTTTGGTAATTCAATTATACTTGAAAAAATTCCAACTTGAAAACAGACATTTGGTGCATTTGTTAGGCAAGGAATTGCATTCGTATTTAATCGTATGGTACTAATAGGTAATTGTAAAGGAAGAGACAGCGTTGCATTTTGAGTCAAATTGCCAGCATTGTAAATTCCTATATTTACTGTTTCTGAAGTCAATTCTTGTCCACTAGAAGAGCAGTCTCTAAACAAACGCATAGTTATTTTATACTTGCTTGTTCCAGCTGCAGATCCAGGGCCTAAATATTCATAAAACAATTCACCACCAGAAATATGACTGGCATAAGTTGGTAATGTTAAGAAAAATAATAATATTGCTGGAAAAAATGATTTCATGAAGTTGATCAATAGCTAAGACACTAGTATTTTAAGAAATGTTGTCTTGCGATTAAAAAAGTGAAAGTACAAAAGGTTGCTAACGTGTAATCTGTATTTTGATCGGTTAATGTTAATTTTTATTTTTAAAACAAGATTTGAGATACTGCTGAACAAAAATTAGAAAGGTATTTATTAAGCTTTTCTGGATCTTCGATCATGCTCATATGTCCAACATCGGTCATAATATGCATAAAAGCAGTTTCAGACAAATGAACTTGCTTCAGTACATCACCCATTGGAGCAGGTATATCTTCAGTTCCAATGATAAACAAGACGGGTATTGAAGCTTTCCTTAAAACTTCAGTAGTGTCTGGTCTATTGATCATTGCATTGTAGTACTGGATCAAAGCCTCCTTGCTAAAATCAAAACCTTTATTAATCTGTCTTATTATTGAATCGCTTTTTACTATTTTACTTTTATTAGAAAATAAATTTGCAATTGTACTTTTAAGGAATATACCGGCACCATTCTCTTCAATAAACTTTATTCCTTTTCTTCTGGTTTCTTTTTTTTCTTCAGAATCGCAAAATGCAGTTGAGTGAATAAGACCAAAACCAGATAACATACTTCCATAGATGCTGGCAAAAGTTAAGGTTACATAACCTCCTAAACTATGCCCTAGCAGAATACATTGGTCAATGCTTTCATTTTTCAAAATAGCATACAAACAATTCGCATAGTCTTTTAATG
>JANMZN010000055.1:0-1915 GCA_031383285.1 Segetibacter sp.
CAGCGAAGTTTTTTCGGAACAATTTAGCAATAGCGGCCAAACAATTGACCAGGCGCTTAATAATGGCGGATTTGCTTATGGAACAGCACCTGCTTTATATACTTACCTAGTTGATACATTTAGAAATGCAAACGGAGATTTGGTTATCAAAAGTCTCCCAGAGTTTTTACTAGCCAACGGGCTTGCTTTGCAACAACAAAAAACAATAGAAACAAGAGGTGGTATTTATGAACTCGCTTTAGGCTATGCAGCCAATATGGATGACAAATTATATTTGGGAGGAAGTCTCGGCATACCTTTCGTAAGCCATACAAAAAATACAATGTATAGAGAATCCGACCCTACAAATGATACCACCAATCGCTTTGGATTTTTTGAACATACAGATCGCATCAATACAACTGGCATAGGTGTGAACGCAAAACTAGGTGTCATTTATAAACCAAAAGAATTCATCAGGCTTGGTTTTGCAGTCCACACCCCTACTTTTTATTATCTCACAGATAAACAGACCGCTAGTTTAACTACCAACAGCGAAAACTATACTCCTCAAAAAATCATTACGGCCAATTCAAACCAATTCACCAATACATCAGAAGGAAGTACATCTTATAGTGCATCTACACCATTAAAATTAATTGTAAGCGGATCCTATGTATTCAGAGAAGTAAAAGATACCCGCAAGCAAAAGGCTTTTATAACTGCAGACATAGAATACATTGGATATGGCAGTACCCGATTTGGTGCGGATGGAGAAAATGTAACTGATGCCGATAAGGTTTTTTACAAAGAGCTAAAAGCCGTGATTAAAGACTACTACAAAGGAACTTTTAATTACAGATTGGGTGGAGAACTTAAATTCAATACGATTATGTTTAGGTTAGGTGGCGCATATTATGGCAACCCTTACGAGGACAAACAATTGAAATCAAATATCAAACAGGCAAGTGGTGGTATTGGTTATCGTGATCATGGAATGTTTATTGACCTGACCTATGTTCACTCCTGGATTACTGATGTTAATTTTCCTTATAGGTTAAATGATAAAGCAAATACCTATGCAGAACAACAAACAGAACGTGGTAATGTAACATTGACTGTAGGTTTTAAGTTTTAAATTATCTCGGTTTTTTGATTGAAAATAATGATATAAAGAAAAACCGTTGACAGGACGCAAATCCTTCAGCGGTTTTTTCTTTTTTATTCGCAACATAGCAAGTGATTAATTGGATGATTATCTTTACTAAAACTATTAATTATGCGATGGCGCGGAAGAGAAGGCAGTGGTAATGTAGAAGACCGAAGAGGTGTAAGTGGCGGCGGATTGGCTGTGGGTGGCGGCGTAGGTGGTATTGTTATCTATCTATTGTACATTTTATTGGGGGGAGACCCACAACAAGCAGCCGAATTGTTGCCCGGCCAAAAACCTGGAGGCGGAGATTACACTACCCAACAAACCATTCCTGAAGATGATACATTGGCGAAATTCACTTCTGTAGTACTGAAAGATACGGAAGATGTTTGGGGAGATTTGCTCAACAATTATCAAAAGCCAAATCTGGTATTGTTTACAGAAAGCGTACAATCTGCATGCGGGTCTGCTAGTGCAGCTGTAGGTCCATTTTATTGCCCCGGTGATTCAAAAGTTTATATTGATCTATCATTTTTCAGAGAATTGAAAGAGCGATTTGGAGCTCCGGGAGATTTTGCTATGGCCTATGTAGTAGCACATGAAGTTGGCCATCATATTCAAAACCTGATGGGAACCTCTGAAAAAGTACATTCATTGCAACAAAGGTTAAGCGAAAAAGAAGGCAATAAACTATCTGTAAAATTGGAATTGCAAGCTGATTTTCTTGCTGGGGTATGGGCGCATCATGCCCAAAAAATGAAAAACATTCTGGAACCCGGCGAT